>DATKPR010000031.1:0-10753 GCA_035523985.1 Steroidobacteraceae bacterium | reverse complement strand
CGCTGCCGCTGGGCGCACGGCGCCGAAGCCGACATGCAGCGCTACCACGACGAGGAGTGGGGGCGGCCGGTGCACGAGGATCGCCGGCTCTTCGAGATGCTGATCCTCGAAGGGGCGCAGGCGGGGCTTTCCTGGGCGACCATCCTGCGCAAGCGCGCCGGCTACCGCAGGGCGTTCGCCCGCTTCGACCCGTGCCGGGTGGCGCGCTTCGACGCGCGGCGCCGCGCCGCACTGCTGCGCGATCCCGGCATCGTGCGCAACCGACTGAAGATCGCCGCCACGGTCGGCAATGCGCGCGCATTCCTCGCCGTGCAGCGCGAATTCGGCTCCTTCGATCGCTACCTGTGGGCATTCGTCGGCGGCAGGGCGGTCGTCAGGCGGCGCAGCGGCGGCAAGCTCCCGGCGCGCTCGGCCCTGAGCGACCGGATCTCGAAGGATCTCAGGCGGCGCGGATTCCGCTTCGTCGGCACGACGATCGTCTATGCCTACCTGCAGGCGGTGGGGGTCGTGGACGATCACGCGCGCGGCTGCTTCCGCGCCCGGCAGTAGCCGCCGGGGCTGAGCGCCTCTTAAGATAGCCACCTTCCTCAATCCGTCCGGGAAAACAACGTATGAAAGCATTGCTCGCCCTCGCCGCCACCGCACTCGCCGCCGCCGCGGCTCACGCCGACTGCCCCTACCCGGCGCCTCCCGACAAGCTCCCGGACGGCGCGACCGCCACGTTGCAGGACATGCTCGCCGGGCAGAAAGCCGTCGCCGCGTACAACAAGGCGGTCAACGAGTACGTCGCCTGCATCGACCAGGCGGTCGATGAGTCGATCGCCAAGGCGGGCGACAAGCTCAAACCCGAACAGAAGGCCGACATGCAGCGCGTCGAGACTCAAAAGCACAACGCCGCGATCGATCAGCTGCAGAGCATCGCCGATCGTTTCAACGAGCAGGTGAAGGTCTACAAGGCCCGGGCCGCGGAGGCCAAGAAGCCCTAGTGTGCTGACGCCCGCTGAAGCCGACGCGCTGATCGGGCAGCACCTGCAGTGCCTGCCGATCGAGTCGCTGCCGCTCGCGCAGTGCGCCGGCGGCGTGCTGCGCGAGAATATCTACGCCGAGCGCGATCAGCCGCCCTTCGACCGCGTCGACATGGATGGCATCGCGCTCGACAGCCGCGCGGTCGCCGCCGGCTGCCGCAGCTTCAGGGTGCAGGCGACACAGGCCGCCGGGGAGGCGCCGCTGACGCTGGCGGCGCCGGATGCCTGCATCGACATCATGACCGGTGCGGTACTGCCGCTCGGCTGCGACAGCGTCGTGCCGCTCGAGGAGATCACCACGACCGGCGCGCAGGCCGCGCTCGGCCCGGCCGTGCGGGTCGAGCCGGGGCAGCACGTGCGCCGGCGCGGCAGCGACACCCGCCAGGGAGCGTTGCTGGTGTCGGCGGGCACGCGGCTGCGCGCCCCCGAGGTGGCGATCGCAGCGGCGGCGGGCATGGCGCGCGTGCGCCTCAGCAGCCAGCCGATGCTCGCCGTGATCTCGACCGGCAACGAGCTCATCGAGCCGGGCGAGCCGGTGCTGGCCCACCAGGTGCGCCGCTCGAACGCCTATGCGATCGTCAGCGCGCTGCGCGAGCACGGCTTCCAGCGCGTGGCCGACGATCATCTGCACGATGACGCCGAGGAGCTGCGCGAGCGCTTGCGCTTCCATCTCGAGACCCACGACGTGCTGGTGCTGTCGGGCGGGGTCTCGATGGGCAAGTTCGATCTCGTGCCGCGGGTGCTGGAGGAGCTCGGCGTGCGCGCGATTTTTCATAAAGTCGCGCAACGGCCCGGCAAGCCGCTGTGGTTCGGCATGGCGCCCTCCGGTGCCGCGGTATTCGGGCTACCCGGCAATCCGGTCTCGACCCTGGTGTGCCTGTCGCGCTACGTGCTGCCGGCGCTGTATGCGAGCCTCGGCCACAGTCCGCAGCCGCCGGAACGGCTGGCGCTCGGCGCGCCCGTGACGATCAATCCGCCGCTCACGCACTTCATCCCGGTGCGCATCGAGCAGGACGACTGGGGACGCCCCTGGGCCCAACCCGCTCCCACCAACGGCTCGGGGGACTTCACCGCGCTGGCAGGCACCGATGGATTCGTGGAGCTGCCGCCGGGCCCGAACACCTACAGGAAGGGCTTCGTCACGCGCCTCTACCGCTGGTCCTGACTCCGCCCGGCGGCACCCGCGCTCCCCCCTTTCGGCCGATAGCCAGCGCCCCGTCTCAGGTTCCATACTGCCGGCCATGAGCTCACCGGAAGTCATCGTCCCGCTCAGCCGGCGGTCCGCGCCGCGCGACACGCACCAGCGCCCGATGCGCGACCTTCGCATCTCGGTCATGGACCGCTGCAACTTCCGCTGTCCCTATTGCATGCCGCGCGAGACCTACCACGAGAAATACCGCTTTCTCGGCTCGCACGAGCGCCTGTCGTTCGATGAGATCGTGCGTCTGGCGCGGCTGTTCGTGCAGCTCGGGGTACGGAAGCTGCGTCTCACGGGCGGCGAGCCGCTGCTGCGCGCGGGCCTCGCCGACCTGATCGGCGACCTGACCGCCATTCCCGGCGTCGAGGATGTGGCGCTCACGACCAACGGGGTGCTGCTCGCGCGGTACGCGAGCGAGCTCAAGGCCGCGGGACTGAAGCGCATCACCGTGAGCCTCGACAGCCTCGACCCCCAGGTGTTCGCGCGCATGAGCGGCGGCTTCGGCAGCCCGGCGGAGGTGCTCGACGGCATCGAGCATGCGCGCCGCGCCGGGCTCGAGCCCGTGAAGATCAACGCCGTAGTGCAGCGCGGCGTCAACGACCACACGGTGCTCGACCTCATCGAGCGCTTCCGCGGCAGCGGTGTGATCGTGCGCTTCATCGAGTACATGGACGTCGGCAACCGCAACCACTGGAGCTCGGAGCTGGTGGTGCCCTCGAAGGAGCTGGCGGCGCGCATCGCGGCGCGCTGGCCGCTCACTGCGCTCGAGCCCGATTACCTCGGCGAGGTGGCGCGGCGCTATGCGTTCGCCGACGGCCAGGGGGAGCTCGGCTTCATCTCCTCGGTGTCGCAGCCCTTCTGCGGCGACTGCACGCGGGTGCGCCTTTCCTCCGACGGCATGATCTACACGTGCCTGTTCGCCACGCACGGCACGAGCCTGCGCGATGCCCTGCGCGGCGGGGCGGGTGATGACCGCCTGCTCGAGCTCATCGCGGGCGTGTGGCAGCGGCGCACCGACCGCTACAGCGAGCAGCGTCTGAGTCTGCCGCACGGCGCGCACGAGCCGCCCAAGGTCGAGATGTTCTACATCGGTGGCTGATGCCGCGCCCGCGCCTTACGCATCTCGACGCCCGCAATCGCCCGACCATGGTCGACGTGGGCGCGAAGGAAGTCACGCAGCGCGTGGCCGAGGCGCAGGCACGCGTGCGGCTGCCGCCGGCCGTGGCGCGCGCGCTGCGCGCCAGCGGTCACCGCACCAGCAAGGGCCCGGTGTTCGACACCGCGATCCTCGCCGGCGTCATGGCCGCCAAGCGCGCCCATGAGCTGATCCCCTTCTGCCATCCCCTGCCGCTGGAAAGCTGTCAGATCGAGATCGAGCAGCGCGCCGCCGGAGTGATCGAGGTGCGCTGCCGGGTGTCGGTGCATCATCGCACCGGCGTGGAGATGGAAGCGCTCACCGGGGCGGCGGTCGCGGCCCTCACCATCTACGACATGTGCAAGGCCCTGTCCCACGACATCGAGATCGCCGCGGTGCGGCTGCTCGCGAAGAGCGGCGGCCGGCGCGGCTATCGGCGCGCGCGCCGCGCGCGGCGCGCATGAGCGCGCCGCTCTACGGCCTGGTGCTCGCCGGGGGCCGCAGCACGCGCATGGGCACCGACAAGGCCGCGCTGCGCGTCGGCGCGCACACGCAGCTCGAGCGGGCGCTGGCGCTGCTGGCGCCGTACGTGGCGCGCGCCTTCGTTTCGGTGCGCGCCGAGCAGCGCTCCGAGCCGCTGCGCGCCGGATTCGAGCAGATCGAGGACACCCGCGAGAACCTGGGTCCGATCGCGGGGATCCTCGCCGCTCAGGAGCGTCATCCCGGTCACGCCTGGCTGGTGCTGGCCTGCGACCTGCCGCTGCTCGATGCGGCCACGCTCGCGCGCCTGGTGCAGGCGCGCGCCCCCGGGCGCCTCGCCACCGCCTTCCGCTCGAGTCGCGACGGGCTGCCCGAACCGCTGTGCGCGGTGTACGAGCCGGCGAGCCGCGCCGCCCTCGCCGCCTACGTCGCCGCCGGCCACACCTGCCCGCGCCGATTCCTGATGCAGTCCGACGTCGAGCTGCTGCAGGAGCCGAACCCGCGGGCGCTCGACAACGCCAACACCCCCGAGGAGTATGCATCCGCCATGAGCGCACTCGCTGACAGCGGCGCCGCCGCCACCCGCCGCGTGACGGTGCAGTACTTCGCGCTGTTGCGCGAGCAGGCCGGGCGCGGCAACGAGACGCTCGAGACCCGCGCCCGCACGCCGCGCGAGCTCTACGGCGAGCTCGCGCGCCGCTATCCCTTCACGCTCGATGCGGCGCAGCTGCGCGTGGCGATCAACTCCGAGTTCGGCGACTGGTCGGCCGCGCTCAGGGAAGGCGATGCGGTGGTGTTCATCCCGCCGGTCGCCGGCGGCTGAGTACCGCCAGGTCGCGGACCCTCATGAACGCGCCCTTCCGCTTCAGCCGCACACCCCTCGATGTGGCCGCGCTGCGCAGCGCCCTCGCCGACCCCGCCTGCGGAGGCTATGCGGCGTTCGAGGGCTGGGTGCGCGACCACAACGAAGGCCAGCGCGTGCGTCACCTCGAGTACGAGGCCTACGAGGCGCTCGCGGTGCGCGAGGCCGAGCGCATCGTCGCCGAGGCCAGGACGCGCTTCGGCGTGGCACACGCAGCCTGCGCGCATCGGGTCGGCGACCTCGCCGTGGGCGAGCTTGCCGTGTGGGTTGGGGTGAGCGCCGCGCACCGCGACGAGGCCTTCCGCGCCTGCCGCTACATCATCGATGAGATCAAGCACCGCCTGCCGATCTGGAAGAAGGAGCACTACGCCGGCGGCGACTCGGGCTGGGTGAACTGCGAGCGCTGCGCGGCGCCGGCGGCGCACGCATCCCACCGCGAGCACGAGCACTCCTGAAGCGGCGCTACGGGCGCACCTGCCCCGCACCGCGAACCACGTACTTGTAACTGGTGAGCTGCTCGACCCCGACCGGGCCGCGCGCGTGAAAGCGCGCCGTCGAGATACCGATCTCCGCTCCCATGCCGAACTCGCCGCCGTCGGCGAACTGCGTCGAGGCGTTGTGCAGCACGATCGCGCTGTCGACGCGCTCGAGGAAGCGCTCGGCGGTGGCCTGATTGTCGGTGACGATCGACTCGGTGTGTGCCGAGCCGTAGCGCGCGATATGCGCGATCGCCCCGTCGACGCCGTCCACCACGCGCGCGGCGATGATGGCGTCGAGATACTCCGTGTACCAGTCGTCCTCGCTCGCCGGCCGCACCCGCGGATCGGCCTGCTGCACCTGGGCATCGCCGCGCACCTCGCAGCCGGCCGCCAGCAGGTCCGCGACGATCGGCCGCAGGTGCGTCGCCACGCAGGCGCGGTCGACGAGCAGCGTCTCGGCGGCCCCGCAGATCCCGGTACGGCGCATCTTGGCGTTGACGGCGATGGCACGCGCCATGCGCACATCCGCGTCGCGATCGACGTAGACGTGGCAGTTGCCCTCGAGATGGCCGATCACCGGCACGCGCGCCTCCTGCTGCACGCGCGCCACCAGCTTCTTGCCGCCGCGCGGCACGATGACATCGAGGTATTCGGCCATGCCCGCGAGCAGGTAACCGACCGCGGCGCGGTCGGTGGTCGGCACCAGCTGGATCGCGGCCGCGGGGAGCCCCGCGGCCTCGAGGCCCGCCGCGAGACAGCCGTGCAACGCCGAGTTCGAGTGGCGGCTCTCCGAGCCGCCCCGCAGGATCGCGGCATTACCCGACTTCAGGCACAGCGCGCCGGCGTCGGTCGTCACGTTCGGACGGCTCTCGTAGATGATGCCGATGACGCCGATCGGCACCACCACGCGCTGGATGGTCAGCCCGTTGGGCCGCTGCCATTCGGCCGCGACGCGCCCGATCGGGTCGGGCAGCGCCGCGACGTCGGTGATGCTCGCGGCGATCGCCGCGACGCGCTGCGCATCGAGCTTGAGCCGTTCGAGGCGCGCGCCGCTCATGCCGAGCGCGCGCGCCGCCGCCAGGTCGTGTTCGTTGGCGCCGAGTATCTGCGCGCAGCGCGCGCGCACCGCGGCGGCCGCGCCCGCGAGCGCGGCGTTCTTCTGCGCGGTGGGCGCAAGGGCCAGCGTCCCGGCGGCGAGCGTCGCGGCCTTGCCGAGCCCCTCCATCAGCTCGCCGATGGCTGCGACGCTCATGCCGTCACAGCACCGGTTGGGCCGCGCCGGCGGGTGCCGCGCCGGCGGGTGCGGCACCCTGCATCAGCACCAGGTCGTCGCGATGGATCATCTCGTCGCGCCCGCGGAACCCGAGCAGCGCCTCGATCTCGCCAGACTGGCGTCCCATGATGCGGGCCGCGTCCGCATCCGAGTACGCGACGATGCCGCGCGCAATCTCGGCGCCATCGCCCGCGAGCACGCTCACGGTATCGCCGCGCTCGAAGCGGCCGCGCGCACCGGTGACCCCGGCGGGCAGGAGGCTCTTGCCCTCGAGCAGTGCGCGCTGTGCGCCGGCGTCGATGGTGATGGCGCCCGCCGGGCGCAGCGTGCCGGCGATCCACTGCTTGCGGGCGGCGACCGGCGTCGCGCTCGGCACGAACCAAGTGCACTCGGCCCCCTCCTCCAGGCGGCGCAGCGGGTGCTTGTGGTAGCCGGCGGCGATGCACATGTGGCAGCCGGCCGCGACCGCGATCTTCGCGGCCAGGATCTTCGCCGTCATGCCGCCCGAGCCGACCTCGGAGGCGCTGCGACCCGCCATCGCCTCGATTTCCGGGGTGATGCGCCGCACCTCGGGCAGGATGCGCGCACCCGCATCCTTGTTGGGATCGGCGCTGTAGAGTCCCGCGACGTCCGAGAGCAGCACCAGGCAATCGGCGCCGGCCATCTGCGCCACGCGCGCGGCAAGACGGTCGTTGTCGCCGTAACGGATCTCGGCGGTCGCGACCGTGTCGTTCTCGTTGATGACCGGCAGCGCGCCGAGCGCGAGCAGCGCCTCGAGCGTCGCGCGCGCGTTGAGGTAGCGGCGCCGCCGCTCGCTGTCCTCCAGCGTCAGCAGCATCTGCGCCACGGTCACCCCGTGTTCCTCGAGCAGCTCCTTGTAGGCCGCGGCGAGACGGATCTGGCCGACGGCTGCCGCCGCCTGGCTCTCCTCGAGCCGCAGCGCGCCGCGGCGCAGGCCGAGCCGGCCCCGGCCGAGCGCGATGGCGCCGGATGACACCAGGATGACCTGCTGTGCGCGCCTGCGCAGGCGCAGCAGATCCTCGACCAGGCTTTCCAGCCAGGCGCGGTTGACACGCCCGCTGTCGCCGCCCACCAGCAGCGCCGAGCCAACCTTGACGACGAGCCGCCGGGCCTCGACCAGAGGCGCGGCGCTGCTGCGGGCGGGGGCTGTCATGGTGCGAAAACTATACGCATTCGGCACTGCGTTGCCCAACCTCCGGACAGCCCCTAAACTGTCGCGCGGCGAAGAAGCTCGAGGGAAGGGTGGCAGCGCGGTGAGCAGAGATTACGAACCGGTTCGCGGACAGTGGTACGAGAACCTCGAAGAAGAAGAGCAGTTCCGCGTGCTCTCGGTCGATGAGGACTCGGAGCTGGTCGAGATCGAGTATCTCGACGGCGACATCGAGGAGCTCGATCTGGAAGCGTGGCACGAGATGGACCTCGAGCGCATCGCCGAGCCCGAGGGCTGGTCCGACGAGGACGACGAGGAGTCGGACGAGGACGAGGAGTGGGACGAGGAAGACGACGAGGACGATGACGACGACTGGGACGACGACGACGAGGAAGATGGCGACGAAGAGCAGGACGAGTATTGACCGCCCCCGGCGTCGACAGCTGGTATCACGAGAAGGAATCCGCCTGGCTCTACCGCCGGGTGGCAGCCGCGGAGCCTGACCTCCACAAGCGCCGCTTGTTCGAGCAGCTTGCCGGTGCCGCCGAGGAGCAGGCCGGCAAATGGGAGCAGCTCGCCGCCAGCAGCGGTGCCGCTGCCCGCACCTTCACCCCGTCGCTGCGCGCCCGGATCGTGGCACGGCTGCTCGGGCGCTTCGAACCGGTCTCGCTGCGTGCGGTGCTGGCGGCGATGAAGCTGCGCGGCCTCTCGGTCTATAGCAGCCCCGCCGGCAGCATCGCCGGCCATGCCATGCCCACGACGCTCGCGGAGGTCGGCGCCCGCCACCGCAGCTCCATCGGCGGCAGCCTGCGCGCGGCGGTGTTCGGCGTGAACGACGGCCTGATCTCGAACCTCTCGCTGGTGCTCGGCGTCGCCGGTGCCGGCGCTGCGCCCGCGTTCGTGCTGACGTCGGGCACGGCGGGGCTGCTCGCCGGCGCCCTCTCCATGGCCGCGGGCGAGTACGTCTCGGTGCGCTCGCAGCGCGAAATGTACGAGTACCAGATGGCGCTCGAGCGCGAGGAGCTGGCCGAGTACCCGGAAGAGGAAGCCGAGGAGCTCGCGCTCATCTACCAGGCCCGCGGCGTCGAGCTCGAGCAGGCGCGCGCCGTGAGTCGTGCCCTGCTGGCACACCCCGACAAGGCCCTCGACGTGCTGGCACGCGAGGAGCTCGGCCTGAACCCCGACGACCTCGGCTCGCCGTGGCGCGCGGCGAGCGCTTCCTTCATCACCTTCGCCCTCGGCGCGCTGATTCCCCTCATCCCCTTCCTCGCGCGCATGCGCGGTACCCCGGCGGTGATCGCCGCGGCGAGCTCGACCGCGGTAGCCCTGTTCGCCGTCGGCCTGAGTCTCTCGCTCTTCACCGGGCGCGACGCGCTGCGCAGCGCGCTGCGCATGGTGCTGATCGGCGGCGGCGCCGGAACTTTGACCTTCCTGGTCGGTCGGGCGCTCGGCGTGGCGATTTCCTGAGACCGCGCGCGATGCGCGCCGCGGCCTTGAAAACCGCCGCGCCACCCCAAGGCTGGCCAGCAGGAAAGGCTGACGGTACAGTGCCCCCATGAAACGCATCCTGTTGTTCCTCCTGACGAACCTGGCCGTGCTGCTGGTGCTGTCGATCGTGGCGCACCTGATCGGGCTCGACACCTGGCTCGCCGTGCACGGCGGGAGCCTGTCGGGCCTGCTGGTGTTCGCGGCCTTCATCGGCTTCGGCGGCTCCTTCATCTCGCTCGCGATGTCCAAGTGGATGGCGAAGCGCTCGATGGGCGTGCGGGTGATCGGTACGCCCGCCACTGCCGCCGAGCAATGGCTGGTGTCGGTCGTGCAGCAGCACGCCCAGCGCGTCGGCGTCGGCATGCCGGAGGTCGGCGTCTTCGACTCGCCCGAGCCCAACGCCTTCGCCACCGGCGCCAACCGCAACGCGGCGCTGGTCGCCGTCAGCACGGGGCTGCTGCAGCGCATGAGCCGCGAGGAGATCACCGCGGTGCTCGGTCACGAGATGACCCACGTCGCCAACGGCGACATGGTGACCCTCACGCTGATCCAGGGCGTGGTGAACACCTTCGTGATCTTCCTGTCGCGCGTCATCGGCAACATCATCGACCGCGCCCTGTTCCGCTCCGACGATGGACGCGGCATCGCCTACTTCGTCACGGTGATGGTGACGCAGCTGCTGCTGAGCGTGCTCGCCACCATGATCGTGATGTGGTTCTCGCGCTGGCGCGAATTCCGCGCCGACCGCGGCGGCGCACAGCTCGCCGGCACCCCCAACATGATCGCGGCGCTCGAGGAGCTCAAGCGCGTGCACGAGCCGCTGCCGAACCAGCAGCTCGCCGCCTTCGGCATCGCGGGGGGCGACGGCGCCGGGTTGAAGAGGCTCTTCATGAGCCATCCGCCGCTCGACGAGCGCATCGCGGCGCTGCGCGCGCTCGGCCCGGCGAGCTGATACGGCCAGCCTGCGCTCGGTGGACCTTCTCGGGACACTGCGCGGAATACTCGCCCCCGGGGACCTGCTCACCGGCGAGGCCTGCGAGCCCTACCTCGTCGACCACCGCCGGCTCTACCGCGGCCGCGCCCTCGCCGTGGCGCTGCCGCGCTCGGTCGAGGCGGTGTCGCGCGTACTCGCGGCCTGCGACGCGGCCCGCGTCGGCGTCGTGCCGCACGGCGGCAACACCGGCTACTGCGGCGGCGCCACGCCCGATGAGTCCGGCACCCAGCTGGTGCTCGCGCTGAAGTATCTGAACCGCATCCGCGGCGTCGACGCCGCCAACTACTCGCTCACCGCCGAGGCGGGCTGTCTGCTGGCCCAGGTGCAGCAGGCGGCCGAAGGCGCCGGGCGCTATTTTCCGCTCAGCCTGGGCTCGCAGGGCAGCTGCCAGATCGGCGGCAACCTCTCAACCAACGCCGGCGGCGTGCATGTGCTGCGCTACGGAATGATGCGCGAGCTGGTGCTGGGACTCGAGGTGGTGCTGGCGGACGGCCGCGTGCTGCCCGCTCTCACGGCGCTGCGCAAGGACAACACCGGCTACGACATCCGCGGCCTGTTCCTCGGCGCCGAGGGCACGCTCGGCGTGATCACGGCAGCGAGCCTGAAGCTCTTCCCGCGGATCGAGAGCACCGCCACGGCGCTCGCCGC
>DATKPR010000030.1:0-4589 GCA_035523985.1 Steroidobacteraceae bacterium | reverse complement strand
CGTGCGGCGCAGGTACTCGACTTTGAGGAAGCGGTAGCGGCCCGAGAAGGCCGGCGGACCGATGGCGCGGCCGATGCTGTAATTGACCGTGTTCCCGAGCACCGCCGCCACCGCGAGGATCGCGCTCGCGAGCGGCGCGCTCAGCGTGCCGCTGGTATCGACCGCGGCGAGCGACCCCACGGCGAAGAGCAGCGAGTCCCCGGGCAGGAAGGGCGCGACCACCAGGCCGGTCTCGGCAAAGATCACCGCGGCCAGGATCGGGTAGATCCACAGATGATAGGCGCCGAGCAGCGCCACCAGGTGGCGGTCGAGGTGGAGCACGAGGTCGATGAGCCATGCGAGCATGGCGGGAGAATAGCGGGAACGGCCGCTGCCGGCCTCAGACGCCGCGGGACGGGGTCAGGGAATGGGAGCGCGGGCCGCCGGCCCGTCGTGCGGTGCGCGCGCGGTGAGGAGCGCGTGCGACTTGAGGGTCGCGAGGGCGGTGTGCACGTCGGGATCGCGCGCCGCGAGCGGCCGGCGCACCTCGCCGGAGTCCGCGTCCGCCACCTCGGCGGGCCCGCTCTCGACGATGTCGGGGACGATGCCCTTGCCCTGGATCGAGGCGCCGGACGGGGTGAAGTAGCGCGAGGTGGTGAGCTTCAGCGCGCCGCCGTGCGCGAGCGGCATGACGGTCTGCACCGAGCCCTTGCCGTAGGTCTTGCGCCCGATGAGCAGCGCCCGGCCGTGGTCCTTCAATGCCCCGGCCACGATCTCGGAAGCCGAAGCCGTGCCGCCGTTCACGAGCACCACCAGCGGCGCTCCGTTCAGCAGGTCCCCCGGCGTCGCGTCCATCTCGAAGCGCGCCTCGGGGGTGCGGCCGTCGGCCGAAACGATGACGCCGCGCTCGATGAAGTCGTCCGCGACCGCCACGCCTGCCTCGAGCACTCCGCCCGGATTGTCTCTCAGGTCGAGCACGAGGCCCTTAAGATCTGATTGATTGTCTCTTTTAAGATGCAATATGGCGTGACTGACGTCGTCCGCCGTGGTCTCGGTAAAGCTCGTGATCCTGAGATACCCGTAGCCCGGCTCGAGCGTCGTCGCGACGACGCTCGACACCTCGACCTCGGTCCGGCGCAGCGTGAACTCGAGGAGCGCCCCGCTCCCCTTGCGCCGGATGCTGAGCCGCACGACGCTGCCGGGGGCCCCGCGCATGCGGGCGGTGGCGGCGGCGAGATCGCCGCCGACCTCCGCGCCGTCGATCCTCACGATCTCGTCCCCGGACTTCAGTCCCGCCCGCTGTGCCGGGGAGCCCTCGATGGGGTGCAGCACCTTCACCGCCCCGTCGCCGGGGGCGACCTCGATGCCAACGCCGGGATAGGAGCCCATGGTGCTCAGGCGTATCTCCTCGAACTCCTCGCTGTCGAGGTAGGCCGAGTGCGGGTCGAGCGCCGCCACCATGCCGCGCACCGCGCGCTCCATGAGCGCATGGTCGTCGACGTCCTCGACGTACTCGCGCTTGATGCGCTCGTAGACTTCGGCGAAGAGGCTCGCCTCTTCCCAGGGGAGCGTGGCGGGCGCCGCCGCATGGGACGGCTCGCTCGAGCGCTCCGCGAGGACGCCGCTGGTGAGTGCGCCGCAGAAGCCGAAGATGGCCCCGGCGCACAGCGCAATCAGGGTGCGGGAACGGCTCGACATGGGCGGAGACTGCCGTTCACGGCGTCGCGCCTGCATACCACATGATGTCGCTCGGCCCGCGCTCCGCGTCCTCGGGCGCGCTCGGCAGCGGCAGCTCGTTGAGAAGCTCGGTGAGCGCGATCGGCCGGCCGATGGCGAAGCCCTGGCCGTAGTCGACGCCGAGCTCGGCGACGCGCTGGCTGATCGCCTCCGTCTCGATGTACTCGGCCACGGTGATCACCGACATGCTGCGCGAGAGCTCGGCGATGGCGCGCACCATGGACTCGGCGCGCCGGTCCTTCAGTACGTCGCGGATGAAGCTGCCGTCGATCTTGAGCATGGTGATCGGCAGCTGCCGCAGGCACGAGAGCGATGAGAGGCCGGTGCCGAAGTCATCGAGCGCCACGCCGCAGCCGAGCTTGCGCAGGCGCCGCATCAGCTCCTCGGCGCGCGCCAGGTGCGCCACGGTCGCGTTCTCGGTGAGCTCGAAGCAGAACAGGTCGGGGTCGAGGCCGCTCTCGCCGATCGACTTGATGAGGAAGTCGGCGAAACCGTCGTCATCGAGCGATTGCCCGGAGAAATTGATGGTGAAGCCGAGCGCCTTGCCCTCGAGCACCCCGGCGCGGGGCTTCAGTGCCTCGATCACGTGGTTGACCACCCAGCGGTCGATGACCGGCATCAGCTGGTAGCGGGCGGCGGCGGCGAGGAAACTGTCGGGGCCCATGGTGAGCCCGTCGTCGTTGATCATGCGCAGCAGCAGCTCGTAGTGCGGCCGGGCGCTCTCGGCGGCGGAGAACGGCAGGATCAGCTGCGCATCGAGCCGCAGCCGGTCGTTGTCGATCGCATCGCGCAGCTGCGCGGCGACCGAGATGTCGGCGAAGCGGCGCACGATCGAGGTGTCGCTCGCCTGGTAGACCTCGACGCGGTTCCTGCCGCGGTCCTTGGCGGCCTTGCAGGCGCTCTCGGCGGCGGCGAGCAGGTGACCGAGCTCGCCGCCTTCGCTGTCGAGGAGCGCGACGCCCACGCTGATCGAGACCGGCGGCCGCGACTCGCCCGGGTTCGGCACCAGCTGCTCCGCCCCGGCGCGCAGCGCCTGGGCGAATTTCTCGGCGTCCTCGACGGACGCCGGCAGCAGCACCGCGAAGCGGTCGCCGGAGATGCGCGCCCCGAAGGCGCCGGGCGGCAGGCGCTTCCTGAAGAGCTCGCCGAGCTGCCCGAGCACCGAGTCGCCGACGTGCATGCCGGCCTTCTCGTTGATGGCGTGCAGCTGGTCGACGTCGATATAGAGGGCGCTCCACTGCTGGTGGCCCTTGCCCTCGGTGACGACCGCGGCGAGGCGCCGCTCGAAGGCCGGACGGGTGTAGAGGCCGCTCAGCGCGTCGTAGCTCGACTCGACGATGTCGAGGGCCTTGCGGGCGATGATCTGGGCGATGTGCGCGTCGCGGGCGCTGAATGGCTCGCTCGCCTCGTCGCGCAGCAGCGTCAGCATGCCGATGCAGCGCCCGGCGCGCGAGCGCAGCGCGCAGGCGAGCACCCGGTACGGGTAGGTGTCGACCAGGGAGACGTCGACTTCGTTGACGATCAGCGGCCCGGGCTGCGCCTGGGCGAGATTCATCAGCTTGCGGTGCGACTTGGTCATGAAGCGCGCGTCCGGCGGGGCCTCCCCGTTGGCGCGCAGCAGCGTGAGGTTCTTCTCCGGCACCAGCAGCGCGCCGGTCCCGGCGCGCAGGTGCTCGATGGTCTGTTGCAGCAGCAGCTGCAGGTCGTTGGCGCCGTCGGGCGTGGGCGCATCCGCGGCGCCGTGCGAGAGCACCAGCTCCAGATCGCGGTTGAGGGCCGCGACCGTGGTGTTGAGCTCCTCGATGTTGGCGTGCGCCATGAACTCGCGCCGCAGGCACTCGAGCGCCGGCGACAGCAGCGAGTTGGCAAACGAGAAATCCTGGTTCTTGCGGTCGCCGCCTTCGTTCGGCCGGCACACGACCGCGACCATGGCCTGCAGCGCCCCCGCCTCGTCGCGCAGCGAGCACAGGTACACCGGGAGATTCCCCGCGAGCGTGCGCAGCTGCCCGGCGCCGCCCTCGGCGCCGCGCGCCGCGATGAGCGCGTCCTCGACCACGTTCATGAGGTCCGGCCCCGTCATGGTGTCGGACGACCAGAGCAGCTCCCCCTGGGTGCTGAAGATCGCGAGGCTGGAGGCGCGTGGCAGCAGCGAGCGCACCAGGCGGAAATAGGGCTCGAAGCGGGCCGTCGGCTGCCCGGGGGTATCGTTTGTGTGGGCGGCGCTCATCGCAGCGCACACCATTGCGCTTATGTCGTCCCGGGTCCTTGCGCGAGTTGGCGAATCGCTCGGCCGGGCGGCCGCGGACCGTGCAAAAGGTTGACGCTGGTCACATCCCGGGAACCCCGGGGGGCCGGGCTTTCAGGGGTCGGCGGCCCTGAACCAGGGGCGCGGGTCGACCGGCTTGCCGCCCTTGCGGATCTCGAAATAGAGCTCCGGCCGGCCGCTGCCGCCGCTGTCGCCGGCGGCGGCCAGCGCCTCGCCCGCCGCGACGCGGTCGCCGGCGGCCTTGTAGAGCCGCTCGTTGTGCCCGTAGAGGCTCAGGTATCCGTCGCCGTGATCGACGATCGCGAGCAGACCCAGCCCCGGCAGCCAGTCGGCATAGATGACCCGCCCGTCGAACACCGACTTCACCGGCGCCCCGCGCTCGGTCGCGACCAGCACCCCGTCCCAGCGCACCCCGCCCGCGCGCGCCTCGCCGAAGCGCGCCACCAGGTGCCCGCTGACCGGCCAGGCGAGCTTGCCGCGCAGCTTCGCGAAGGCATCGTTCGCCTCGAGCGGATAGCGCTCCATCGCCGCGCGCAGCTGCTTGAGGAGCTGCTCGAGGCCGGCCTGCTGGGCGCGCAGCCGCTCGAGGCTCTGCGCGCGGGTGCGC
>DATKPR010000029.1:0-14486 GCA_035523985.1 Steroidobacteraceae bacterium | reverse complement strand
GCACCACCTTCGACTTCAGATCGGCCGCCGAGTACATCCTGCCGGGCTTGGCCATGGTCACCGACTGCGTGACGTTGTCGGCCTTGGCGTTGAGGCTCATGCCCTTGATGTCGTTCACCAGCTTCGTGTACGAGTCGAGGTAGGCCATGGTCACGACCTGGCCGATCTCGGTGTTGGCGTAGCTGCTCGCGCCGGCGGCGGCAAAGCCGCCGAAGAAGGCGCCGCCGCCCGCGCCCCAGCCGAGGTCGGTCTTCTTGTAGTGGCCCTGCTCGAGGGCCACCTGCTCGGTGGAGCGTACGTCGGTGAGGGTCAGCACCACGTCGGCGGTCTTGCTCTTCAAGCTGATGCCGCCCACGACCGCGCCGGCCACGCCGCCCAGCATGCCGCCCAGGATGCCGCCGATGCGGCTGCCGCCCGAGTTGCCGTTCTTGGTCACGACGTCCGGCACCAGCACGTAGTCGGCGGCCTTCATCTGGCCCTTGCCGATGTTCGAGCCGCCGCGCATCTCGCCGGAGGCCGCGAGTGCGCGCTCCTTCTCGGCGGCCGCCAGGCCCTTGCCGCGGTCGAGCAGCGTGAAGCACTTCGACTGCGACACGAACACCTTGATGAGCGCCTCGGGAGAGTCGAGGTTGTACTGCAGCCACCACTTGTTCTCGGGCTCGGTGACGGCGAGCGTGCCGATCTTCTTGTCGCAGGTCGGGATCTGCGGCGGCGGCGCGTCCGCCGCCACGGCGAGCGCGCCGGCACCGAGGGCGGCGAGCGTGAGCGAGGTAATGGACGCGATCCTGAGCTTGATGGACGCCATGGCTGTCATCTCCCGGGGGTTTCTTGTGCTTGGCGGGCGGCGCGCCGCGCCCCCCGTCTTTATGGACATAGTTTAGGTCCAAGTCCGGTCGCGGCGGTACTGCCGCGGGCGGCGCCGGCCGCCCGCCGGGGGGTGGCGGCGCCCCGCCAGGCGCCCCCAGCACGGCTGTCCGTTTATGACCGGTCGCTGTCGCTGTCAGCGGTGGCGAAGCCGCAGCGCATCGCCGAAGATATGGCCGAATCCAATGAGCCGGAGGCCGGATGCAGGAAGCTCTCCTCGTGATCGACGTGCAGGAATCCTTCCGGCAGCGCCCCTACTTCCGGGACGCGGAGCTGCCGGCGTTCCTCGCCAACGTGCAGTCCCTGATCGATGGCGCGCGGCAACGCGGCATCGCGGTGGTGCAGGTCCTGCACCGCGAGCCGGGCGAGGACCGCGCCAACCCCTTCACCGCGGCCTCGGGCTTCGTGCGCGCCATGCCCGAGCTCGACTGCCGCCCGGACGCGGTGTTCCACAAGCAGGTGCACTCGGCGCTCTTCGGGCGGGATGCGCACGGCGGTACGCTCGAGGCGTGGCTGCGCGCGCGCGGCATCGGCGCGCTGCTCGTCAGCGGTATCCGCACCGAGCAGTGCTGCGAGACCACGGCGCGCCACGCGTCCGATGTCGGCTTCGACGTGCGCTACGTGACCGACGCCACGCTCACCTTCCCGATGCGCACCCGCGCGGGGCGCGAGGTGTCGGCGGCCGAGATCCGCGAGCGCACCGAGCTGGTGCTGGACGGGCGCTTCGCGCGCATCGTCGCGAGCGCCACGGCCTTCGCCTGAGCGCGGGGCGCTGAAGGCCGGCGGAGCCCCACGGCGTGCGCGACGTGCTGTTCGTGCTGCTGCCGAACGTGGTGCTGCTCGACGTCGCGGGCCCGGCGGATGCCTTCCGCAACGCCGGGCTCAGGGCCCCGGGGAGCTACCGTCTGCGGTTCGCGGCTCCCGTACCGACGCTGGCGGCGGCCGCGGGACTCAACCTCGGTCCGCTCGAGCCGCTGCCCGCCGAGCTCGCGCCGCAGTCGCTGCTCATCCTCACCGGTGTCGCCGGCGCGGCGCTCGACCCGCACGAGCCGGCCACGCGGCGCGCCATCGCCTGGCTGCGCACGGGGCCGGCCGCCGCCGCGCAGCTGCTGTGCGTGTGCACCGGCAGCGTGCTCGCCGCGCACGCCGGCCTCCTCGCCGGGCGCGAGTGCACCACCCATCACGCGCACCTGGAGGAGCTGCGGCGCGTGGAGCCGCGGGCGCGGGTGCTCGAGAACCGCATCTTCGTCGAGGATGGGCCGGTCATCACCAGCGCCGGCGTCACGGCGGGGCTCGATCTGGCGCTGCACGTGATCGGGCGCCAGCACGGCGCGCAGCTGGCCGCCGGGGTGGCGCGCGATCTGGTCGTGTACCTGCGCCGGGCCGGGAGCGACCCCGCGCTCTCGCCCTGGGTCATGCACCGCAACCACCTGCACCCGGCGGTGCACCGGGTACAGGATGCGGTGGCGCGCGATCCGGCCGCGCCCTGGGGTGCGGCCGAGCTCGCGGCGGTCGCCTGCACCGGACCGCGCAATCTCGCCCGCCTGTTCGCCGCGCATGCGCGCTGCTCGCCCCTCGACTACGTGCAGCTCATCCGCTTCGCGCTCGCGCGGCAGCTGGTGACGGAGAGCCGCCTCGACCTCGAGCGGGTGGCGGCACGCGCCGGCTTCGGCTCGGCGCAGCATTTGCGGCGGGTATGGGCGCGCTGGGAGGCGCGGCCGCCGAGCGCTCTGCGCCCGCGGACGGGTGGCTGAGCGCCGCCGCGTGCGTGCCGCGCGGCTCTCAGTGCGCGCCGGCTTTCTCGACCAGGAAACGCACCAGCGGGATGAGCTGCGTGGCGCTGCGGATGCCGTCGGCGATGCGGTAGCGGCCGTCGACCACCAGGCAGGGGGTGCCCGGCACCTGCATGTTGAGCACCTGCTCGTCCGCGGCGCGCATGCGGCCGTCGACCGTGAAGGAGCGTGCCATCGCCAGGAAGTCCTCGGCCTTCACCCCGGTCCAGCGCGCGTAGGCGCGCGCCGCCTGCTCGATGGTCGGCTGCGGACTCTTGAGGCGATGCTGTTCGTCGACCGTGGCGAGCTCGCCCGTCTTCCATACGGCGTCGAACATCAGCTGGTGGGTCCGGTCGGCGATGCCGAGCGCCTGGGCGGCGAAGTAGGCGCGCTGGAACATCGGCCAGTCCTCGGCCTTGTTGAAGGCGGCGGGCAGATAGGCGAGCTGCGCGTTGGCCGGCAGCGCTTTCTTCAGCAGCTCCATCGTCGGCTGGAAGGCGTTGCACACCGGGCAGCCGTAGGAGAACACCTCCAGCACCTCGATCTTGCCCGGCGCGACGTTGGTGCGCTGGGTCTGGCCGAGCGTGAAGTAGTCGCGACCCTCGAGGAAGGCGGGGCCGGCGGCCGCGGCGCGCAGCGTCGTCACGGCCGCCAGCAGGGCGAAGATCAGTCCACGGTAGGTGTTCATGGGGCGATTTTAGCAATTAGTAGATGGCAATCTCGCTCCTGCCGGAGGAGTCGCGTGCGCCGCGGTACATGCCCTCGGTGCTGAACTGCATGACGACCTGGCCGTCGCGGTCGACGCCGATGAGGCCGCCATCGCCGCCGAGACCGCGCAGGATGTCCTCGAGGAGCTCGCGCATCGCGAGCTCGAGCGTCAGGCCCCGGTATTCGACCGCGGCGCACACGTGATGGGCCGCGACGGCGCGGATGAAGTATTCGCCGTGGCCGGTGGCCGACACCGCGCACACGCCGTTCTTGGCGTAGGTGCCGGCGCCGATGATGGGGGAGTCGCCGACGCGCCCGGGGCGCTTGTTGGTCATGCCGCCGGTGGAGGTGGCGGCGGCGAGGTTGCCGTCGCGGTCGCGCGCCACCGCACCGACCGTGCCCTGGCCGGGCGGCACCAGGTCCGAGACGCGCTCGCCGCGCTGCTCGTGCTCGAGCTGGCTGATGCGCTCGGGGGTACGGAAGTAGAGGTTCGGCACGAGCGCGATGCCTTCCTCGAGCGCGAACTCCTCGGCGCCGGGCCCGACCAGCAGCACGTGGCGCGACTTCTCCATCACGCGCCGCGCCAGCTCCACCGGGTTCTTCACGTGGCGCACCGCGGCGACCGCGCCGGCGCGCTGCTGGCGGCCGTCCATGATGGCCGCGTCGAGCTCGGCGGCACCCTCGCGGGTGAGCGCGGCGCCGCGCCCGGCGTTGAACGCCGGATCGTCCTCGAGGATGCGCACCGCCGCCGTCACCGCATCGAGACTCGAGCCGCCGCGCTCGAGCAGCGCGTAGCCGCCCTCGAGGGCGGCCTCGAGGCCGGCGCGGTACTGCCGCTCGCGCTGCGGCGAGAGGCTCGCGCGCGGGACCGCTCCCGCGCCGCCGTGAATGGCGATGGCATACATGGCTGTGAGCTCCTCGTCGCTAGGGGGCGTCGCGGTACATGGCGATCTCGCGGTGGCCGCGCGAGTCGCGCACGCCGCGATGCATGCCGGCGCTGTTGAAGTCCATGGCGTAGTTGCCGTCGCGATCGAGCGCGATCACCCCGCCTTCGCCGCCGGTGCGCCTGAGCTTCTCGTGAATCATGGTGTCGACCGCCTGCGCGAGCGGCAGGTGCTGGTAGCGCACCATGGCGCAGATGTCGTAGGCCACCACCTGGCGGATGTAGAACTCGCCCTGGCCGGTACCCGAGACCGCGCACGACTCGTCGGCATAGGTGCCGGCGCCGATGATCGGCGTGTCGCCGATGCGGCCGTAGAGCTTGTTGGTGAGGCCGCCGGTGGAGGTGGCGGCGGCGAGGCGCCCCTCGCGGTCGAGCGCCACCGCGCCGACCGTGCCCATGCCCCGGGGCGGCGCCGGCGCCGGCGACGGCCGCAGCGGCAGCGGCGCGGTCGGCTCCTGCCCGGCGGCGGCGCGCTTCTCCTCCTCGAGCTCGCGCACCCGCCCCGGGGTGATGAAGTAGCTCTCGGGCACCAGCACCACGCCCTGCGCGAGCGCGAACTCCTCGGCGCCTTCTCCCGCGAGCAGCACGTGCGGGGACTTGTCCATCACCAGGCGCGCCAGGTCGATCGGATTCCTCACGTGGTGGACGCCGGCGACCGCCCCGGCGCGCGGGCCCGAGCCGTCCATGATGGCGGCGTCGAGCTCGCAGATGCCGTCATGGTTCAGCACCGCGCCACGGCCGGCGTTGAACTGCGGATCGTCCTCCATGGTGCGTACCGCCGCCCCGACCGCATCGAGACTCGAGCCCCCGCGCTCGAGCACCGCGTAGCCCGCATCGAGGGCGGCGGCGAGCCCGGCGCGGTAGGAGGCCTCGCGCGCGGGCGTCATGCGCGCGCGCTCGATGACCCCGGCGCCGCCGTGGATGACGATGACGAGCGGGTGCCCGGCGGCGGGCACGGGCGCGGCGCGCGCGAGCGCGGCGGCGCAGAGAGCCAGGGTGAGCAGCTGCAGGCGCGACATGAGTTCCCCCAAAGCGGCTATGATCGCAGGCCTTCCCCGTCGATCCCGCGGTAGATCTTAAGGTGAAAGCCGCCCCGTCGCAGCGGATCCGCAGCATCCTGGTCGCCAACCGGGGCGAGATCGCCATTCGCGTCATGCGCGCGGCGAACGAGCTCGGCCTGCGCACCGTCGCGATCTATTCGCAGGAGGACCGCTTCTCGCTCCACCGCACCAAGGCGGACGAGGCGTACCTCATCGGCGCGGGCCTGAAGCCCGTCGAAGCCTACCTCGACATCGCCGGTGTCCTCGCCATCGCGCGCGAGGCGCGGGTGGATGCCATCCATCCGGGCTATGGGCTGCTCTCGGAGAATCCCGCGCTGGCGCACGCCTGCGCCGCGGCCGGCATCGTCTTCATCGGACCGCAGGCCGAGACCATGGAGGTGCTCGGCAACAAGGTCGCCGCGCGCGCGCTGGCGGAGGCGGCCGGCGTTGCGGTGATGCCGGCGACCGGGCCGTTGCCCGCCGATCTCACCGAGTGCGCGCGCCTGGCGCGCGGGATCGGCTACCCGCTGATGGTGAAGGCGAGCTGGGGCGGCGGCGGGCGCGGCACGCGCGCCGTGGAGGACGAAGCGCAGCTCACCGAGCTGCTGCCGCTCGCGCGGCGCGAGGCGCTCTCGGCCTTCGGCAACGACGAGGTCTACCTCGAGAAGCTCGTGCGGCACGCGCGCCACGTCGAGGTGCAGATCCTCGGCGACCACCACGGCAACCTCGTGCACCTCTACGAGCGCGACTGCAGCATGCAGCGGCGCAACCAGAAGGTCGTCGAGCGGGCGCCGGCGGTGTTCCTCAGCGACGCGCAGCGCACGGCGCTCACGCAGGCGGCGCTCGCCATCGGCCGCGCCGCGCGCTACCGCAACGCCGGCACGGTCGAGTTCCTCGAGGACGCCGACAGCGGGCGCTGCTATTTCATCGAGGTGAACCCGCGCATCCAGGTCGAGCACACCGTGACCGAGGAGGTCACCGGCATCGATCTCGTCAAGGCGCAGATCCGCATCGCCGGCGGCGCCCGCATCGGCACGGCCGAGAGCGGCGTCCCGCCGCAGGAGCAGATCCGCGTCTCGGGCCACGCGCTCCAGTGCCGCATCACCACCGAGGACCCGGAGAACAACTTCGTTCCCGACTACGGCAAGATCGCCGCCTACCGCAGCCCCGCGGGCTTCGGTATCCGCCTCGACGCCGGCACCGCCTACACCGGGGCGATCATCACCCGCTCCTACGACTCGCTGCTCGTCAAGGTGACCGCCTGGGCGCCGACGCCCGAGGAGACCATCGCGCGCATGCACCGGGCGCTGTGGGAGTTCCGTATCCGCGGCGTGGTGACCAACCTGCGCTTCCTCGACCAGCTGATCACCCACCCGCGCTTCGCGCGCGGCGAGTACACCACGCGCTTCATCGACCAGACGCCCGAGCTGTACCGCGCGCCCGCCAAACGCGACCGCGCGACCCGGCTGCTCGCCGGCATCGGCGCCACCATCGTCAACGGCAACCCCGAGGTGCAGGGCCGGCCGCGCCCGGCGCACTGCACGCCGCCGCAGCTGCCGCCCGGGAAGCTGCCGGCGCCCGCGCCGGGCACGAAGCAGAAGCTCGAGGAGCTCGGCCCCGGGGGCTTCGCGCGCTGGATGCTCGCCGAGGAGCGGGTGCTGCTCACCGACACGGCGATGCGCGATGCGCACCAGTCGCTGCTCGCCACGCGGCTGCGCACCGCGGATCTGGCCGCCGCGGCGCCCTACTACGCGAGCCTCACCCCGCAGCTGTTCTCGCTCGAGTGCTGGGGCGGGGCGACCTTCGATGTGGCGCTGCGCTTCCTGCGCGAGGATCCGTGGCAGCGCCTCGCGCAGCTGCGCGCGCGCGTGCCCAACATCCTGCTGCAGATGCTGCTGCGCTCGGCCAACGCCGTCGGTTACGCCAACTACCCGGACAACGTGCTGCGTTTCTTCGTCGCGCGTGCCGCGGCCAACGGCATCGACGTGTTCCGCATCTTCGACTGCCTCAACTGGGTCGAGAACATGCGCGTCGCCATCGACGCGGTGCTCGAGTCGGGGAAGCTGTGCGAGGCGGCGATCTGCTACACGGGGAACTTGAGCGACCCGCACGAGCGCAAATACACGCTCGACTATTACGTCGGGCTCGCGCGCGAGCTCGAGGCCGCCGGCACCCACGTGCTCGCCATCAAGGACATGGGCGGGCTGTGCCGGCCGCGCGCGGCCTACACGCTGGTCCGGGCGCTCAAGGAGGCGACCCGGCTGCCGCTGCACTTCCACACCCACGACACGAGCGGCATCGGCGCGGCGAGCGTGCTCGCCGCCATCGAGGCCGGGGCGGACGCGGTCGACGGGGCGATCGATGCGCTCTCCGGCCTCACCTCGCAGCCGAACCTGGGCTCGATCGTCGAGGCGCTGCGCTTCGGTCCGCGCGACAGCGGTCTCGATCCGCAGGCGCTGCGCGCCATCTCCGCCTACTTCGAGCAGGTGCGGCGGCTGTACGTCGCCTTCGAGAGCGACGTGCGCTCGGGAGCCTCCGAGGTCTACGTGCACGGCATGCCCGGCGGTCAGTACACCAACCTGCGCGAGCAGGCGCGGGCGCTCGGCGTCGGCGATGCGCGCTGGCCCGAGGTGGCGCGCGCCTATGCCGAGGTGAACGAGCTGTGCGGCGACATCGTCAAGGTCACCCCGACCTCCAAGGCCGTGGGCGATCTCGCGCTCGTCATGGTGACCCGCGGCCTCACGCGCGCGCAGCTCACCGATCCTGCGACCGAGGTCGCCTTCCCGGAGTCGATCGTGCAGCTGTTTCGCGGCGAGCTCGGTCAGCCCTACGGCGGCTTTCCCGCGGCGCTGCAGCGCAAGGTGCTCAAGGGCGCGGCCGCGCTCACCGGGCGGCCGGGCGCGCAGCTGCCGCCCGTCGACCTCGAAGCGCAGCGCCAGGCGCTCGCCGCGCGCTTCCCGGGACCGGTGTCGGATGAGGACCTCGCCTCCTATCTCATGTACCCGCGGGTCTGGCAGGACTACGCGCGCGAGCGGCAGCAATACGGCGATCTCAGCCTGCTGCCGACGCCGGTGTTCTTCTACGGCATGCAGCCGGGGGATGAGATCAGCGTCGAGCTCGAGCGCGGCAAGACGCTCATCGTGCGCTACGTCGCGACCAGCGAAGCGCACGAGGACGGCACGCGCACGGTGTTCTTCGAGTTGAACGGGCAGCCGCGCTCGGTGCGGGTGCGCGATCTCGCCCAGGTGGCGCAGCGTCCGCCGGCGCGCCAGGTCGAGCCCGGCAATCCGCGCCACGTCGGCGCGCCGATGCCCGGGACCGTGACCACGGTCGCGGCGAAGGTGGGTGCGCGCGTGGCGCGCGGCGAGGCGCTGCTGACACTCGAGGCGATGAAGATGGAGACCGCGGTGCGCGCCGAGAGCGAGGGGGAAGTGGCCGAGGTGCTGGTGAAGCCCGGCGCGGCGGTGGATCTGAAGGACCTGCTCGTGGTGCTGCGCTGAGCGAACGGCGCCGCGCCGCTGTGACGGCCCTCACGAATCGCGCCTTTGTCGGCGCCTGGCGTCAGCCGTCGCCGCCGACACCTTGTTGTATGCTTCGATCCATGCGGATGCGCCCACTCGCCTGCCTCATGCTGCTCGCCGCCGCGGCCGGCGGCGCGCGCGCCGACGATCTCACCGGGCCCTACGTCGGGGCCGCGTTCGGCAAGGCGTGGCTCGACGCCGCCGACGGTCTCATCAGCGGCTTCGGCTCGGACAAGCACGCGTCCGAGCTCATCGTGGGGTGGCGCCCGATCCCGGAGCTCGCCGCGGAGCTCGAGTACATCAACTTCGGCAGCTCGACCGGCACCACCACCTATCCGAATTCCAACGAGCCGCTCGACAGCACCGCGAGCCGCAAGGGGCTCGCCGCCTTCGGAGTGCTGTATCTGCCGGCGCCGCTGGTGGACTTCTACGTCAAGGCGGGCGTGGCGAAGCTGCACACGCGGGTCACGACCCTGGTCGAGCCCTGTCCGACGGGCGGCACCTGTCCGCCGCTCGCCGATCCGATCCCGGTCGACAGCACCGGCGTCGGGCTCGCCGGCGGGGGCGGAGTCATGTACCGCTTCCGGCGGCTGCAGGTGCGCTTCGATTACGCGCGCTTCGCCGCGCTCGGCGGCAATCCCTACCTCATGACCTTCGGGCTCACCTACACGTTCTAGAGCGTGTCCCTGAGGGCGATCGCGGGGTCGGCGAGCTTGTCAGGCTGCGGGCGGGCATGCGCGGCGATCAGCTTGCGCGCCGCCATCTGGTCCTTCGGACTGTTCACCGAGTCGATGGCGATCAGCTCCCCGTGCCGCAGATAACAGGCGCTGAAGCTGCGCGCGGCGGGCGTGCCGCGCATCACCACCGTGTCGTAGCCCTGGGCCACGCCGACGATGATGAGCTTGAGGTCGTACTGATCCGACCAGAACCACGGCAGCTTGTCGTGCAGCGTGTCGTTGCCGAGCAGATTGAGCGCGACGGTGGTGCCCTGCTCGAAGGCGTTGTCCACCGACTCGAGGCGCAGGTGCCGGCCGTACTGGCGGTTGAGATGGCTGGCGCAATCCCCGGCCGCATAGATCGCCGCGTGCGAGGTACGGCAGTGGGCCTCGGTGACGATGCCGTTCTCGCACTCGAGACCGGCGGCCCGGGCGAGCTCGTCCGCCGGCACCACGCCGACACCGACGATCACGAGGTCCGCGGGGTACTCGCCGCCGGCCTCGGTGAGGACGCTCTTCACCCGGCCGCTGCGCGGGTCGCCGTGCAGCGCGCGCACGCGCTCGTGGCAGCGGATGTGCACGCCGCGGCGGGCATGCTCGGCCGCGTAGAAGGCCGATACCTCGGGGCAGGTGACGCGGCTCATGGGGCGCCCGGCCATCTCGAGCACCGTCACTTCCATGCCGAGCTCGCGCGCCGTGGCCGCCACCTCGAGGCCGATATAGCCGGCGCCGACGATCAGCAGCCGTCCGCCGCGCACGCAGCGCTCGCGAATGCGGTCCGCATCCGACGCGGTGCGCAGGTAATGCACGCCCGCGAGATCGGCGCCGGGGACCGGCAGCTCGCGCGGGCGGCTGCCGGTCGCGATCAGCAGCGCATCGAAGGGCACCACCAGGCCGTCATCGAGGCGCACGTGCTGCTCGCGCGGTGCAACCGCGGTGACGCGCCGGCCGAAGTGAGTCTCGACGGCGTGCTCGGCATAGTAGGCCGCGGGACGGATGAGGAGGCGCTCCCGCTCGAGCGCGCCGGCGAGGTATTTCTTCGAGAGCGGCGGCCGCTGGTAGGGCGGCAGGGGCTCATCGCCGATCAGCGTCAGCTTCCCCGCGAAGCCTCTACGGCGTAGTGTGTCCACGGCCTGTACGGCCGCCTGACCCGCCCCGACGATCACGATCCGCTCGAACATGGGCGTGCAGAATATCCCAGGAGCGCCGGAGGGCGGCGCACCAGCACGGGGCGCCCGCCGGCGGCGGCTGCTCCGCGATGGTGCGGGCACGGGCGGCGGCGGCACCCGGCCGGTGCCGGCATTCGCGGCGGCGGCGCCGATTTCGCCCATGGCATGAAAGCTGCACAATGCACGACAGCGCATCCCGCACCGGAGACCGAGCCTCATGAAACTGATCACCGCGATCATCAAGCCGTTCAAGCTCGACGACGTGCGCGCCGCGCTCTCGGACATCGGCGTGTCGGGCATGACAGTCACCGAGGTGAAGGGCTTCGGCCGCCAGCGTGGCCATACCGAGCTCTACCGCGGCGCGGAATACGTGGTCGACTTCGTCCCCAAGACCCGCATCGAGGTGGCGGTGCGCGGTGAGCTGGTCGACCAGGTGATCGAGGCGATCCTCAAGGCCGCCAAGACCGGCAAGGTCGGCGACGGCAAGATCTTCATCACCGACATCAACCGGGTGATCCGCATCCGCACCGGCGAGACCGACGACAGCGCGTTGTAGAGACGCCCATGCCCACGACCATCCGCTTCTACGAGCACGGCGGTCCCGAAGTCCTGCGGATCGAGGACGTCGAGCCCGGCAAGCCCGGTCCCGGCCAGGCGCAGGTGCGCCACCGCGCCATCGGCGTCAACTACATCGATGTCTACGACCGCACGGGGCTCTATCCGGTGGCCGCGCTGCCGAGCGGCCTCGGGCGCGAGGCTGCCGGCGTCGTCACCGCCCTCGGCCGCGGGGTGCGGGGCTTCAGGGTCGGCGACCGCGTCGCCTATGTCTGGCCGACCCCGGGCGCCTACAGCGAGCTGCGCAACGTGCCGGCGGAGCGCCTGGTCAAGGTACCCCGGGGCATCTCGGACGAGCAGGCTGCCGCGCTCATGCTCAAGGGACTGACGGCGCATTTTCTCATCCGCCGCACCTACCGCGTGCAGCGCGGCGACACGCTGCTGGTGCACGCCGCCGCCGGCGGCGTCGGGTTGATCCTGTGCCAGTGGGCGAAGTCGCTCGGGGCGAAGGTGATCGGAGTGGTCGGGAGCGAGGCCAAGGCCGAGCTCGCGCGCCGCCACGGCTGCCGGCACGTGCTCATCTCCGGGCGCGACGAGCTGGTGGCCGGCGTCAAGGCGCTCACCCGGGGCGAGGGGGTCGCGGCGGTCTACGACTCGGTCGGCAAGGACACCTTCATGGACTCGCTCGACTGCCTGCGGCGCCTCGGCATCATGGTCACCTTCGGCAATGCCTCAGGCCCCGCGCCGCCGATCGCACCGCTCGAGCTGAGCAAGCGCGGCTCGCTGTATCTCACCCGCCCGACGCTCTTCAACTACATCAGCACGCGCGCCGAGCTCGAGTCCGCGGCGCGCGAGCTGTTCGCCGCGGTGCGCGCCCGCAAGGTGCGCGTCGTCATCGGCCAGAGCTATCCGCTCGCCCAGGCGGCGGAGGCGCACCGCGATCTCGAGGGACGGCGCACCACCGGCTCGACGGTGCTGGTGCCGTAGGCTCAGGCGTCCGCGGCCGCCGGCGCGGCCGGCGCCGCGGCCCGCAGGGCGCGCGCCGTGCGCGGCATGCCGAGCGCGCCGCTGCGCACCACCTCGAGCAGCTGCGCGCCGCGGGCCAGGTCCGCGACGAAGGCGCTCACCTCCGCCTCGCTCGCCGTGAGCTCCACGATGAACCCCTCGGTCGCCGGATCGAGCACCCGGCCGCCGGCGCGCACCACGAGGCCGCGCACCGTGTCGGTGTGGCGCGGCTCGACCCGCAGCTTGAGCAGCACCAGCTCGCGCTCGATGTGCTGGCCGCGGGTCATGTCGAGCACGTTCACGACGTCGACGAGCTTGTTGAGCTGATTGACGATCTGCTGGATGACGGCGTCCGAGCCGCGGGTGACCAGCGTCAGGCGCGACACCGTGGGGTCCTCGGTGGGGGCGACCGACAGCGACTCGATGTTGTAGCCGCGCGTGGAGAACAGGCCCGCGACGCGGGTCAGGGCTCCGGCCTCGTTCTGCAGCAGGATGGCGATGATGTGGCGCATGGTCGTCCGGACGAGAATACGGGATCGGCGCCGGTTTGCACCAAGAACACAAGCTGTTACATTCAAAAGTTCCGTCGCCGTCCAGCATCCGAAGAGGTTTCGCAAAGCCCTCCATGAGCGGTTCATCCCTGAGCGACCTGTCGGTCGAGCCGACCGCGCCGGCCCACCCGCTGGCGGGCACGCGCATGAGCGGCGCCCGCATGATCATGCAGGTGCTTGCGGACGAGGGGGTCACCGCGATCTTCGGCTATAGCGGCGGCGCCATCCTGCCGACCTACGACGCCGTATTCCTCTACAACGAGGAATGCGCGAAGGCCGGCCGGGCCCAGATCCCGCTCATCGTCCCGGCCAACGAGCAGGGAGCCGGCTTCATGGCCGCGGGCTATGCCCGGGCCTCGGGCCGAGTGGGGGTCTGCCTGGTCACTTCGGGACCCGGTGCAACGAACACTGTTACACCCGTGCGCGACTGCATGGCGGATTCGGTGCCGATTGTCGTGATTTGTGGCCAGGTGCCGCGCGCAGCCATCGGGACGGATGCATTCCAGGAGGCGCCGGTGCCGGCGGTCATGGGCGCCGTCGCCAAGCACATCTTCCTCGTCACCGAGCCGGAGAAGCTCGAGGCCACGGTCCGCACCGCCTTCGAGATCGCGCGCACCGGGCGCCCGGGGCCGGTGGTGGTCGACATCCCCAAGGACGTCCAGAACTGGGAGGGGACCTTCCAGGGCGCGGGGCTCCTGCCCATCCCGGGGTACCGGCGGCGGCTCGATGAGCTCACCGGCGCGACGCTCGATGAGGCGGCGGCGGCGCGTTTCTTCGACATGCTGGGAGAGTCCGAGCGGCCGCTCATCTACGCCGGCGGCGGGGTCATCAACGGCAATGCCGCCGCGCGCCTCACCGAGTTCGCCAGCGCCTTCGGCGTGCCGGTGGTCACCACCCTGATGGGCATCGGCTCGCTCGACACCCGCGCGCCGCTCGCGCTGCGCATGCTCGGGATGCACGGCGCGGCCTACGCCAATTACGCGGTCGAGGACTGCGATTTCCTCGTCGCGGTCGGCGCGCGCTTCGATGACCGCGTCGCGGGCGTGCCCGACAAGTTCGCGCGCAACGCCAGGCGCATCGCCCACCTCGACGTCGACCGCGCCGAGGTCAACAAGGTGAAGCGCGTGCAGTGGAGCCACGTGGGGCTGCTGGCCCCGGCGCTCGCCGCGCTCGCCGACCACGGCCGCCGCGCGCAGTTCCGGCGCGACTTCGGCCCCTGGCTGGCCGAGCTCACCGAGCTCAAGCGCCGCTACGCCATGAACTACGATCGCGCGAGCCCGCTGATCCAGCCCTATTACGTGCTCGAGGAGCTCAACCGCCACACGCGCGGCGAGGCGATCATCTCGACCGGGGTCGGCCAGCATCAGATGTGGGCGGCGCAATACTGCGACTTCGCCGGCCCGCGGCTGTGGCTCACCTCCGGCAGCATGGGCACGATGGGTTTCGGCCTGCCGGCGGCGATCGGCGCGCAGATCGCGAACCCCGCGCGCCTGGTGATCGACATCGACGGCGACTCGAGCATCCGCATGAACATCGGCGAGCTCGAGACCGCGACCACCTACGACCTGCCGGTCAAGGTGATGGTGCTCAACAACTTCGGCGACGGCATGGTGAAGCAGTGGCAGAAGCTGTTCCACAAGGG
>DATKPR010000028.1:0-3017 GCA_035523985.1 Steroidobacteraceae bacterium | reverse complement strand
GCGCCGCTCTTGAAAGCCCCCGCGCCCAGCCGCACATCGTGTGCAACGGTTTTCAACACTTCAGCTCAGAGGAGTTTTTCTATGACCATCGTTCGTTACGAGCCGTGGGGGCTCTTCGGGCGGCTGCACCGCCAGCTCGATCAGACCTTCGGCGATGATGCCGCGAGCATCAGCTGGATCCCGCACGTCGACGTCCGCGAAGAGGCCGAGCGCTTCGTCGTGGCGGCCGACCTCCCGGGTGTCGAGGGCAAGGACATCGAGATCACCGCCGACAAGGGCGTGCTCACCATCCGCGGCGAGCGCCGCTCGGAGAAGAAGGGTACGGAAGAGGGCTACGAGCGCGTCGAGCGCGCGACGGGCAGCTTCCTGCGCCGCTTCACGCTCCCGGAGAGCGCGGACGCCGAGGCCATCAAGGCGACCCATGTGAACGGTGTACTCGAGCTGAGCATTCCGAAGCGCCCGCAGGAGCAGCCCCGGCGCATCAGCGTCCAGGCCGCTTAATCCCCCCGTCTGCATCCGGCGGCGCCCGCCCCGGCGCCGCCGGATGCCAGGCTTGTGCCGACCGCCCCGCGCCCGCGGGCTAGAATCCGCGCCACATGAGAGCCGCGATTCCCGCTCTTGCGCTCGGCGCCCTCGCGACGTTGGCCGCCGCCGCAGGCGTGCCGCCGGCGGTGGGCGATACGCCGCTGCCCTCGCTCGCTCCCATGATCCGCAAGGTGTCCCCCGCGGTGGTGAACGTCGCCACCCGCGGCACCGTGCGTGAGGCGGGTGCGCAGAATCCGCTGCTGCAGGATCCCTTCTTCCGCCGCTTCTTCGACCTGCCCCCGGGGGGCGCGCCGCGCGAGCACCCGTTCATGAGCGCCGGCTCGGGGGTGATCTTCGACGCGCGCCAGGGCTACATCGTCACCAACGCACACGTCGTCGAGAACGCGAGCGAGATCACGGTGACGCTGCAGGACGGGCGCGACCTCGAGGCCACGCTCGTCGGCAGCGATCAGCCCGCCGACGTGGCCGTGCTGCGGGTGAGCGCCACCGGGCTCGCGCAGATGCCGCTCGGCGACTCCTCGAGGCTCGAGGTCGGCGACTTCGTCGTGGCCATCGGCAACCCCTTCGGCCTGCAGCACACCGTCACCTCGGGGATCGTCAGCGGGCTCTCGCGCACCGGCATCAACCCCGACGGCTACGAGGACTTCATCCAGACGGATGCCTCGATCAACCCCGGCAACTCGGGCGGCGCGCTGGTGAACCTGCGCGGCGAGCTGATCGGCATCAACGCCGAGATCCTCTCGAGCAACGGCGGCAACATCGGCATCGGCTTCGCCATCCCCGTCAACATGGTGCGCAGCGTCATGGAGCAGCTGGTGAAGTATGGCGCGGTGCGCCGCGGCCAGCTCGGCGTCTCCATGTACACGGTGACGCCCGACATCGCCCATTCGCTCGGGCTTGCGCGCGCCTCCGGGGCGCTGGTGTCGCGGGTGGTCGAGGGCTCGCCGGCCGACAAGGCCGGGGTGCGCGTCGGCGATGTGATCACCGCGGTGAACGGCCAGCCGGTAAAATCCAACAGCGAGCTGCGCAATGCGATCGGGCTGGCGAGCGTCGGCGACCGCATCGACATCGGGCTGCTGCGCGAGGGCAAGCCGCTCAAGGTGACGGCGGTGATCGCCACGGTAGCGGTACATTGAGAGCGCGTCCTGCGGAGGGTCAACCGTGAATATCTGTGTGCTCGGTGGAACCGGTTTCGTCGGCACGGAGCTCGTCACGCGCCTCGCGCTCGATGGGCACTGGGTGCGGGTGCCGACGCGCAACCCGGCGCGGGCGCTGCGGCTGCGGGTGCTCGACACGGTCGAGCTGCGTGTCGCCGACGTGCACTCCCCGCCCGCGCTCGGTCAGCTGTTCGCCGGCTGCGACGCGGTCATCAATCTCGTCGGGATCCTCAATCCCCGCCGCGGCGCGAGTTTCCATGCCGTGCACACCGAGCTGCCGGCCAAGGTGCTGGCCGCGGCGCGTGCCGCGGGCGTACGGCACGTGCTGCACATGAGCGCACTCGGCGCCGACCCGCAGGGGCCGAGCCAGTATCTGCGCAGCAAGGGCGCGGGCGAGGCGCTGCTGCGCGCCGCGCCGCCACCGGCCACCCAGGCGCAGCCGGCGGTCACCGTCATGCGGCCGTCGGTGATCTTCGGCGCGGGCGACTCGCTCACCCAGCGCTTCGCGAGGCTGCTGCGGCTCACCGCGGGCATCCTGCCGCTGGCGCGGGCAGCGGCGCGCTTCGCGCCCATCCACGTGCTCGACGTGGCCGAGGCGTTCCGCCAGGCGCTCCTCAGCCGTGCCAGCTACGGGGCCACCTACCAGCTGTGCGGGCCGGATGTCATGACGCTCGCCGAGCTCGTGCGGCTCACGGCGCGCGTGGCGCGACTGCCGTGCCACATCCTGCCGCTGCCCGATGCGCTGGCACGCCTGCAGGGGCTCGTCATGGGACTGATGCCCGGCACGCCCTTCTCGCTCGATAACTTCCGCTCGCTGACGGTGGATTGTGTGTGCCGCGAGGACGGCTGCGCGCAGCTCGGCATCCGCCCGGCGCACCTGCTCGCCGTACTCCCCACCTACCTCGGGAACGACGACGTCGAGACGCAGCTCGCGCTGCTGCGCCGCACGGCCGACCGCTAGTAGCCCGACGGCGGCGCCGCGGGGCCGGCGGCGGCGGGAGCGCTGTCGCAGAGCCCGGCGTCGCGCTCGGCGCGCGGCTCGCGCGCGAGCGCGCGCACCGCCGCATAGAAGCGCGGCAAATCGCCCTGCTGCGCCGCGAGCAGCCGCTCGAATCCCGGCACGCAGTCGTAGTAGGTGGCGAGCGAGGCGAGCTGCGCGTTGTTGAGTCCGCGCGCCATCCATTCGTCGTACACGCCGTAGTGCACGCCCTCGCGGCGCTCGAGCGCGCGGATGTCGGCGGCCAGCCGCGCGAGGATGCGCTGCTTGGCGGCGCGCATTTCATCAACAGGTGCCCCCGACTCGTAGAGCGCGGC
>DATKPR010000027.1:0-12241 GCA_035523985.1 Steroidobacteraceae bacterium | reverse complement strand
GTGCACAGGGCGCGTGACGGTGCTCACAGATAGCACCCCTGGCGGCTGCGCGGTGCCCGGTGAGGGGCAAAATGCCGGGACGGGTAACCGCCATGACCATGCTCCAACTCGTCACCGGAACCGCCATCGGCTTTCTGCTCGCCCAGGCGGTGCTTTACGGCTCGCGGCGGCTGCTCGGCTGGCTGCAACGCGGCGACCTCGCGCCGCGACTGCGCGCCATGCGCGCCCCCGGGCCTACCGTACTCAGTGCCTGCATCAGGTACGCCGCCCCGGTCGCGATCAGCGTGGCGCTCGCGACGCTGTGCATCTGGGGGGTGAGCGACTACCTGGCGGCGAGGTCGGCGCGTAACGCGGAGGCGCACCTGTTCGACAACCCGGCCGCAGCGCCCGGGGAGGATTCGCCCCGGCTGGCAGAGGTGGCGCTGACGCCGCCGCCTCCCGCCGAGGCCGCCGAGGCGCCGGTGAGCGCCGCGGACCCTTATGCGGACCCCGAATTCAAGGTGCAGCGCAAGGGACGCCACGGCGCCGACGCGCTGCGCGACTCGCTGCTGCAGAAGTCCGAGCTGCGCGCGCGCAACGAGCTGCTGCGCGACCTGCAGCAGCACGCCCGGCGCTCGCAATATGACTGCGAGGCCGCCGCGCGCGCCGGCCGCTATCTCAAGGCCGGGCTCGACGTCTGGGGCTTCGCCAACTGGCAGCTGAAGTACTTCCCGACGGACAGCTACCGCGGCGCGACGCTCGATCAGTGCCGCACCATCAAGAACGTCGTCGCTTCCCCGGTCGACCTGCAGTCGGCCATCGCCCGCCAGAACCCGGACGACTCCGACCAACGCTGAGCTAGACTCCCTTCCCGGATAGCCGCGAGGGGGTGAGCGATGGCCGATGCCTGGGGCGAGCGCATGCCGCGCTCCGTGGGGCTACTCAACGCCGTCGCCGTGTCGATCGGCATCACCATCGGCAGCGGCATCTTCCGCGTTCCGGCGACGGTGGCCGGTTTGCTGCACGACCCGGGCTCGGTGCTCGTCTGCTGGCTGCTCGGCGGCGTGATGGCGCTGTGCGGGGCGCTCACCTTCGCCGAGCTCGCCGCCGCGCTGCCGCGCTCCGGCGGCATGTTCGCCTACATCCTCGAGGCTTTTGGACCGCTCCCGGCGTTCCTGTTCGGCTGGGCCGAGCTCACGGTGGTGCGGGCCGCGGCGCTCGGCGCCATCGCCACCATCTTCGCCGAGTACCTGGGTCACTTCATCCCGCTCACCCCGGCCGCGGTGCGCGAGGTCGCGGCGCTCACCATCGTTCTGGTCGGCGTGCTGAACTATATCGGCGTGCGCCGCGCCGCCGCGGTGCTGAGTCTCACCACCTATGCCAAGTACGCCGCGGTGCTCGCGCTGGCGTTCCTCGCCTTTACGGCCGTCGGCGGCTCGAGCGCCCATTTCGTTCCCCTGTGGAGCGCGGTGCCGCCGCTGTCGCTGATCGCCACGGCGTTGATCCCCGTCATGTGGAGCTACGACGGCTGGGCGGACCTCGCTTTCATCGGCGGCGAGATCCGCGATCCGCAACGCACGCTGCCGCGCGCCCTGATCGTCGGCTGCCTGAGCGTCGCGCTCGTGTATCTGCTGATCAATCTCGCCTTCATCTACGTATTGCCGCTGCCCGAGATGGCGGGCTCGAAACTGATCGCCACCACGGTGGCGATGCGTATTCCGCTCCTGGCCGGCGTCGGCACCGCGCTCATTACCGGGCTCGTGATGCTCGCCACCTTCAGCGGGCTCAACGCCTCCATGATGGTCGGGGCGCGGGTCTTCTTCGCGATGGGCGACCGCGGCCTGCTCTTCCGCGCCGTGGCACGGGTCTCGCCGCGCTTCGACACCCCCTCGGTGGCCATCGCCATCTGCACCGCGCTCGGCGTCGTGTACGTGCTGCAGAACGACTTCGCGCAGCTCGCCGACCGGTTCATCATCGGAATCTGGCCGTTCTATGCGCTCACCGTCGCCGCGGTGTTCGTGCTGCGGCGGCGGCGGCCGCAGCTGCCGCGTCCCTATCGCGTGTGGGGTTATCCGTACGTGCCGGCCGTGTTCCTGCTGGCTTCGGCCGGCATGGTCGTGAATGCGCTCGTGACCGATCCGGTCATCACCGGTGTCACGCTGCTGATCATCGCCGTGGGGTTCCCGGTGTACTGGCTGCGCGGCCGCATCGGCGGCGGTTCATGAGCGCGCGCCCCGCGGGCCGCGCCGCGTTCGTCTTCGTCTTCATCGCGGTGCTGGTCGACTCGATCGGCTTCGGCATCATCCTGCCGGTGCTGCCGCGGCTCATCATGCAGCTCACCGGCGTCACGATCGACCGCGCGGCCGGCTATGGCGGCGCCCTCGCGTTCGTGTACGCGCTGCTGCAGTTTTTCTGCGCGCCCGTGCTCGGAAACCTGAGCGACCGCTACGGGCGGCGGCCGGTACTGCTGTTCGCGCTGTTCGCGCTCGGAGTCGACTACCTCGTCATGGGTTTTGCGCCGGCGATCGGCTGGCTGTTCGCCGGACGCGCGATCGCCGGCATCGCCGGTGCCTCCTTCACTCCGGCCTACGCCTATGTCGCCGACATCACCCCGCCCGAGCGGCGCGCGCAGAACTTCGGCCTCATGGGCGCGGCCTTCGGCATCGGTTTCATCCTCGGACCCGCCATCGGCGGATTGCTCGGGAACCTCGGGCCGCGCGCACCGTTTTTCACCGCGGGCGTCATCGCGCTCGCCAACGGCACGCTTGGGCTGGTGGCGCTGCCGGAGTCGCTGCCGCGGTCGGCGCGCCGGCCGTTCGAATGGCACCGCGCGCACCCCGCGGGGACGCTGCGCCAGATCCGCAGGTACCCCTCCGTCAGCTGGCTGCTCGCGGCGCTGTTCCTGTGGCAACTCGGCCATCAGGTGCTTCCCAGCACCTGGGCCTTCTACACGATCTCGAAGTTCCGCTGGAGCAGCGCCGAGGTCGGTGCCTCGCTCGCCTTCGTCGGCACGCTGATGGCGATCTCCCAGGGGGTGCTGACGCGCGTCATGATTCCGTGGCTCGGCGGAGAGCGGCGGGCGGCAGCGGCCGGCATGGCGGCTGCCGTCATCGCCTACCTCGGCTATGCGCTCGTGCCGCAGGGCTGGATGATGTACGTGGTCTCGCTCAGTACCTTCGTGTTCGCGCTCACTTACCCGTCGATGAACGCTGTCGCCTCGCGGCAGATCCCGGCGAACGCGCAGGGGGAGCTGCAGGGCGCGGTGGCGAGCCTCTACAGCCTCAGCTCCATCTTCGGGCCGCCGCTCATGACGCAGATCTTCGGTTACTTCTCCAGTGCGCGCGCCGCGGTACACTTCCCCGGCGCGGCGTTCCTGGCCGCGGCGCTCCTGACCGTGGCGTGCGGCGCGCTGTACGCCCGGGCGCTGCGACTCGCGCCGCCGGCGGCACCCGCATCCTCTCTCACTCCCGGAGGCTGAATGTCCCTGCGTGCATCGTCCCTGTTCCTCGGCGCGCTGCTCGCCGCAGCGGCGGCCGGCGCCGCGCCGGCCCCGGGCCTGCCACCGATCCGCCACGTGTTCGTGCTGGTGCTCGAGAACACGAACTATTCGCGGACCTTTGCGCCGCACTCGGATGCCCCCTATCTCGCGCGCACGCTGCCAGCCCGCGGGGCGCTGCTCACGCAGTACTACGCGGTCGGTCACGCGAGCCTCGACAACTATGTCGCGATGGTGAGCGGACAGGCGCCCAACCACGAGACGCAGCTCGACTGCCCGACCTTCAGCGACTTCCGCCTGAGCGCGCCGGCGCTCGATGCTTCCGGCCAGGCGCTCGGCGCCGGCTGCGTCTATCCGCCGATGGTGCACACGCTGGCCGATCAGCTCGAGGCGGCGGGCTTCACCTGGAAGGCCTACATGGAGGACATGGGCAACGATCCGCAGCGCGAGCCCGCCACCTGTGGGCACGTGCCGGTGGGCGCGGCCGATCCCACCGGTCTCGCGCGCCGCGGCGATCAATACGCCGCCAAGCACGACCCGTTCGTCTACTTCCATTCGCTCATCGACAACCCGGCGCGCTGCGAGAGCCACGTCGTGAATCTCACCCACTTGCCGGAAGACCTCGCGAGCGCCGCGACCACCCCCAATTACGTCTTCATCACCCCCAATCTCTGTAACGACGGGCACGACGCCACGTGCGTCGACGGGCGCGCCGGCGGGCTCACGGCGATCGATGCCTTCCTCAGGCACTGGGTGCCGCTGATACTGGCGGCGCCGGCCTGGCAGGCCGATGGCATGCTGGTCGTCACGTTCGACGAGGGCGATGGCGTCGGCAAGGAGGGCTCAGGGGCCTGTTGCGGCGAGCAGCCGCTCCCGGGTGCGCGTTACGCCCCCGGCTTCAACGGGCCGGGCGGCGGACGCGTCGGGGCGGTGGTGCTGTCGCCGTTCGTGAAGGCGGGCACCGTGTCTTCCGTGCCCTACAACCATTACGCGCTGCTCAAGACCATCGAGGCGATCTTCGGCCTCGAGCCGCTCGGCTACGCGGCCGCCGCCGGGCCGCGGGTATTCGGCGCCGACGTGTTCAGCGCCGCCGCGCCGCATCCACCCGCTCGATGAGATCCCCGACGAGCGGGTTGGGGCGGAACAGGGGACTCAGGAAACCCTGCTGCGGCGCGAAGCTGACCTCGCGGCCGAAGCGGCCGGCGTTGCGCAGCGTGAGCGTGATGCGCGGCGGGTTGGTGATGCCTGAGTAACTCAGGTTGATGATCTCACCGAGCGGCACGCGCTCGACCTCCTCGCCGAAGCGCACCCGCAGCGCATCCCCGTCGTCGATCACCTCGTCGGCCAGATCGAACACCAGCCGCCTGAACACCAGGTAGAAGATCACGGCCATGGCGAGCGGCGCGATGAGCGCCGGCCAGGGCACGCCCCCGGCGCGGCCGCGGGTGAGCAGCAGCGGTGCCGCCACGGCGAAGGCCAGCACCCCGAACATCAGCGCCGGGAGGACCCTCTTCAGGAAGAAGGTGTTACGTGAGGATATGCGCCTGCCGTCCATCACTGCGGGCTCTCTCGAAAGTATAGTCGACTGATGCTTGCCGAGGCAGTATTCTTACAAGCAGTGATTTGAACCGATGATGGCGGTCGACCGCCAGGGCGATTATCCCGTGAGTCGCAGAGCAGCTATCAAAGCCGATCCGGCAGCGCCGGCGCAACTACCGGAAGGGGGGTTGAGCGTCGGTTACCTGCTCGGGCGGGCGCGGGCGTCGCTGCTTTCCGGCCTCGACGCCGAGCTCGCGCCCTTCGGGCTGAACGCCATGCAGTACGCGGTGCTCAAGCATCTCGGCGAGGGCAACGCGCGCACCGCCGCCGACCTGTGCCGCTACATGTACTACGACACCGGCTCCATGACGCGCATCCTCGACCGGCTCGAGGAGAAGGGCCTGCTGCGCCGCGAACGCGGCCACGACGACCGGCGCGTGGTGCTTCTGCATGTGGCGGCGGCCGGCCGCGCGCAGCTGCCGCGCCTGCGGGCGATCGGCAGCCGCGTGCTGGCACGGCACCTCGCCGGCTTCGGCGCGGGCGAGGTCGAGAGCCTCAAGACCTATCTCGGACGCATGATCGAAAACGGAAAGCAGGCATGAAGACTCGCAGCTCCCGCCCCCTGGGCCTCGCCGGTGCGGCGCTCGCCGCCATGCTCGCCGGCTGCGTGGATCGCGGCGGCTGGCACGCAGCCCCGCAGCTCGCCCCCGCACAGCTCACCACGGCACAGGCGCTCGCCCCCGCGGCCATCGACGCCTCGGCCTGGCCGGCGGAGGGCTGGTGGCATGCCTACGGCGATCCGCAGCTCGACCGGCTCGTCGATGAGGCACTCGCGGGCAGTCCCTCCCTCACGGTCGCCGAGGCGCGGCTGCGCGCCGCGCAGGCGCAGGCGCTCGCCACCGGAGCGTTGAAGCTGCCGAGCGTGGCCCTCGACGCCCAGGCGGACCGGCAGCGCTATCCGGAGAACGGCCTGTACCCGCCGCCCTACGCGGGGAACTACTACAACGACGGCCGGGTGGCGTTCGATCTGAGCTACGACATCGACTTCTGGAGCCGCAACCGTGCGCTGCTCGCCGCGGCGCGCTCCGGGGTCGACGCCGCCGAAGCCGACCGGGCGGCGGCGCGTCTCGCGCTCACCGTGTCGGTGGTGCGCGCCTACGTGCAGCTCGACCTCTGGTACGCGCTGCTCGACGTCGCCAACGGCCAGCTGCAACAGCAGGCCTCGATCAAGGATCTCACGCAGCAGCGCGTCGATGCCGGGCTCGAGAACGTCGCGCGCGTGAAGCAGTCCGAGGGCAATCTGGCGCTCACGCGCGCCGGCATCGCCGCCGCTCAGGCGAGCATCGACCTGGCGCGCGACCAGCTCGCGGCGCTCGTCGGTGCTGGTCCCGATCGCGGCCTCACGCTGGCGCGGCCGCATCTCACGGCGCCCGCGACGCTGGCCTTGCCGGCAACGCTGCCCGCGGACCTCATCGGCCGCCGCCCCGACGTGGCGGCGGCGCGCGCCCAGGTGCGCGGCGCCGCCCAGGGCATCAAGGCCGCCGAGGCCGACTTCTATCCCAACGTGAATCTCGCGGCGTTCGCGGGACTGCAGAGCATCGGCCTCGACAAGCTGTTCGAAGGATCGGCGACGATCGTCGGGGTGAGCCCGGCGCTCAGCCTGCCGGTGTTCAACCGCCGGCAGCTGCGCGGGCAGCTCGAGGCCCGGCAGGCGCAGTACGACGCCTCCGTGGGCCAGTACAACCAAACGCTCATCGACGCGGTGCACGACGTGGCCGACGTGGTCGCGAACTGGCGGGCGCTCGAGCGTGAGAGCGCCGAGCAGCAGACGGCGCTGGCCGCCGCGCAGCGCGCCTACGATCTGACCACCGAGCGCTATCGCGCCGGGCTCGACGACTACCTGACGGTGCTCTCGACCGAGAACCAGCTGCTGCTGGCGCAGGCGGTGGGCGCCGAGCTCGCCGCGCAGCGCCTCACCTTCAGCGTCAGCCTGGTGCGCGCTCTCGGCGGCGGCTATACGCCGCCCGCGCCGGCGGGCTGAAGGAGCTTTGCGACCATGGACGCATCGGTGAATACCTCCGCGCCTGCGGCGGCGACCCTGCAGCGGCAGCGGCGCACCTGGCTCATCCGCCTGAGCGTGGCGTTCGGCGTCATCGCGCTCGCGACGCTCGCCTGGTGGTGGGTCTACGAGCGTCACTATCAGAGCACCGACGATGCCTACGTCGCCGGCGACCTGGTGGGTGTGATGTCGCAGGTGAGCGGCACCGTGGTGTCGATCGCCGCGGACGAGACCGACCGCGTGCAGGCCGGGCAGGAGCTGGTGCGGCTCGATGCGACCGACTACCGCATCGCGCTGCAGGATGCCGAGCAGCAGCTGGCACGCGCGGTGCGGCAGGTACGCACCGTATTCGCGAACCGCGACGAGCTCGAGGCGCTGGTTTCGCAGCGGCGCGCCGATCTCGAGCGCGCCCAGGCCGATCTCGCGCGCCGCCGCGGGCTGACCGCGAGCGGCGCGGTATCGACGGAGGAGCTCGGTCACGCGCAGGATGCGGTGAATGCCGCGCGCGATGCCCTCATCGCAGCGCAGAAGAACCTCGCCGCCGGTACCGCGCTGGTCGGGGGCACCGGCGTGGCCGACAACCCCGACGTGCGCGCGGCCGCCACCCAGGTGGAGCGCGCCTGGCTCAACGTGCAGCGCACCAGCGTGCGCGCCCCGGTGTCCGGCTACGTCGCCCGGCGCAGCGTCCAGCTCGGCGAGCGTATCGCCCCCGGCAGCCCCCTCATGGCGATCGTGCCGCTCGAGCGCTTGCGGGTAGACGCCAACTTCAAGGAAGTGCAGCTGGACCGCATGCGTATCGGTCAGCCGGTGCGCGTGATCTCCGACCTCTACGGCAGCGACGTCGAGTTCCACGGCCGGGTCGAGGGGCTCGGGCTCGGCACCGGCGCGGCCTTCGCGCTGCTGCCCGCCCAGAACGCCACCGGCAACTGGATCAAGGTGGTGCAGCGCGTGCCGGTACGGGTATCGCTCGATCCGCAGGAGCTCGAGCGGCACCCGCTGCGCGTCGGGCTCTCGACCCGCGTGCGCATCGATGTGAGCGACACCTCCGGGGTGCAGCTCGCGCCGGCCCCGCGCCGCGAGCCGGTGCTGGCCACCAGCGCCTACGACACGGATCTCGCCGACATCGAGGCACGCATCGCCCGCATCATCCGCGACAACAGCGTGGCGCCGTCCGCCCGCGAGATGGCGCGCAACTAGCGCGCCGCGCGCCTCAGTCCGTCTTGAGGTAGCACAGCGGCAGCGCGGTCGTGTACTTGATGGTCTCGAGCGCGAAGCTGGCGCTGACGTCGAGGAAGTCCACCGCGCCGATGAGGCGCTTGTAGACCGCATCGTAGGCGTCGATGTCCGGCACCACGATGCGGATCAGGTAGTCGACGTCGCCCGACATGCGGTGGATCTCGGTCACCTCGGGGATGTCGCGTACGGCGCGCACGAACTTCGCGAACCACGCCTCGCTGTGATTGGCGGTCTTGAGCGTCACGAACACCGTCGTGCCGACGTTGAGCGCATGCGCATCGAGCAGCGCCACGGTCGCGCGGATCACCCCCTCCTGCTGCAGCTTCTGGATGCGCCGCCAGCAGGGCACCTTGGAGAGCCCCACGCGGTCGGCGATCTCGGCGGCCGTCAGCGCGCCGTCGTTCTGCAGCAGCTCGAGGATTCTCGCGTCCAGCTTGTCCATTGAAACTCTGGTGCGCCTGGCCCCTGGGGCGCGCAACATTGTTGCGCACCCGGCGTCCCCGCGCCAGCGCTTCGCAATCGCGTCGCGGCGAGCGGCCGCTAGGATGGACCGATGAATCCGCTGCGTGCCTTTACGGAGCATCCGGCCTCGGTCGGCGAGAGCTATACCGAGCACCTGGCGCAGGCCGGCTGCTTCGGAGTGCGCATGATCGGTGCCGGGATCGCCTGCCTGGTGCACGCGCTGCTGCCCTTTCTGTTCGAGCGCACCGGAAGCGCCGCGATCGCCGAGCTGCACGATCGCATGATCGTCAATCGCCGCCGCGTCCCGCCGCCGCTCGCCAGCACCCCGCGACTGCCGCTTTAGCCGTGCTGGTGTCGCTGCGCCAGGCGGCTCCCGGGATCGCCGTTGCCGTCGGCCTCGCGCTCATCGCGCGCGCCATCGCCGATGCCCTGGCGCACGGGGCCCTGGGGCTGCCCAAGCTGCCGCTGAGTCCCGTCATGTGCGCGGTCGTGCTCGGCATGCTATGGCGGAACACGCTCGGCGTGCCGGCGTGGGCCACGAACGGCCTCAAGTGGGCGATGCACCAGCTGCTGCGCACCGGGATCGCCCTGGTGGGGCTGCGGCTGACGCTCGCCGGCGCGAGCTCCATCGCCCTCACCGCGCTGCCGGTCGCGCTCAGCTGTCTCACGGTCGGCCTGCTCGCGGGCTGGGGGCTCGCGCGCCTCTTCGGCGTCGGCACCCGCCTCGGCGCGCTGCTCGCGATCGGCACTGCGGTCTGTGGTTGCACCGCGGTGGTGGCGATGTCGCCGGTGATCAGGGCGCGCCATGCCGAGACCGCTTTCGCGGTCACCTGCGTGGTGCTGTTCGGCTGCGCCGCGATGCTCACCTACCCGTGGCTCGCCGGGCATTTCTTCGCCGCCTCGCCGGTGCACGCCGGGATCTTCCTCGGCACCGCGATCCACGACACCTCGCAGGTGATCGGCGCGGGCCTCATGTACTCGCAACAGGCGCACGCGCCGGCGGCGCTCGCCGCCGCGAGCGTCGCCAAGCTGCTGCGCAATCTCTCGATCGCGGTGCTGGTGCCGCTCGCCGCCTGGCTGGCGCGGCGCCACGAAGCGCGCGGCGGCGCCGGCCCCGAGGCGGGCGAGGGCGCGCACGGCGGACTCGCGCCGCATGCGCAGCTGGTGCCGATGTTCGTGCTCGCCTTCATCGGCTTCATCGGGGTGCGCACCGCGGGCGATGCGCTGGCGCATCAGGGCGCCGTGTGGCAGGCGCTCGTGCACACCGGCTATACGGCCTCCGACCTGTTCCTCACCTGCGGCATGACCGCGGTCGGTCTTTCGGTGTCCTTCACCGATATGTGGCGTATCGGCTGGCGGCCGCTCGCGGCCGGCTTCGTGGTGGCGACCCTGGTCGGAGTGTGCAGCCTGACGCTCACCCTCACCCTGCTGCACTTCGCGCACTGAGCGCGACCCCGACACGCTAAACTCCCCGCCGGCAGCGCCTGCGCGGGCGCATTCGGGGGAGAGGCATGGCGAAGCAGCGAGCGAAGGTTTCACGCCGCGCGGCCGAGGGCGCCGTGCGCACCCTGCTGCGCTGGGCGGGCGATGATCCCGGCCGCGAGGGCCTGCGCGATACGCCGCAGCGCGTGATCGACGCCTACCGCGACTGGTTCTCCGGCTACCAGATCGACCCTTCCGCGTACCTGCGCCGCACCTTCGAGGAGGTCGGCGGGTACGACGAGATGATCGTACTGCGCGACATCTCCTTTGAGTCGCATTGCGAGCACCACATGGCGCCGATGATCGGGCGTGTGCACATCGGCTACCTGCCCGCCAGCAAGGTGGTCGGCATCAGCAAGCTCGCGCGCGTGGTCGACGGCTACGCCCGGCGGCTGCAGGTGCAGGAGAAGCTCACCGCGCAGATCGCCGACTGCATCGCGGATGTCCTCAAGCCGCGCGGCGTCGGCGTGGTGGTGGATGCGCAGCACGAGTGCATGACCACCCGCGGCGTGCACAAGCGCAGCGTCTCGATGGTCACGAGCCGCATGAACGGCAGCTTCAGGAGCGATGCCCGTACCCGCGCCGAGTTCCTCAGCTTCATCGGCATCGCCGGCGCGCACGAGGTCTAGCCTCAGGCGTGGCACGCCCGCCGGCGCCCGCGCGACCCGAGCCGGCCGCCGTGGCCGCTGGAAACCCGCGCCGCCTTAGCGGCGGCGCGGGGACCACCGGTCAGTTCCAGTTGTTACGGCTGCGGAATTCCCGCGCCTGCCGCTCGGCTTCCTCTTTTGCCAGCCCGTAGCGCTGCTGGATCTTTCCGGCCAGATCTTCGACGTGGCCGTGGAGCTGCTCGAGGTCCTGATCCGTGAGCTTGCCCCATTGCTGTCTGACGCGGCCCTTCAACTGTTCCCACATGCCAGCTTCCATTGCTGATCCTCCAGGTTGCGCGTTACGGAGGATTCGACCGGCGTCGTCGCCGTGGGTTCCCGCGTGCCCTGTGCGCGGCGCGCGACACGCGCAGGCGCCACACCGCTCAGGCGCCGCAGCGCTCAGGCGGTGAGCGCGGCGTCCGCGCGCGCGGCGCGCTTGCGGTCCTGCTCCTTGAGGAAGCGCTTGCGGATACGGATCGAGGCGGGGGTCACTTCGACCAGCTCATCGTCGGCGATGAATTCCACCGCGTACTCGAGCGTGAGCTGTATGGGCGGCGTCAGCAGGATCGCATCGTCCTTGCCGGCGGCGCGGATGTTGGTGAGCTTTTTGGTCTTGATGGGATTCACGACCAGGTCGTTGTCGCGGCTGTGGATGCCGACGATCATGCCCTCGTAGAGCTTTTCTCCGGGGCTGACGAACAGCCGCCCCCGCTCCTGCAGATTGAACAACGCATAGGCCACCGCCTCGCCGTTCTCGTTGCTCACCAGCACGCCGTTGTGACGGTCGGGAATCTCGCCCTTGACGGCGGCGAAGCCGTCGAAGATGTGGCTCATGAGCCCGGTGCCGCGCGTCATGGTGAGGAACTCGCCCTGAAAGCCGATGAGTCCGCGCGCCGGCACGCGGTACTCGAGCCGCACGCGCCCCTTGCCGTCGACGCTCATGTCGGCGAGCTCGGCGCGGCGCGTGCCGAGCGCCTCCATGACCGCGCCCTGGTGATCCTCCTCGATGTCGACCGTGAGCGCCTCGTAGGGCTCGTGCACCTGGCCGTCGACGAGCTTGGTGAGCACGTGTGGGCGCGACACCGCGAGCTCGTAGCCTTCGCGGCGCATGTTCTCGATGAGGATGGTGAGGTGCAGCTCCCCACGGCCGGACACCTGAAACACGTCCGGCTCTTCCGTGTCATCGACGCGCAGTGCGACGTTGCTCTGCAACTCACGATAGAGGCGTTCGCGGATCTGCCGGCTGGTGACGAACTTGCCTTCTTTGCCGGCCAGGGGCGAAGTGTTGACCTGGAAATTCATGGCGAGCGTCGGCTCGTCCACGCGGATGGGCGGCAGTCC
>DATKPR010000026.1:0-5720 GCA_035523985.1 Steroidobacteraceae bacterium | reverse complement strand
CGAACCTGGTGCTCGCGGTGTACCTGCCGGCGCCCACCGGACTCGCGGCCACACCGGGCGGACAATCGGTGAAGCTCGACTGGACCGCGGACGCGCACGCCGCGACCTACAACATCTACCAGGCGAGCGCCAGCGGACAGGAAGGCACGACGCCGGTGCAGAGCGCGGTGGCGGGCACGTCCGCCACCGTCTCGGGTCTTCAGTTCGCGACGGCCTACTACTTCACCGTCGCCGCGGTGGCACCGCTCGGCACCTCACAGCAATCGACCGAGCTCGAGACGATGACCGTGCCCGCCGCCCCGACGGGCCTCAGCGCCATGGCCGGCAACGCCACGGCGAGCCTCACCTGGACCGCCGTGACCGGGGCGACCAGCTACAACGTCTACCAGGGCACTGCCGCGGGCGGTGAGAACGCGACCCCCGTGCAGACCGGCATCAGCGGCGTGACCGCGACCGTCTCCGGCCTCACCAACGGCACGACCTACTACTTCACGGTCGCGGCGGTGGATGCGGGCGGCGCCTCGGCGCCCTCGAATGAGGTGCAGGCGAGTCCGGTGGCGCCCGCCGGCCACGGCGGCGGCGGCTCCTTCGGGATGCTCGAGGCGATGCTGCTGGCGATGCTCGCCACGCTCGCCGCGGTGCGCCGCTACGGCGCGCTGCGCGCGGCGCCGAGCGAGCGCACCCAGCGGGCGATGTCGGCGCGCCCCATGGCGCCCGAGCGCCGCGCGATCTCGCGCCCGCCCCGGAAGTAGATCAGCGTCGGAATGCTGCGGATGCCGAACTCGCCGCCAAGCGCGGGTTCGGCATCCGTGTTGACCTTGGCGAGGCGCACGGCGGGCTCGAGGTCGGCGGCCGCCGCGGCGTACTCCGGCGCCATCATCTGGCATGGCCCGCACCACGGGGCCCAGAAATCCACCACCAGCGGGATGTCGTTGCGCTCGAGGTGGCGGCGGAAATTCGCGCTGCCGAGCTCGGCGGGATGGGCGTTGAAGAGCCCCTGGTGGCACTGGCCGCACTTCGGACCCTCGCCGAGACGCGGCGCGGGAATGCGGTTGACGGTCGCACAGTGCGGACAGACGATCTCGAGGGTGTCGGCCATGATCCGAAGCGTGGGGTGCGCTGCGCGGGTTTTCAATGTGGCGGCGGCGGCCGGGGCGGCGGCCGCCGCGGCGCGGCGGAACATCCGCCCCGCCCCCCGGTCGAAGCCCTCATGAGCGCGGAGTTCCCCGCATGATCCGGCCGTTCGAGCGCCTCGCCAGGGCCTGGCGCGAGTACCGCACCACCCTGCTCTTCCTCGTCCTGATGCTCGGGTTCCGCTCGGCCTGGGCCGACTGGGTCACGGTGCCGACGGGCTCGATGAACCCGACCATCCTCGAGGGCGACCGCGTGCTCGTCGACAAGCACGTGTTCGGCTTGCGCATTCCGTTCACGCACGTGCACCTCACCCAGGGCGCCGATCCGGTGCGCGGCGACATCGTGGTATTCGACTCGCCCGCCGACGGCACCTCGCTCATCAAGCGGGTCATCGGCGTGCCGGGGGACGTGGTCGCGCTCGAGGGCGACCGGCTGAGCATCAACGGCCACCGCTCGCGCTACACGGTGCGCGAGGCGGAGGCGCTGCCGGATCTCGTGGCCGAGACGGCCCGGCAACATCCGCTGGTGCTGCGCGAGGCGGGCCTCGGTCCGCCGCACGACATCCTGATCCTGCCCGAGCGGCTGGCGCGCCGCTCGATTCCGACGGTGGTGGTGCCGCCGGGGATGTACTTCATGATGGGCGATAACCGCGACAACAGCGCCGACTCGCGTTACTTCGGCTTCGTGCCCCGCGGCGACATCATCGGGCGTGCCACGCGCGTGCTCGTCTCGCTCGATCCGGACCGGCACTACGCGCCGCGCTCAGCGCGCTTTCTGGCGCCGCTGACCTGAGAGCCCGCGCCGCGCTGCCCCACGCGCCGCTCGCGCCGTGGCGGCCGGGCGCACCGGCGCCGCCATGGTGAGCAGCCGATTGGCGGTGCGCCAGTTGCGCGCCGTCGCAGGCACACCGAGATAGCGCTCCACCTTGTCGTGCAGCGCCGACTGCGCAAAGCCCCGCGGCGTATGCAGATAAAAGACACGCTCGCGGAGCGCGAATGCCTCCCCGCCCGAGCGCAGGCGTGTCAGAGACTCCAGATCGGGGCGCACGGGCGGCGCCGAGAGGAAAAAGAGATGCAGCGCCTTGTGGTCGAGCGCGGCTTGCGGGAACGGGTTGCCGCGCACCGCACCGCCGAGCTCCGCGGACGACAACACCAGTACCCGGGTCGTGAAGCCGGCGTGGGCCAGGATCAGTCCGGCGATGCGCGCCTCGAGCGCGCGAGCGCTGCCGCTCGCGCTCTCGAAGACGACGTTGCCGCTCTGGATGTAGGTACGCACCGCGCCGAAGCCGTCGCGCTCGAGCAGCGCGGCGAGATCCTTCATGAGGAGCTTGCGGGCGCCGACCACGTTCACGCCGCGCAGCAGCGCGATCCAGGTTCTCAACCGTGACACATGCACGCTTTCGGGTGCGAAACCTGTCAAGAATCCGCAGGCTCGACCGATCTTAATGTTAACTCGCGCCTGAGCGGCGCGCCGGATCCTGAAGACTCAAAGCCTATGTCGCACGCATTGCCCGCCGAACTGCCGGTTCCGCTCATCGAGCGGCTGCGCTCCGAAGGCATCGCCACGCTCGAGGCGTGGGTCGCCCTCGGCCGCCGCCGCCGGCAGATCTTCGGTGTCACGCGCGCCGTGGTCGAGCAGCTCGATGCGCTCGCCAAGGCCGCGGCCATCCCCAAGCCCTGACGGAAACCGCCGGTTCCCGTCACCGCGCGCGGCGCCGCAGATGCGGCCGCCGGCCCGGCGCCCCTCTTCCCGGTGCCGATTCACGTGGTGCACCGCAACCCCTGTAGAGTGTCGGGACGGCGCGCACCGCGCCCTTCGGGGGAGAATGACGTGATCGGCGAAATCCTCTCGCGCTACTGGTGGATGACGGTCCTGCGCGGACTCTTCTGGATCCTGTTCGGCGTGGTGATCTTCGCGCGTCCCGGGATTTCGCTCCTGTCCCTGACGCTCGCCCTCGGGATCGTGATCTTCGCCGACGGCATCCTCAACGTCGTGCATGCGTTCGCCGGCCGTCGGGTGCACGAGGACTGGTGGGTGCTGCTGCTGATCGGGCTCACCGGCGTCGGCATCGGCGCCCTCACCTTCTACAGCCCGCAAACCACCGCCCTGGCGCTCGTGTTCTACGTCGCGATCTGGGCGATCGCCACAGGTCTGCTGCAGATCGCGGCCGCCATCCGCCTGCGCCGTCAGCTCGCGGGCGAGGTCTGGTGGATCCTGGCCGGCATCGCCTCGGCGGTGTTCGGCGTGCTGCTCATCGTGCAGCCCGCCGCGGGCGCACTGACGCTGCTGTGGCTGTTCGCCGCCTACGCGATCGCCTTCGGCGTGTTGTTGCTGCTGCTCGCCTTCCGCGTACGCGCGGGCCTCAGGCGCCTGACGTGAGCGGCGGCTGGCGCATGAGCCAGCCCGGGGCGCGCACTCCTTTGGTGCGCAGCCGCCGTGCTCTGCCCCGCGCGCGCGCCGGCGCGCACCCGCGGCACGCGCCCCGCGGGGCCTGAGTGCGCCGGGCCGCGCCGGCGCGCCTGGCACGGCCGTTGCAATGCCCCCGCCATGACGAGCTATCACGGCTGGGTCCTGCAGGCGCCGCCGCCCCGCCGGCACACGGCGGCGCGGGTGCGCGAGTCGCGCGCGGAGGACCTCCCCGCCATCGCGGACATCTACGCCCATCACGTCAGGAGCGGGCTCGCCACGTTCGAGGAGGTTGCGCCAACGACCGGTGAGCTGCGCGCGCGCCGCGCCGCGGTGCTCGAGGCGAGTCTCCCCTACCTGGTCGCTGAGCTCGACGGCGAGGTGGTGGGCTACGCCTACGCGAGCGGCTACCGGTCGCGATCCGCGTACCGCTACACCCTCGAGGATTCGGTGTACGTCGCCGCGGGCCTGCACGGACGCGGCGTGGGCGGCGCGCTCCTCGCCGCGCTCCTCGAGCGCTGCGAGAGCGGCCCCTGGCGGCAGATGCTGGCCGTCATCGGCGACAGCGGCAATGCGGCCTCGATCGCGCTGCACCGCCGCCACGGCTTCGCGCTCGTCGGCACGTTCACCGCGGTCGGCTTCAAGCTCGGGCGCTGGGTCGACACGGTGCTGATGCAGCGTGCGCTCGGGTGCGGCGACCGCAGCATGCCCTGAAGCGCGGCGCGGCGCGCCAGGGCGCCGCGGCCGTTGCGGTGCGAGACCGCGCGGGTCAGTGCGCGGCGCCGCCGGCGGGCGTCTCGTCCTTGAGATACTTCGCCAGCCAGGCGTGCACTTCCTCGTAGAAGTGCCGGCTGTCCTCGGGCTTGAGGATCCAGTGCCAGGCGTCCGGCCACACCAGCAGCCGGCTCGGCACGTGCATGCGCTGCAGCGTGCTCCAGTTCTCGAGCGTGTTGCCGATCGGCACGCGGTAGTCGCGCTCGCCGATGCTGAGCAGCATCGGCGTCTGCCAGTGGGCCGCGTACTGGATGGCGCTCTGCTCGCGCCAGATGGGATTGCCTTCCCATGGCGGACCGCCGTTGGCAAGCTCGCGCCCGTAGTTGAAGTCGCTCTCGCCCCACTGCGTCGTGAGGTCGACCTCGCCCGCGTGGCTCACGATGCAGCGGAAGCGCGTGGTGGTGGCCTCGAGCCAGTTGACCAGGTGTCCGCCGTAGCTCGCGCCGAGCGCACACATGCGCGTCCCGTCGATGAAGGCGTAGCGCTTCAGGGCCTCATCGACCGCCTGGTTGACCTCTTCGCCCGGGGTCTTCAGCGGATCGAGCTTAATGGCCTGCGCGAATTTCTCTCCGAAGCTGGTCGAGCCGGTGTAGTCGACCGTGAGCACCACGTAGCCCGGCGCTCCGAGCAGGTGATAGTTCCAGCGCAGGCCGATCTGATCGCTGTCGTAGCCCGCGGGCCCGCCGTGGATGAGGAGCAGCAGCGGGTACTTCCTGCCGGCATCGAACGCCGGCGGCGTGATCAGCATGCTGTGGATGGTGCGGCCGCGGGCGCTCGTGAAGGTGAAGTGCTGCGGCGGCTGCCAGTCGATGGCGGCGGCGGCCGCCGTGTCGACGTGCGTGAGGTTCACGTACCTGCCGCTCGCGGCGTCGATGCGCACCACTTCGGCGGGACTCACCGAGCTGCCGTAGCTGCCGACGACGACGGCAGCCCTGGCCTTGCGCGCGATCGCGAGCGCGGTGTAGCCGCCGACCTCGTGAGCCATGACGCGCTTGGGCGTGCCGCCCGCGGCGGCGACCCGCCAGAGGTTCGACCGGCCGGACTCGGGCACGAGCAGGTAGGCGCTCCGGCTGTCGGCGCTCAAGGCGTAGGCGCTCACCTCGTGGTCGAAGTCGCGCGTCACGAGCGTCGCCTCGCCCCCCGCCGGCCAGGCGACGCGCATCAGGTGCGCGAGATGGTAGACCTCGGCATCCTGCGGAGCGTACTTGAAGAATAACGCGTGCCCGTCGGGGGCGAAGGTGGCCTCGGCGTAGCTGCCGGGCGCGGGGGTCACGGCCACGGGCTCCGCGCCGCCCTCGGCCGGCATGCGGTAGAGCCGGTAGCCGACGTGCGCGAAGGCGGCGTTCCAGCGCTCGGTGGTGGCCGCGAACACGATCTCCCGGCCATCGGGGCTCCACATCGCCGCC
>DATKPR010000025.1:0-17326 GCA_035523985.1 Steroidobacteraceae bacterium | reverse complement strand
GCGCGAACGCAGGTGCAGGCCGCCGGCCCAAGCGCTGCGCATTGACTGAAACACTGCCGATCGTGTGCCTTGAAGCCCTGACCTGTTTGATCCTTCACGCGGTGCATGCGACCGCCGCGCGAGCGGCGTACCGCTGTCCGCATTTTCATAGAGAGACCGCCCAGTGACGACGATTTACGTAGGCAATCTGCCCTTCACCGCCACCGAGCAGGACGTGAAGGCCTTGTTCGAGCGCCACGGCAAGGTGGAGTCTGTCAAGCTCATCAACGACAGGGAGACCGGTAAGCCGCGCGGCTTCGGCTTCGTCGACATGCCGCAGAGCGAGGCGCAGGCCGCGATCCAGGCGCTGAACGGCTTCCAGATGGCCGGCCGCCCGCTGCGCGTCAACGAGGCGCAGGAGCGCCCGCAGCGCCCGCGCCAGGGCGGCGGTCCCTTCCGTCGCTGAACTGTCGCGGTTGGCCGTTGCAGCGCACCGAGAACCCCGCGCCCCGCGGGGTTTTTTCATGGGGCGGCGGGGGTAAGCGGCGGCGCTCGCCGCACGGGATCATCATGACCATTGCCAACAACAAGAAGAGAGCGGCGGCACTCGCCGCCGCGGCGCTCGCCGCCGTGGCGCTGCTGCTCGGCGCCTGCACCACGTACGGCACGCGCCAGAGCACGTCCCTCGCGCTCGATCGCATCCTCGCGGGCGATCAAAGATCGGAGGAGAACCGCGCGCGCGACCGCTACCGCCACCCGAAGGCGACGCTGCTGTTCTTCGGCATCCGTCCGCAGATGAGCGTGCTCGAGGTGTGGCCGGAGCCCGGCTGGTACACGGAGGTGCTGGCGCCGCTCCTGGCCGACGCGGGCCACTACTACGCCGGCGTGATCGCCGCCGATCCGAACAGCCGCTACGTCACGCAGCGCCTCGAGGCGTACCGGCAGAAACTCGCCGCGCGCCCCGACGTCTACGGGCACGTGACGGTCGTGACCTTCCCGCTCGACGGTTCCGACGTCGTGCCGCCAGGCACGCTCGACATGATCCTCACCTTCCGCAACATCCATAACTGGATGGCGCACGATGAGGCGGCCGCGGCTTTCGCCACCATGTTCCGCGCCCTCAAGCCCGGCGGCGTGCTCGGCGTCGTCGAGCACCGCGGCAACCCCGCCGTGCCGCAGGATCCCAAGGCCAGGAGCGGCTACGTCAACGAGGACTACGCCATCAGGCTGATCGAGGCGGCGGGCTTTCGGCTCGAGGCGAGCTCGCAGGTGAACGCCAATCCCAAAGACACCAAGGACTACGAGCGGGGCGTGTGGACGCTGCCGCCCACCTACGAGCTCGGCGCCCAGGACCGCGGCAAGTACGCGGCCATCGGCGAGAGCGACCGTTTCACGCTGAAGTTCGTCAAGCCCGCCAGATAGCGCGCGCCTACCACATATCGCGCAGGCGGGCGCCCACGTCCACCGTCACCTGCTGCTCGCCCGTACCCTGGAGCGAGTCTTCGCCGACGCCGCTCGAGCCCTGGAAGGTGACGGCATCGAGCGTCTTCAGCACCTTCTCGGTCATGAAGCGGCTGCGTCCGCCGTACACGTGGGCATCGCCCTGGCGGGACTGCTGCGTGAGATGGAACTTGAGCGGCATGAGGAGCGCGAGGTCGTTCTGCGCGCGCGTCAGCGCCACGTACAGCAGGCGCCGCTCCTCCTCGATCAGCTCGGGTTTGCCGGTGGAGAATTCCGAGGGGAAGCTGCCGTCCACCACGTTGAGCAGATAGACGGTGTCCCACTCCATGCCCTTGGCCGAGTGAATGGTGGACAGCACCAGGTAGTCCTCTTCCTGGGTCGGCCGGCCGGCGAGGTCGCTGGTGGCATGCGGCGGATCGAGCGTGAGCTCGGTGATGAAGCGCTCGCGCGAGGGATATTGGCCGGAGAGGTGCTCGAGCTGATCCAGGTCGCCGAGGCGCGTGTGAAAGTGCTCGTAGATGCGCTCGAAGTGCCTCTGGTACCACTCGCGCGCCTGGTGCACCTGGCCGGCCCAGGGCAGCTGCGGGTCGGCGAGCGCGCGCAGCAGCTCGATGAGCCGCCGCCACTCGATCTCGTGGGTCTGCGGCGGCTTGAAGCCCTGCAGCGCCTCGAAGCTGTTGCCGCCGGCCTCCATGTGCTCGATCGCGGCGGCGGCGTTCACCGGCCCCATGCCCGGCAGCAGCTGCAGCACGCGGAAGGCGGCCAGGCTGTTGCGCGGGTTGTCGGCCCAACGCAGCACCGACAGCAGGTCCTTGACGTGTGCGGCCTCGAGGAATCTCAGCCCCCCGTACTTGACGTAGGGGATCTTGTGCTTGGTGAGCTCGACCTCGAGCACATCGCTGTGACTCGCGCTGCGGAACAGCACCGCCTGGCGCCTGAGCGGCACGTTGGCCTCGCGGCGGCGCAGCACTTCGGTGCGCACGTACTCGGCCTGGGTCTGCAGCTCATCCACGGTCACGGCGCGCGGCCGCGTCCCCTGGCCGCGCACCGACAGCAGGTACTTGCGCTGCTCGCGCGGCGCCTCGCCCATCACCGCGTTGGCGACGTCGAGCACCTGCTGGGTCGAGCGGTAGTTCTGCGCGAGCGCCACCACCTCGGCGCGCGGCTGAAAGCGCTGCGCGAAGCCGAGGATGTTCTCGACCGCCGCGGCGCGGAACGAGTAGATCGCCTGCGCGTCGTCACCCACCACCGTGAGTCCCGCGCCGTCGGGCTTCAGGGCATGCAGGATCTCCGCCTGCAGCCGGTTGGTGTCCTGGTACTCGTCCACCAGCACGTGGTCGAAATGCGCGCCGATGTGCTGCGCGAGGCGCGTCTCGGACATCATGCCGTGCCAGTAGAGCAGCAAATCGTCGTAGTCGAGCAGATGGGCGTGCTGCTTCTGCTCGACGTAGCCGCGGAACAGCGCCGTCAGCTCCGTCTCCCACTGCAGGCACCACGGGTAATGCCGCTCGAGAGTCTCCTTGAGAGGCGCGCGCGTGTTGACGCGGTTCGAATAGATCGCGAGACACGTGTCCTTGCGCGGGAAGCGCTGGTCGCGGGCGGCGAGCCCGAGCTCGGCGCGCAGACTGTCCATGAGGTCGGCGGAGTCGCCGCGATCGATGACGCTGAAATGCGGATCGAGCTGCAGGTGGCCGGCGTAGTGGCGCAGCAGACGGTTGCCGATCGAGTGGAAGGTGCCGGCCCAGGCGAGGCGCTGCGAGATCGTGGCGCTCACCCCGCCCATCGACTCGTTCAGCGCCTTCTTGGTGATCTCGTGGGCGCGGCGGCGCATCTCGTGGGCGGCCCGGCGCGTGAAGGTCAGCATCAGGATGCGCGCCGGATCGACGCCGTGGATCACCAGGTGCGCCACGCGGTGCGCCAGGGTGTCGGTCTTGCCGGTGCCGGCCCCGGCGAGAATCAGGAGGGGTCCGGAGGCGAAACCCTTCTCGGGCAGCGGCTCGCCGTGCGTCACCGCCTTGCGTTGCGCGGCGTTGAGCTTGTCGAGATGCGCGGTGGTGGGCATGGGCGCGCCGACTATACCCGGGGCCGCGCGCGGCTGGCGACCGCCGCCCCGACGACCCGCGGGTTACGATGCGCTGCATGAAACCCGACAGCCAGACCGTGCATTTCACCGGGCGCGTCGTGCGCGTCACCACCGACCGGGTGGTGCTGCCGAACGGCCATCACGCCGAGCTCGAGGTCGTCCACCACCCGGGAGGCGCGGCGGCCGTGGCGGTGGATGGCGCGCGGCGCGTGTGCCTGCTGCGCCAGTACCGCTACGTGGCCGGCGGATGGCTGTGGGAGCTGCCCGCCGGCAAGCTCGAGCCGCGCGAGCCGCCGCTCGGCACCGCGCAGCGCGAGCTCATGGAGGAAGCGGGCGTCAGCGCGCGCCACTGGCAGGGGCTCGGCACCTGCCTGTCCTCGCCCGGAGTGTTCACCGAAGTCCTGCACCTCTACCTCGCTACCGGAATCGCTCCCGCCGCCGTGGCGCACGAGCGCGCCGAGGTGATCGAGATCCACTGGTTGCCGTTCGACACCGCCTGCGACTGGGCGCTCGATGGGACCCTGACGGACGCCAAGACGGTCGTCGGCCTGCTGCGCGCGCGGTTTGCCATAACCACCACAAGTGTCGCCATTTGATCCGTGACGCAGGTCGCAGAACGCCGGATGCCCGCGCGGTTACGCTTGGAAAACGTGATGCGCGTCTTGCGCCGGATGATATTGACCCCGTGGGCGACACGAGCAGAAAAACTCAATCTGGGCAGAGCCCCGCCGCGGCACGCGATGCCGAACGGCGGCGCATCGGTCTGGTCGTGCATGACGAGCGCGGCCAGGCCTCGGTCGAGTGGCGCGACGCGCCGGGCGATTATGAGCGTCCGGTGCTCGAGGTTCTCGGCACTCCGCAGCTCGCCCTGCAGAGCGAGGAGAGCTACGACCCGTACGCGCGCCACACCGCGACCTACCCCAAGGCGGGCCCCGGCAGCACCACGCGCACGGATCTGCGCAAGCTCTCCGAGTGGATCAAGATGAAGCGCGCGCTCGAGGAGCGCAAGCTGCGCGGCGAGGACTAGGACGTACGGTCGATGTGCGCGCGCTTGCGCGCGTTGCCGAGCCGGTAGAAACGCCGCAGCTCCGGGAGCACCTCGCGCTCCCCGTGCACCGCGGCGGCGAGCCGCCGCTCGAGCCGGCGGCAGAAGCGCTCGGCATAATGGCTCGCCTCCCCATACAGGCCGCGCCGCTGCGCGCTGAGCCGCGGATCGATGCGCGTGCGCTCGAACAGCGCCCGGCGCAGCTCCGCCGGGAAGTGCTGCGGGTACTGCCGGCGCATGAGCCAGTAACTCGCCACGTACTTGTCGACCTCGGCCTGCATCTCGAGCTCGAGCAGCGACACGGGTTTGTCATGGCCCGCGTTCCAGGCGAGATAGAGGAAGTGACTGACACCCTCGAGCGCGGTCCACCAGTCGCCGAGGTTGGCGCCGTTCAACTCGATGAGCGGATCGGCACCCGCCAGGCGCTCGAGGAGCTGCGGATCGAGGTACAGCGACAGCGCGAGCTCGCTGCCGTCCTCGCTCTGCGCCACGATGAGCTCCTCGTCGGCGAGGCCGCCGTGCGGCGCGCGCGGCAGCTGCCCCCGGTCGGTCACCAGGAAGTCGTAGACGTCGTAGGCGACGCGCACGTCGTAGATGCCGCCGATGAGCTCCTGCAGGTGCGACAGCAGCATGCGCCGCGCCCTCAGTGCTCGCGGGCGATGCCGCCGCGCTCGCGCATCGGGGAGACGCCGAGCTTCTCCATGATCGCGTAGCAGCGCGCGCTGCCGGTCTTCAGCCACAGCTCGTAGAGCCGCAACACGTCCTGGTCGCTGTGGCGATAGGAGGTCTCGCTGATGTCGTTGAGGGCGTCCACCATGGGCTGGAATTTCGCCGACAGCTCGGCGAACACCGCGCCGAGCACCCGCCCGCGGCCGCGCGCCACCGCGTGCGCGAGCGCGCCGTAGGCGCGGCCGCCCATGGCGATGTGGTAATCGATGTCGACGAGGCGCGCGGCGAAGCTCCTCGCGAAGAAACCCGCGACGAACAGCGACACGTCGCCGAGACGCTGCAGGGCGCGGTTGCGCTCGCTCTCGGTGGGTGCCTCGAGCGCCTCGCACAGCATGACCACGAGCGGCTTGAGGCGCGCCGCGCCCGGGGGACCTTCGTAGAGCGCCTCGGAGCGCGCGAACAGCGTGAGCAGATTCACCACGTAGTGCTCGGTCTGGTCCTCGACCGCGACATGTGCGCGCGTGAGCGCGCCGTGCAGGCTGTCGCGGAAGAACTCCTGCAGATTCGCCACCGGCACGACCCGCTCGGTATCGGCACTCATGCTTCGTCTTCCTCCTCGTACTCCTGTAACGGTCCGCCAACAGGTTCTCTCCAGGCGCAAATAAGATACCGTGACGCACTGCGCCGAACGGGTGCAAACTTGCGGCACAAGAATCTGGCAGCGCAGCCGCGCGAGTGCTGATTGCCGCGCCGGGGGCTCACCGTGCCGACCACTCCGTTAACTGCCTCACACCGGACCCTGCTCGGCCTCTCGGGCTATCACTGGCTGGTGATCGCGGCGGGCTGGGCCGGCTGGGGACTCGACGTCTACGACGCCGTGCTCTTCAACTTCGTCGCGCGCAACTGCATCCCGGCACTGCTGCACCTGCCGCCCGACTCGGCCGCGGCGAAATCCGCGACCGTGTACTGGAACGGCGTGATCACCTCGACGCTGCTCGTGTGCTGGGCGGTGGGCGGCATCGCCTGCGGCTACGTGGCGGACCGCATCGGTCGCAAGCGCGCCCTGTTCCTCACCATCGCGGTGTACACGCTCGGCACCGGGGCCTGCGCCCTGGTGACCAGCATCCCCCAGCTGATCCTGTGCCGCGCCGTCGCCGCGCTCGGCATCGGCGGCGAATGGGCCATCGGCGCCGCGCTGGTCGCGGAGGTGGTGCCGGAGAACCGCCGCCTCGAGGCGGGCGTCATCATGCAGACCGGCTCGCCGCTCGGCGTGATCCTCGCCGGACTCGTGAACTACCAGATCAGCGGCGTATGGCTCGCCGCGCGGCCCGAGAGCGCGTGGCGCTACGTGTTCCTCGCGGGGCTCCTGCCGGTGGTGCTGGCGGTGTGCGTGCGGCTGTTCCTGCGCGAGAGCGAGCGCTGGGAGGCCGGGCGCGGCGCGGCGCGCACGGCGAGCCCGCGGGAGCTGTTCGCACCGCGGCTGCGCGCGGCGACGCTCGGCGGGCTGTTCGTCGCCACGGCGGCGATTCTCGGCTGGTGGGGCTGCAATGCCTTCGTGCCGCTCCTCGGCAGCAGCCTGGCGGCCGAGACCGCCAGGGGCACGGGACTCGCGGCCGCGCAAACCCAGGCGCTGACCGCGGCGTGGCAGGCGCACGCCTCGGCCTCCTTCAATCTCGGCGGACTCCTCGGCACCTTCGCCGCCGTGCCACTGGCGCGCGCCCTCGGCCGGCGGCCGATGTTCGTCGTCTACTTCCTCTACTCGGCGCTCGCGCTGTTCGCGACCTTCGGTCTGCCGCTCGAGCCGCACACGCGCCTCTCGCTGCTCGCCCTGGTGGGCGCCGGTGTCTACGGCATCTTCGGCGGCTTCACTTTCTATCTGCCGGAGCTGTTTCCGCTGCGGGTGCGCGCCACGGGAGCGGGCTTCTGCTACAACACCGGCCGGGTGCTGTCCGCTTTCGGCCCCTACTTGGTCGGCTCGGTCTCCGCGTCCGCCGGCGGCTCGGGCGCGGCTCTGACGCAGGTGTTCTTCTGGCTCGGCGTCGTGCCGCTCGCGGCGGGCCTCATCTCGTGGCTGGTGGTGGTGGAGACGCGCGGCCGGGTGCTGCCGGCCTGAAAGGGCGTGCCGCTCCCCGCCCCTCAAGCCCCGAGCCGCTCCGCCAGCTCGCCGCAGTCGCGCACCGTCAGCTCGGCCGGCGCGAGCCCGGCCGGCCAGGGGCTCGCGCGGCGGTTCATCCAGGCGCTGCGGCAGCCGGCGGCGCGGGACGCCTCGACATCGAGCCACGGGTCGTCGCCGACGTAGAGGATCTGATGGGCGGCGACCCCGAGCGCGCGCGCCAGGTGCTCGAAGCTGCGCCGGTCGGGCTTGCCGGCGCCGATCTGGCGCGCATTGAGCGAGAGCGCGAAGGCGTCCTCGAGGCCGATACGCCCGAGATCGGCATTGCCGTTGCTCAAGGAGGCGAGCGTGAAGGAGCGCTTGAGGCGCGCCAGCGCCGGACGCACGTCCGGCAGCACCTCGACCTCGCAGCGCGCGGCCAGGAACACCTCGAAGGCGCGCGCGGCGAGGTCGGCGCCATAGCCGCAGTCGCGCGCGTGGCGTTCGAGCGCCGTCAGGCGCAGGTACGTCACGTCGTGCGCGTTGTGGGGCTCGGCGCGCGCCAGCTCCTCGCGCGCGGCACGCATGTCCGCGAGCGAGACCTGCTCGGGGATGCGCGGGCAGTGCAGGTGCAGCCACTCGAGGAGGCGCGCCTCGGCACGCGCGAGCACCGGCTCGACATCCCAGAGTGTATTATCGAGATCGAACGCGACGGCGCGCACGTCGTTCAGCACACCGCAAAGGTTACCACTGAAGTGGCACAGCTCACGCTCGCCATCGGCAACAGGAACTATTCCTCGTGGTCGCTGCGCGCCTGGATCGCGCTGAAACACCTCGGGGTGGCCTTCGATGAGGTGCTGATCGCCCTCGACCAGCCCGATACCCGCGAGCGCCTGGAGGCTTTCGGACCGAGCGGCCGGGTGCCGGTGCTGCGCGCCGGGGAGCTGGCCATCTGGGACTCGCTCGCGATCTGCGAGTACGCCGCCGAGCTCACCGGCCGCGGCTGGCCGCGCGCGCGCGAGGCGCGCGCCGTGGCGCGCTCGGTCGCCGCGGAGATGCACTCGGGATTCGCGACACTGCGCACGCTCTGGCCCATGAACGCGCGCGCCCGCAACCGCCGCACCGCCACTCCGGCGGCCCTCACCGCCGACGTCGAGCGGATCGACGAGATCTGGAACGACTGCCGGCACCGCTTCGGCGCCGGGGGGCCGTGGCTGTTCGGCGCCGAGTACAGCATCGCGGATGCGATGTATGCGCCGGTCGTGCTGCGTTTCAACACCTACGGCGCGCAGGTGTCCGACACCGCGCGCTGGTACATGGCGGCGGTGCTCGAGGACGCTGCGCTGCAGGAGTGGCTGCAGGGCGCGCGCGCCGAGCCGTGGACGATCGCCAGCGACGAAGTCGGCTGAAGGAGTTTGCGCATGCGTTCCCGTGTCATCCCGCTCCGCCCGCTCCTGTGTGCGCTCGCCTTGGGCTGCGCGCCGCTCGCGCACGCCGCGCCGTTCACGCCCGAGGACCTGGTGGTATTGAAGCGCGTGGGCGATCCGCAGCTCTCCCCCGACGGCCGCTACGTCGCCTTCGTCGAGCGCGAGACGGATCTCGCGGCCAACAAGGGCCACACCAGTCTCTGGCTGCTCGATCTGCGCCCCGGTGCCACGCCGGCGCGCCTCACCGACGGCAAGGTCAATGACTCGAGCCCGCGCTGGTCGAACGACTCGCGCGCGCTCTACTTCCTTTCCGACCGCGGCGGCAGCTCGCAGCTGTGGCGGCTGTCGCTCAAGGACGGCGGCATTCACCGCATCAGCGACTACCCGCTCGAGGTCGGCTCATTCAAGCTGTCCCCCGCGGGCGACGTGCTCGCCCTTTCCCTGGCGGTCTTCCCGGACTGCCCGGACCTCGCCTGCACCCGGGCGCGCCTCGACGCGAAGGCAAAGGACCCGGCGAGCGGCCGCCTCTACGACCGCCTGTTCGTACGCCACTGGGATACCTGGAGCGACGGCACGCGCTCGCACCTCTTTACGGCGCGCCTCGGCGCGGATGGCCATGTGGGCGTTCCCGTCGACGTGTCGAAGGGATTCGATGCGGACATACCCGGCAAGCCCTTCGGCGGCGACGAGGACTACGCCTTCAGCCCCGACGGCGCGACCCTGGTGTTCTCGGCGCGCCTCGCCGGGCGCACCGAGCCCTGGTCGACCAACTTCGATCTCTACCAGGCGCCCGCCGACGGCTCCGCCGCCGCGGTGAACCTCACGGCCGCGAACCCCGCCTGGGATGCGCAGCCGGTGTTCCTGCCCGACGGCGACCTCGCCTGGCTCGCGCAGGATCGGCCGGGCTTCGAGTCCGACCGCTTCCACGTGATGCTGCGCAGCGCCCGCAGCGGTACCGTGCGCGCGCTCACCGCCTCCTGGGACCGCTCGGTCGGGCGCCTCGGCGCGACGCCCGACGGGCGCCACCTGCTCGCGAGCGTCGACGAGCTGGGCCAGCACGCGCTCTACTCGATCGACGTCGGGACGGGCAAGCCGGTGAAGCTCATCGGCGAGGGCGAGGTGGCGGAGTTCAGCGCCGGGCGCGCGGCAATCGTCGTGAGCCGCGCGAGTCTCGCCGGCCCCGCCGATCTGTACGCGCTGCCGGCGCGTGGCGGCGCCTTGAGGCGCCTCACCGACGTCAACCACGAGCTGCTGGCGGCGCGCAGCCTCACCGGCTTCGAGCAGTTCAGCTTCAAGGGCTGGAACGACGAGACGGTGTACGGCTACGTGATGAAGCCTTATGGCTACGAGCCGGGCAAGCGTTTCCCGGTGGCCTTCATCGTGCACGGCGGTCCGCAGGGCAGCATGGGCAACGAGTGGCACTACCGCTGGAACATGCCGGTGTTCGCCGGCCACGGCTACGGGGTGGTGAGCATCGACTTTCACGGCTCCACCGGCTACGGTCAGGCATTCACCGATTCCATCAGCCGCGACTGGGGCGGCAAGCCCCTCGTCGACCTGCAGAAGGGCCTCGCGGCCGCCCTCGAGCGCTATCCGTGGCTCGACGGCACGCGGGTGTGCGCGCTCGGCGCCTCCTACGGCGGCTTCATGATGAACTGGATCGAGGGCAACTGGCCCGACCGCTTCCGCTGCATCGTGACCCACGACGGGGTGTTCGATCAGCGCATGATGTATTACTCCACCGAGGAGCTCTGGTTCCCCGAGTGGGAGATGGGCGGCACGTACTACAACGCGCCGGAGCTCTACGAGAAATTCAACCCGGCCAGCTTCGTCGCCCGCTGGCGTACGCCGATGCTCGTCATCCACGGCGAGCAGGACTTCCGCATCCCCTACTCCCAGGGACTCGGCGCATTCACCGCGCTGCAGCGCCGCGGTATCGAGAGCCGCTTACTGGTCTATCCCAACGAGAATCACTGGGTGCTCAAGCCCGCCGACAGCCTGCAATGGCACCACGCGGTGTTCGAGTGGTTGGATGCGCATCTGCGGGACTCGCCTCACCAGCCGGGCACGAACTGACCGCCCTCAACGGCCCTGGCGCACGAACTTGTAGTCCCCGACGGCGAGCGCGCCGGCGCTGAGCTCCATCTGCGCCGCGGCCGCCGCGGCCGCGCTGTCGGGACACACCTGCGGATCGTGGGCGGCGGCAAAGCCGTCGCTCTTCTTCTTCCAGATGAGCCGGCAGCCTTCGGGCTGCACGTCCTCCATCTGCATGCTGGTGAAGAGGTCCTTGTTGAGGTAGCCGTCACGCCAGCGCGTCGGCTCGTTGAGCTCGTAGAGCGTCTGCACCAGGCCGCGCTTCTCGTCGAGCTCGAAGCTCCACATCTTCTGGCCGAGCACGCGCCGCGGGTCGTCGAGCGCCGACTCCTGCGCGTAGTACACGTAGTGACCGAGGCGCGGCGTGTACACGTGGGTGATGACGAGCGCCACCGACTCGTGCGCCGGGTGGATGTTGTCGCGCGCATCGAGCTGCGCCTGGGCGCCGTTGTCGTAACGCCCCGGCAGCATGGTGAGCATCAGCATCAGGTCGGCCTGGGTCATCCGGTCCTGGGCGTGCTTGCCGCCGCTGGTGCAGCCGCCGGACGCGAGCAAGGCGGCCCCGAGGAGCACGAGCGTGATGCGCCCGCAGCGGACGAGCTCGATCAGGCGGGCGAGCTCACCCATAGGTGGCCCGCCACTGCGCGCGGTACTTGAGCCCGAGGTCCATGAGCCGCTCGAGCAGCTCGCCGTAGGAGGTGCCGGCGGCGCGCGCCGACTCGGCGAAATCCTCCGCGGCCTCGAGATTGGGATTGGCGTTGGCTTCCAGCACGTAGACCTGCCCCTGAGGGTTCACCCGGAAATCCATGCGAGCATAGCCGGAGAGGCCGAGTGCCCGGTAGATGCGCCGCGAAAGCCGGTCGAGAGTGGCGAGCACCGCCGGCGGCAGATCGTCGGCGGCGTGGGTCGTGATGCCGTACTTCGCCTGGTAGCGCTTGTCCCACTTCACCTTGCGCGTGGCGATCGCGGCGAGGGAGTCCGGCAGCGAGCCGAACACCATCTCCCAGACGGGCAGCCGCGTGAGGCGGTCGTTGCCCATGACGCCGACGTACAGCTCACGTCCCTCGATGTATTCCTCGACCAGGGCGTCGGACTTGATCTGCTCGTGCACGAAAGCGATGCGCTCCTTGAGGCGCGCCGCGTCCTCCACCACCGAGGCCTGGGCGATGCCGAGCGAGGCGTCCTCGACCGTCGACTTCACGAACAGCGGGAAGCGGAGCTTGCGCGGTACGTGCACGCGCCCGCCGCGGCGGAACACCGCGAACTGGGGCGTCGCGATGCGGTGGAAGGCGAGCAGCTGCTTGGCGAGCGTCTTGTCGCGCGACAGCAGGAGTCCCCGCGGGTTGCAGCCGGTGTAGGGCTGGCGCATCAGCTCGAGGAACGCCACCACGTGCTGGTCGTAGGTGACGATGCCGTCGAACTCCTCGAGCAGATTGAAGACGACGTCCGGCTCCCAGTCGGCGATCGCGCTGCGCAGGTCCGTGAGGCTGTCGAGGACGCCGACGCAGCGCACGTCATGGCCGAGCTGGCGCAGCGTGGACGTGACGTCGTACTCGGTACGCCACTCCTCGATCTCCTTGTCGCTATGGCCTTCGAGACTTTCCGGGGGCACCAGGCTCGCGTGCACGACGACGAGCGCGCGCAGCCGTCTCATAGAGGCAGGTGGGGAGTCTCGCCCTGGGAATACAGTCCTGTGAGGCGCTCGAGCATCCAGCGCGTGTAGCGCTGCGCGTCGCGGCGATTGCCGCGCAGGTAGAGCCTGAGGTGCTCGCTGCGCTCGATCAGCATGCGCAGCACCTGGGCGACGTCGTAGGGCTCGGCGCGCAGCGCACGCGCCACCGACGTCGTGAGCCGGCGCGCGTCGGCGCGCAGCAGCGTCGCGGCGCGCGGACTGGCGCGGCGCACGCGCTCGCGCGTGAAGGCGCGCTGCAGCAGCTCGTCGGCGAGGCCGCGGCGGATCAGGCGGTTGTGCCGCAGCTTGCCGCGGTAGTGCTGCGCCAGGGTGCGCGTGTTGCCCGCGAGCGGCTCGATGCGCGTGCGGTTGCGTACCGGCGGGCGGTGCGCGCGGACGTCGGCGAGCAGCGCATCCACGGCTTTGAGCTTGTGCAGCGCCGGCCAGCCGGCGTAGCTCTTGCGCCAGGCGGACTTCGGCGTCAGCCACACGGCGAACGTCTCGGCGAAATCCTCGGTGGGATGCGCCTGCGCATACCACTCGCCGAGATGGTGCACGTAGCGGCGGCTGCCGGCGCGCGCGCGGTAACGCGCCGGGTAGGGGAGCGAGGCGGGCCCGAAGACCTCGCGCCAGCGCTTGCGCCGCCGCAGCCGATAGGCGTTGTCGATGGCGTGCCCGGCCTCGTGGCGCAGGATCCGCAGCGCCTGGCGCGAATCGCCCCCTTCGGCCTCGTGCATGATGCGCCGCTCGAGGCGCTCGAGGCGCGGGTGGGCGAGGTAGAAAGGCACGGCGAACCCGGGGACGCCATCCGGCGAGAACCACTCCTCCGACAGCCACACGTGCGGCCGGAAGGCGATGCCGCGGCGCGCGAGATCGGCGTACAGGCGCTTGAGCTGCGCGGCGAGCGGCGAACGCTCGATGGTGAGCTTCAGGTCGCAGAAACGCAGCGCGAGCAGCTGCTCGTCGGTGAGGCGCGCCCACGCCCGCGAGCGACCGCGCCCGCCACGGCGGGCGCGCGCGGCGGATGAGCGGCTGCCGGCGGCGCGTGCGAGGGACATACGTGAGGCGCCGAGCTTAGCCGAAGCGCGCGCGAGGTGTCTCTAGCGGCGTGGCCGCGCGCGGCTCAGCCGGCGAAGTCGATGAGCGCGTGCCCGAGCAGCCGGTCGGCGAACCCGGCGATCAACTGTTGCTTCATCAAACTGTTGCGCCACAAAGTGGGGATGGCGCTTTGAGTGTAGTGCGCGCCGGCCAGCGCCCCGGCGGCCGCGGCGATGACGTCGGAGTGACCGCCGAGATTGGCCGCCGCCAGTACCGCATCGCGGAAACTGTCGGTGCCGGCGAACGCCTCGAGCGCCGCGGCGAGCGCCTGCGGCGCGGTGGCGCCGGCGGCCTGGGTGGCCGCGGCAGCCGGGAGCGGCCCGCGCGGGCCGGCCGCGGCGAGTATCCCCGGGCGCCCTTCCCCGGCGAGCGCCGCCTGCAGCGCGCGCGCGAGCGAGCGGCAGGCATCGAGTACCGCCGCTGCCTGGCAGGTGGTGCGGGCCGCTTCGGCCGCCTGCGCGACGGCCAGCGGCGGGTCGGCGAAGAAGAAGAGGACCACCGGGGTCACGCGCGACAGCGGCTCCGGATCGAGCGCGCCCGGATCGTGTGAGCCGGAAAAGGCCTGCCGGCGCCATTGGGCGCGCGCCAGCGCCCGCGCCGTGCCGGCCGTGATGCCGACGCACTGGCCGGTCGCGCTGAGGTGCCCCTCCTGCTGCCAGCGCGTATAGCGTGCCACCTGGTCGCGGGCGTCGAATCCGTCGCACTCGAGGAGGCTCTCGGCGAGGCACAGCGCCATGGCCGTGTCGTCGCTCCAGGCGCCGCGCGGCAGGTCGAAGGGTCCGCCACCGAGCAGATCGCCGACCGGCGCGAAGCGGCCCGGTCGCCGGTACTGCGTCGCGGCCGCGACCGCGTCCCCGACCGCGAGCCCGAGCAACGCGCCGAGAAAGCGCGCGCGCAGCCCGCGCGCCGCCGCCAGCGTCGCGGGCGCGAGCAGCGGGTCGGGCTCGGCGCCCGCCGCCCAGCCGCGGACGTAGTCGGCCTGTTCGTCGGTCTCCGGGACCGAGGGCCAGCTCGCCGAGCGCGCGCTGGCTGCCCAGAGGCGGTTGAGCTCCTCGAGCGCGGCCTCGCCGGTGTGGCCCTGCTCGGCGAGGAAACACCCCACCACCATGCCGGTACGGCCGATGCCGGCGCGGCAGTGCAGGTACACGGCGCGCCCCCCGGCGAGCGCCTGTCGCAGGCTCTCGAGGATCTCGCTCATATGCTCGCGCAGCTGCGGCACGCCGTGATCGGCGACCGGACGGCGCACGTGCGTCACGCCCGCGGGAAGCAGGGACGCGTAGGCCGCCAGCTCCCCCTCCTCCGTCAGGTCGAGGAAACAGCCGATGCCGCAGGCGATCAGCCGCGCGAGCCGCTCGCGCGTCGCCGCGGAGTCGGCCCCGCCCGGATACTCACCGGCGAGGAGCTTAGCTGGCAGCACCCAGTAACAGTTGGCGAGCGGCAGCTCGGGGACGGTGCCGGGCGAGGGGGCGGGCATGGAGGTCTCAGGCGGGGGCGGCGTTCGCGGCAAGCACCGCCTCGAGCGCGTCCTCCTCGCCCTCGCTCATCGGCGGCGTCCGGGCGAGGTCGAGGCCGGCGAAATCGAAGCGGCGCGGGTCGGCGAGGTGTCCGGGCTCGACGTTGCGCAGCGCGCGGAAGATGGTCTCGGTACGGCCCGGGAACTCGCGCTCCCAGCCCGCCAGCATGCGTTTCACCGCGAGGCGCTGCAGATTCTGCTGCGAGCCGCACAGCGTGCAGGGAATGAGCGGGAAGGCGCGGCCGCGCGCGTAGCGCGCGATGTCGCGCTCGGCCACGTAGGCGAGCGGGCGGATGACGACGTGCCGGCCGTCGTCCGAGAGGAGCTTGGGCGCCATCGCCTTCAGCCGTCCGCCGAAGAAGAGGTTGAGGAACAGCGTCTCGACGATGTCGTCGCGATGATGACCCAGGGCGATCTTGGTGATGCCGTTCTCGGCGGCGAAGCGGTACAGCGCCCCGCGCCGCAACCGCGAGCACAGCCCGCAGAGCGTGCGCCCCGCGGGGATCACCCGTTTGACGACCGCGTAGGTGTCCTGCTCGATGATGCGGTAGGGAACGCCGGCGCTCTCGAGGTAGCGCGGCAGGACCTCCTGCGGGAAGCCGGGCTGCTTCTGGTCGAGATTCACCGCCAGGAGCTCGAAGTGCACGGGCGCGCTGCGCTGCAACGACAGCAGCAGATCGAGCAGCGTGTAGGAGTCCTTGCCGCCCGAGAGACACACCATGATGCGATCGCCGTCGGCGATCATGCGGAAATCGGCGATCGCCTTGCCGACCGCGCCGCGCAGCCGCGCCGCCAGCCGCTCGAGGGTACGGGAGGACTTCGGGTGCGTCACGAGGGCTCGCCGGCCTCGAGCCTTCAGGCCGCCGCCACGCTGGTGGCGCTCTCCAGGTATTTCGCTTCGACGTAGCGGATGAAGGCGGCGGCGTTCAGCGGCTTGCCGGTCGCGCTCTTGAGGAGCTCCTGCACCGGCACCTTGGCGCCGAGGCCGTGCACCTGGGTGCGCAGCCAGCCAAAGAGGCCCGTGAACTCGCCGCGCGCGAGCTGCTCGTCGAGCGTCGCGACTTCGTTACGCAGGCTCTCGTAGAGCTGCGCGGCGATCACGGCGCCGAGCGCGTAGGAGGGGAAGTAGCCGAAGGAGCCGACCGCCCAGTGAATGTCCTGCAGACAGCCCTCCAGATCGTTCGCCGGACGGATGCCGAGGCGGCTCTCCATGCCGGCGTTCCAGGCCTCGGCGAGATCGCGCACCGCGAGCTCGCCGGAGAGCAGCTGCTTCTCGAGCTCGTAGCGCAGCATGATGTGCAAGGGGTAAGTGAGCTCGTCGGCATCCACACGGATCACGCCGCGCTGCACGCGCGTCAGGTGGGCGTAGATGTTCTCGATGTCCCATTCCGGGCCGCCGACGCCGAAATGCTTGACGATGAGCGGCTGCACATAACGCACGAACGGGCGGCTGCGGCAGATGATCATCTCGGTGAGGAGCGATTGGCTCTCCTCGAGCGCCATGCCGCGGTCGCGGCCGACGGGCTGGTCGCGCCAGTCCTGCGGCAGGCCTAGGTCGTACATCGCGTGACCGGTCTCGTGCAGAGCGCCGAGCAGACCCGAGAAAAGATCGTTGGGATCGAGCCGCGTAGTGACGCGGATGTCGCCGGGCACGCCTTCGGTGAAGGGATGCTCACTCTCATCGAGACGCCCGCGATCGAAGGGAAAGCCGATCTGCTTCATCACTTCCACGATGAGCGCCCGTTGCTTACCGGGCGGGAATTTGCCGCTGAGCGCCGCCGGCGGCCGGCTCTCCTGCACGGCGATGGCCTCGCGGATGAGCGAGGGCAGGCGCCGTGAGAGGCCCTTGAACATCGCGTCGATGTCGGCGGTGGTGATGCCGGGGCTGAACTCATCGACGAGCGCATCGTAAGGCGCGAGGTTCAGCGCCTGTCCGAGGAGCGCCGCCTTGTCGCGGACCAGGTGAACGACCTCTTCCAGATGCGGTGCGAAGAGCTCGAACTTGCCCTGTTGACGGGCCTCGAGCCAGCGAACCTCGGCGCGGGAAGTGGCGCGGGCGAGGCGGGAAATCAGCGACACCGGCGTGGCGATGGCGTGATCGCGCTGGCGGCGCATCTCGCGCAGATTCGCCACCTGCCAGTCCTGCAGGCCCTGTGTATTGGCCTGCGCACGGTCCAGCAGCCGCGTGATGCG
>DATKPR010000024.1:0-16251 GCA_035523985.1 Steroidobacteraceae bacterium | reverse complement strand
GTAGTTGTCGGGAACCCAGTTGGCGGGACTGGTGATGGTGGCGGCGGAGATGGTGCCGCTGCCGGTGTTGGCGGCGCTCGCGCCCGTCTGGGCGAGGGAGGCGCCGGCGATCTGATTGGGACTGGTGAGCAGCAGCGCCAGGCCCGCCGGCGCCGCCTCGGTCGGCTGGATGAGATAGGTGTCGCCGGTGGCGGCCGCGCCGCCGCCGATGACGATCGAGAGCCCGGCGGCCTGGAAGGGGCTCGCCGCGGTGCCGGCGCCCGTCATGGCGACGCTCTGCCCGGTGCTCACGTCCTTCAACTGCCAGCCGCCGGCGGTGTAGCTCAGCTGGTAGTCGTCCGCGGTGAGCGCACTCAAAGAGGTGATGGTCGTGGCGACCGTGGCCGTGCCGGCGTTGTTGCTGCTCGGGGTGCTCTGCGGGGCGCCGACGGCGAACATGGGCTGGCCCTGCGCGCCGGTGAGATCCATGCCGGAGGCCTGCGCCTGGTTCATGAGCGTGGCGAGGCCGACGCTGACGACGCCGAGGGCGTTCTGCACCGGCTGCAGCACCTGGCTGCGCGCGCTCAGGAGTCCCCCGAGCTCGCCGCCGTTGATCTCGGAGGTCACATCGGTGGTGCCGCCCTTGCTGGTGAGGCCGATGTCGTACTGCGTGGCGTTGTACTGGCTCGGCATCGCGCTCAGCTGCTGCGCCTGGCTGCCGGTGACGAGCGCCTGGCCGCTGCCGATGTAGACATCCAGCGCGCCGTTGGACTCGGTGGCGGTGTTGACGCTCACGTACTGGCTCAGCTGGTTGATGAGCGTATCGCGCTGATCCATGAGCTGGTTGGGCGTGCCGCCGCCGGCCAGATCCGCCGCGATCTGGGTGTTGAGCGAGGCGATGCCGCTCGCGAGCGAGTTCACCTGGTTGATGTCGGAGCCGATCTGCTGCTCGAGATCGGAGCCGTAGGTGGCGATCTGCGAGGCGTAGCCGTTGATCTGCTGCGTGAGCGCCTGCGCCTGGGAGAGGACCGCCTGGCGCGAGGCGGTGGAGGAGGGCGAGGTGGAGAGCGTCTGCAGGGCGTTGACGAAGCTCTGCAGGCTCGCGGTGAGCCCGGTGCTCGAGTCGCTCAGCATGTTGTCGATCTGGCCGGCCTGGGTCGCGAGCGTGTTGGAGCTCGAATAGCCGGCCTGCGAGGAGCGCACCTGCTGCGCGAGCAGCTCGCTGTAGGAGCGCGCGATGCCCTGGATCTCGACGCCGCTGCCGACATAGCCGCCCGCCGTGCTCTGCCCGGGTTGCGGCGTCAGCTCGATGTTCTCGACGCTGTAGCCGGGCGTCGCGGCGTTGGCGATGTTGTTGCTGGTGACGTCGAGGGCCTGCTGAAATGCCAGCAGTCCCGAAACGCCTGTCGAGAGTATGTCACCCATGGCTTAACTCCTCCCCAGGAGCGGGTCGACTCTGCGACGTCATCGGCACATTGGCGGCGAACTTGAGGGGCGCGCCGCCGGCGCGCGCGAGCGTGGCGACCACCTCGCCGGCCACCGCCTTGACCTTCTGGGCATAATCGGGGTCGGTCGCGTAGCCGCCCTGCTGCAGCGCCTGGGCGAAGGAGGACACGCTCGTGCCGCTGCCGAGCGCGGCGCTGAAGCGCGCATTGCCGCGCAGCAGCGCGACGTAATCCTGAAAGCTCTCCCCCGGGCTCGCGTAGGCGCGGAACGCGGCGCTGGTGCTCGTGGCCGCGCCTCCCTGGTATTCCCGGGTGGCCGCGGTGACGGAGGCTCCGCTCCAGCGGCTCCCCGCCTTGATGCCGAAGAGATTGTTGCTGCTGGCGCCGCCGGCGGCCTTCGGGACGTTGCGTCCCCAGTTCGTCTCGAGCGCCGCCTGCGCGACGAGGCTCACCGGGTGAACCCCGAGCTGCTGCGCGGCCTGCTCGGCGTCGGGCCACACGGTGCTGATGAAGTCGGTGCGCTCGGCGGCCGTGGCCGGCGCCGCCGCGCCGCTCGCCCCGGGCGTGCCGCTCGTGCGGGTCGCGGCGCTCGGGCCGGCGCTGCCGCCCGTGCCGGTGCCGCTGCTCGTGCCGGCGCTGCCGCTCGTGCCCGCGATGCCCGCGTGCTGCAGCTGGCGCATCAGCATGTCCGCGAGTCCCAGGCCCTTGCCCTGCGTGAGCTCGAGCGAGAGCTGGTCGTCGAACATGCCCTGGTAGGTCTGCGCCTGGTCGGAGCCGAAGATCGGATCCTTGCCGATGGCATCGCGCATGCTCTTGATCATCATGCGCGCGAACAGGCTCTCGAACTGCTTGGCCACCTGGCGGATCGCCGCCGGGTCGTTGCGCGCGGCGCCCGACTTGAGCTTCTCGAGCCCGGCGAAGTCGCCGTACACGCTCGCGTTGTTGACCGGTGCCGTCATGGCGCGCGCTTCAGATCACGATCAGCTCGGCGCGCAGCGAGCCGGCTTCCTTGAGCGCCTCGAGTATCGCCACGAGGTCCCCGGGCGCGGCGCCCACCTCGTTGACCGCGCGCACGATCTCATCGAGCGTGACGCCCGCCTGGAAGACGAACATGCGGGCATCGGCCTGCTGCACGTCGAGCGTGCTCTTGGGGGTGACCACGGTGGTGCCCTGCGACAGCGGGCCCGGCTGGCTGACCTCCTGGCGCTCGGTGATGGTGACCGAGAGCGAGCCGTGCGCGACCGCGGCCGCCGTGACCCGCACCTGCGAGCTGATGACCACGGTGCCGGTGCGCGAGTTGATGATGACGCGCGCCGGCGCCTCGCCGGGCTCCACCTGGACCGCCTCGACGGTGGCCAGGTAGGCAATGCGCTGATTCGGATCGAGCGGCGCCACCACGCGGATCGAGACCGCATCGAGCGCCTCGGCACTGCCGCCGCCGAGCGCGCCGTTGAGCGCGGCGGCGACGCGCGCCGCGGTGGTGAAGTCCGGGGTGTTGAGATTGAGGGTCAGATGCGGATCGGCGGCGAAGTGCACCGGCACCTCGCGCTCCACCGAGGCGCCGTTGGGGATGCGGCCGCTGCTCGGCACGTTGAGCGAGATGCGCGAGCCGTCCTTGCCGTTGACGCCGAAGCCGCTCACCAGCACGCTGCCCTGCGCCATGGCGTAGATCTGGCCGTCGGCGCCGCGCAGCGGCGTCATGATGAGATTGCCGCCGCGCAGGCTGGTGGCGTTGCCGATCGTGCCGACGGTGACGTCGATGGTCTGGCCCGGCTTGACGAAGGGCGGCAGCTCCGCGGTCACGGTGACCGCGGCCACGTTGTTCAGCATCGGGTTGGTGTTGGGCGGGATCGTCACGCCGAAGCGCTGCAGCAGGTTCTGGATGCTCTGAGTGGTGAAGGGCACCTGGGTCGTCTGGTCGCCGGTGCGGTCGAGTCCCACCACGAGTCCGTAGCCCACCAGCTGGTTGCTGCGCACCCCGGCCACCGTGGCGAGGTCCTTGATGCGCTCGGCGTGCGCGGGCACGGCGCGGCCCGCGAGCAGCGCGACGGCGAGGCCCGCGAGCAGCGGGCGCACCCGCAGGGTCGATGCGGCGGCCATCAGAACGGCACCCAGGGCGAATTGAAGAAGCGCGACAGCCAGCTTTGCGCATTGGCGTCGGCGATCGCGCCCTTGCCGTTGTAGGTGATGCGCGCGCTCGCCACGCGGAAGGAGGGGATCGAGTCGTCCGCGGCCAGGTCGATGGGGCGGATCACGCCGGTGACGCGCACGTATTCCTTGCCCTGGTTGAGGCCGATCTGCTTCTCGCCGGCGACGAACAGGTTGCCGTTGGGCAGCACCTTGAGCACGGTCGCGGTGAGGTAGCCCGTGAGGCTGTTGCTCTCGGCGCTGGCGCCCTCGCCGTCGAACTTGCTGGTGTTGTTGATGTTGGTGTTGAGCCAGGACACGTTCTTGTTGATGAGCTGCGTGCCGGGCATGGTCACCGCGTTGGCCTTGCTGGTGGTGGTGGTGGCGCTCTTCTGCGCCGCGGTGGCCTCGTTCAGCACGATGGTGACGATGTCGCCCACGTGATGGGCGATGGGGTTCTCCGCCAGCACCACCTCGCGTCCGGACTGGTAGATCGCGCCCTCGGTGGGCGGCGGCAGCTTCTCCTGGGTCCAGGCGAGTCCCTCGTCGGGCTTGGGCGCCGGGGCGCTGTGGCAGCCGGCGGCGAGCGCCAGCGCGAGCGCCAGCACGATCCGCGGCATGGCTTGCAAGCATTGCATCGTGTTGCGCCTACATGTTCTGCGTGGAATAGGTGAGCATCTGGTCGGTGGTCTCGACGGCGCGCGAGTTCATCTCGTAGGCCTGCTGCGTCTCGATCATGTTGACGAGCTCCTCGACCACGTTGACGTTGGAGGCCTCGACCGAGCCCTGCAGCAGCGTGCCCATGCCGTTGAGGCCCGCGTTGCCCGTGACCGGGGTGCCGCTCGAGGCCGACTCCACCGCGAGGTTGCCGCCGATGTCCTGCAGGCCCGCGGGGTTGACGAAGTTGGCGAGCTGCAGCGAGCCGACCGTGGTCGGGGCGGCCTGACCGGCCACCGTGACGCTCACCGTGCCGTCGGAGCCGACGGTGATGCTCTGCGCGCCGGTCGGAATGGTGATCGCCGGCTGCACCTGATAGCCGGCGGCGGTCACCAGCTGGCCCTGCGCGTTGAGCTGGAAGCTGCCGTCGCGCGTGTAGGCGAGCTGGCCGTTGGGCTGGATCACCTGGAAGAACCCCTGTCCCTGGATGGCCAGGTCGAGGGCGTTGCCGGTGGTGTTGACGCTGCCCTGGGTGTAGTTCTTCTCGGTGGCGACGATGCGCACGCCGGTGCCGACGTTGAGCCCGGTCGGCGCCTGGGTGTTCTGCGAGGTGTTGGCGCCCACCTGCGACAGGTTCTGGTAGAGCAGGTCGTCGAACACCGCGCGGCTCTTCTTGAAGCCGGTGGTGTTGACGTTGGCGAGGTTATTCGCCGTGACCGTCATCTGGGTCTGCTGGGCGTCGAGCCCGGTCTTTGCGGCCCACAGTGCGGGTTCCATATCAGTTGACCTCTGTTGCGAAGATGGTGGCGGCTCAGCCGGTGGCACCGGACTGCAGCAGCTTGGCCGAGGACTGCCCGTCCTCGTCCGCGGTATGCAGCGCGCGCACCTGCAGCTCGAAGCGCCGCGACAGCTCGATCATGTTCACCAGGCAGGCGGAGATGTTGACGTTGCTCGACTCGAGCACGCCCGAGGCGAGCTGCACGCCGGCATCGGCCGCGGCGGGCGAGCCGTCGGCGGTGCGGTACAGGCCGTCGCTGCCGCGCGTGAGCGCGCTCGGCGGCGGGTTGACGAGCTTGATGCGCCCCACCGAGGCGATCGAGTTGGCGGTCTGGCCGAGGCCGATGACCGACACGGTGCCGTCGGCGCCGATCGAGACCGAGTTGGCCGGCGGCACGGCGATCGGGCCGCTGTCGGCGAGCACCGGGCGGCCGCCGGCGGTGACCAGCTGCCCGCTGGCATCGACGTGCAGGTCGCCGGCGCGGGTGTAGGCCTCGTTGCCGGCGCTGTCCTGCACGGCGATGAAGCCCGCGCCCTGCACGGCGACGTCGAGGGGATTGCCGGTGGTCTGCTGCTCGCCGGCGGTGTCGTTGAAGCCGACGGTGCCGGCGGTGGCGTAGGCACGCGAGGCGAAGCCCGGACCCGTCACACTGCGCGTCTGGAAGGCGGACAGCGCCGCCTTGAAGCCGGTGGTGCTGACGTTGGCGAGGTTGTAGTTGTTGGCCTCCTGGGTGGCGAGCGTTTCCTTCGCACCCGACATGGCCACATACAAGAGCTTGTCCATGACTTACCTGCGCGATGCCGTCAGCCGCTTCAGCCGCCGCGGATGTTGATGATGGACTGGGTCACCTGGTCCTCGGTCTGGATCATCTGCGCGTTCGCCTGGAAGTCGCGCTGCGCGGTGATCATGTCGACCAGCGCCGCGGTGGTGTCGACGTTCGACTGCTCGAGCGAGCCCGACTGGATGTTGCCGTAGCCGGAGTTGCCGGCGACGCCGTTGACCGCGGCTCCCGAGGCGTTGGTCGCCGACCAGCTGGCGTTGCCGAGCTGCTGCAGCCCCTGGGCGTTGGCGAAGTTGGCGAGCGCCACCTGGCCCAAGTTCACCGAGTTGCCGTTGGTGAACTGCGCCTGCACCACGCCGGTCTGCGAGATGTTGATGCCGGTGAGCTGACCGGTGGTGTAGCCGTTCTGCTGCACCGCCGTGACGCCGAAGTTGCCGCCGTACTGGGTGGTGTTGCTGAAGTCGAAGGTCATGTTCATGGCCTGGGCGCCGGTGGCGGGCGTGTAGGCCGGGAAGGCGACCTGGCCGTTGGCCGGCGTGAGCAGCTGGCCGGTCTGCGAGTAGGTGAGCGGCTGCGGCGCGCCGACCGCGGTGCCGTCGACCGTCAGCTGCGCCGCCCAGGCATTGGGCGCGGTATTGATGAAATAGAGACTCGCGGTGTGGGCGGCGCCGAGGGAGTCGTACACCGTGAGCGAGGTGGTGTTGTTGTAGCTGTTGGGGTCGGTGGCCGAGAACGGCGCATCCGCCGGCGGCGTGGCATCGGCGGGCAGATTCGCGGTGATCTGCGCGGTGCTGGTCGCCTGCGGCTGGCTCTCGTTGGTGGTGAGCGTGATGTCGGACAGGCCGCCGGTGTTGAAGGTGCCGTTGGCGAGCGGCGGGTAGCCCTGCAGCAGCGCACCGGAGGCGGTGACCACCTGGCCGGTGCTGTTCAGCTGGAACTCGCCGTCGCGCGTGTAGTTGAGCGCGCCGTTCTTGCTGACGATGAAGAAGCCGTTGCCGCTCACCGCCATGTCGAGCGTGTTGCCGGTGGTCTCGATGTTGCCCTGGGCGAACTGCTGCGCGACCTCGGCGATATCCACGCCGTTGCCGGTGGCGATGGCGCCCTGCTGGGTCGAGGCGAACAGGTCCGCGAATTCCGTACGCGAGCCCTTGAAGCCGGTGGTGGCGACGTTCGCCAGGTTGTTGGAGGTGACCGACAGGTCCTCGTTGGCGGCGTTGAGCCCGGTGAGCGCGATATTCATTGACATGGAAGGGTTCTCCTACTGGATGCTGACCACCGCGCTCATCGGCACGGTGCCATTGGCGGTGTTGAGGTCGAGAGCCTGGGTCGAGGGGTCGATGGTGACGCTCTGGACCTGGCTGTAGATGAGCGGGCTCACCGACTGGGCGGCACCGCCGACGGTGGCATTGACGCTGAGCGTGTACTGGCCGGCGGGCGCGGCGGCGCCGCTCGCGGTGTTGCCGTTCCAGGTGAAGTGCGTGTAGCCGGAAGCGGCGGGGGCGACGCTGAAGGCGTCGACCAGCGAGCCGGCGGAGTCGGTGACCGACACCGTGAGGCTGCCGGTGCCGCCCGGCGCGCTGACCGCGCCCGACACCGAGCCACCGGCGCTCAGCTGCGCCGTGGTACCGGGGGCGAGCACCGAATGCCCGAGGAGCGAGGTGCCGTTCAGCATCTGCGCGCCCTGCAGCCCCGAGGCGAGGCCGGAGATCGAGGTCTGCAGGCTCTGCAGGCTCGAGACCTCCGAGAGTCCCTCGATCTGCGCGAGGAACTGCGTCGGATCGGTGGGGTTGAGCGGGTCCTGGTTCTGCATCTGCGTGCTGATCAGCTGCAGGAACTGCGACTGGTTGATCTGCATGTTGGCCGGCACGGCGCCGGCGGCGGCCGTGCCGGCACTGCCCGCGGCGCCCGTCGCGGGCGTCGTCAGGGTGGTGCCGATCGGCAAAGTCGAGGATGACATCGGGGAACCTCGGGGAGTGGGATGGGGTGGCGGGCTTTAGTCGCCGAGCTTCAACGTGGCGAGCATCAGGTCCTTGGCGGTGCTCATGACCTCGACGTCGTTCTGGTAGGCGCGCGAGGCGGAGATCATGTCGGTCATCTCCTCGATGACGTTGACGTTGGGCGCGTAGACGTTGCCCTGCGCGTCCGCGAGCGGATTGCCGGGATCGTTGCGCACCGTGGGCGGAGCGTTGCTCTCGACGATGCCGCTGACGCGCACCGCGGCGCCGCTCTGCTGGCTCGCGCCCTGGGCGCCGAGTGCGGCGTGTACGGCCTGGAAGACCGGGTGGCGCGCCCTGTAGACCGTGGCCGGGTTGCCGCTGACGCTGTCGGCGTTGGCGAGGTTGCTCGCCACGGTGTTGAGGCGCACCGACTGCGCGGAGAGCCCGGAGCCGGCGATCTCGAATACCTTGAAGGATGACATGCGCTCTCCTTAGCTCACTGGCCGGTGATGGCCGTCATGAGATCGCGGAACTTGCTCGTGAGAAAAGTGAGCGCCGCCTGGTAGCGCACGCTGTTGTCGGCGAACGCCGCCTGCTCGAGCTGCACGTCGACGGTGTTGCCGTCGAGGGAGGGCGCGAGCGGCACGCGGTACTTGAGGCCGCTCGCCGTGCCCGCGGTCGCGCTGCTGCCGCTCACGTGGGCGCCGTTGGTGGTGGCGAGTGCCAGTGCGCCGGCGCCGGCGTTGCCGCTGCCGGTGCTGGCCAGCACGGCGCGGAAGTCCACGTCCTGGGCCTTGAAGTTGGGCGTGTCCGCATTGGCGATGTTGTTCGCCAGCACCGCGGTACGCTGGGCGTACAGCTTGAGTGCGTCCTGGTGGACACCGAGGTAGGTATCCAGGTTGAGCGGCATGACAGACTTCCGTCGTAAGTTGAGCCTGGGACTGACAAAGCAAGACGCGTGCCACCGGCGCGCCGCCCCGCCCCCGGGGCCGCAAAGCCCGCGCGGCGCGCCGCGGGCGGCTCAATGCGTGAACGCGGTCACGGGCGGGCGGCAAGCCCTTGCCGCCCGGACGCTGCGCGCCGGTCGCGCTGCCGCCATTCGGACGGCGCACGCATCTGGCGCGGTGTTTGCACGTCAGGAGTCATGAGGACCCTACCGACGTCGATATTCCGGCGCCGCGCCGCCGCGGCGGCGCTCGTCGCCGTTCTCGGCTCGCTCAGCGCCGCGGCGGCCGAGCCCGCCGGCGCAGCCGCCGAGCCCCTCGCCGCCGTGCAGGCGGCGGCCGAGAAACGGGTGCGCTCGCAACTCCTCGGGGTGAGCTATGCGGTGCACGTGCAGGCGGCGGGGCTCGATCCGCGGCTGCACCTGGTGCCGTGCCCGGAGGCGCTCGCCACCACGCTCGCGCCGCGCGCCGAGCTCGCCGCGCGCGTCGCGGTGCGCGTCAGCTGCCCGGCGCCGGGCGCCCCCTGGGCGGTGTACGTGCCGGTCAACATCGAGTCCGACATCAACGTGCTGGTGCTCAGGGTAAGCGCGCTGCGCGGCGCGCGGCTGACGGCGGCGCAGGTGGCGCCCGAGACGCGCCGGGTCGCCGGGCTCGCCGTCGGTTATGTGACCGATGTCGCATCCCTCGAGCATCACTCGCTCGGTCGCTCGCTGCCGGCGGGCACCGCGCTCACGGCCGACGCGCTGCTGGCCGATGTCATCGTGCACCAGGGCCAGGAGGTGACGCTCGTCGCGGCCGCCCCCGGGATCAGCGTGCGCGCCACCGGCAAGGCGCTCCAGGACGGCCGTGAGGGCGCGCGCGTGCGGGTGCAGAATCTCGCCTCCCTCAAGATCGTTGAGGGGGTGGTCGATGCCAGCGGAGTGATCGAAATCACACCCTAAAGGTTCTCGCAGCGCTGCCGTTAAAGTCACCAGATGCCCCAGGAGTCTTTCCGTGTCTAACAAGATCAACGACTTGACGACGAACGTCACGGCCGGCCGCCCCTCGGCGGTCACCCCCGTGCGCGACGCCGTCACGGGTGGCGGCAACGCCGCGCCTGCCCCGGCGACGGGGGAGGTCCATATCACCGGCACCGCGGCCCAGCTGGCTTCGCTCGAGCAGTCGCTGCGCGACTCGCCGGCGGTCGATGCGGCCCGGGTGGCGCAGCTGCAGAGCTCGATCGAGCAGGGGACCTACAAGGTCAACCCCGAGCACGTCGCGACGCAGCTGATGCAGATGGAGCACGCCCTCGCGGCCTTGAGCAAGAAGGACCAGTAATCCATGGATGCGGGTCTGTGCCGCGAGCACCTGGCGGAACTGCTCGGCGAGGAGATCGTGCTCCTCACCGAGCTGCAGCAGCTGCTCGAGCAGGAGCGGGACCTCATCGGCTCGGGCGAGCCGGAGGCGCTGCAGCGCACGACCCGTGCGCGGGCGGAGCGTCTGGGCGCGCTGGCGCGCATCGAGGAGCAGCGCCGGTCGCTGTGCACGCTGCACGGCGAGAGCCCCGATCGCGGCGGGCTCGAGCGTCTGCGCCAGTGGTGCGACCCGGCGGGCGCGCTCGCGCCGCAGCTGTCCGAATGCCTGGGGCGCGCCATGCGCTGCCGGGATCTCAACGATCGCAATGGGGTGATGGTCGCGGCGCGCATGAAGCGCGTGTCGGAGCTGCTGCAGGCGCTCACCGGCCGCGTGGCCCGCGCCTCCACCTACAGCCCGCGCGGCTACGGTGCGCGCGTGCCCGGCGGACGCGTCCTCGGCACCGTCTGACGCGGCCTTCCTGAGCCGCGCCAGACTTTCCCTTGCCGCTCGCGGCCGATCCTCCGGATCGGCACATCCCTCAGACTGAAAGCACCTCGCGCAGCTGCGCGACTTCCTCGGCCGTGGCCGTCATGAAGTTCTCGCAGGCCTCGAAGTCGAGCTGCAGGCGCTGGAACGGCCGCGAGGCCGCGACCAGGGCCTTGAGCGTCTCGGGCGTCCCGGCGTAGTCGGCGAGCAGCGCCGCCACCGCCAGCACGTCGGCGAGGGTGAGCGGGCCGCGCACGTCCTGGTCCATGTCCTCGGAGGTGCGCACCGCCTCGATGATGTCCGGTGCGAAGCCCCAGTTCTCGATGAGCGCGGCGGCGATCTGCAGGTGCCAGGTCTGCACCACGTGGTTGTAGGCCTGGGTGTCGGCGTAGAGCGCCGCGTGCTTGCTGGCGCGCGCCAGGATGTAGAGCCGGCCGATGCCCTGCAAGAGGCCCGCAAGCATGGCGGCATCGGCGTTGAGCTGCGTCAGGCGCTTGGCGATCGCCTGGCTGAGCGAGGCGACGCGCACACTGCGCTGCCACAGATCCTCGATCTCGCGCTCGAGACCCTTGAGGTCGGGGGCGACGCGCAGCTGGCTCATGGCGAAGGAGACCGTGGCGGTGCGCACGGTGTTGAGGCCGACGCGGGTGATGGCGGCGCGCAGATCCGCGGCCGGTATGCGCCGCGGGTTGAGCGCGGCGGAGTTGGCCATGCGCACGATCTGGCTGGCGATGGCCGGCTCGCTGCCGATGGCCGTGACCACCTTGGCGATGTCGACGTCGTCGTCGTTGAGCACCTGCTGGATGCTGGCGACCACCGCGGGGTAGCCCGGCAGCTCGACTTCGCCGGCGGACAGCTCGCCGGCGAGCGCCTGCACGAAGGCGAAGGCGACATCGGGGCCGTCGGCGACGGCGGTGTTGGAATGGGCGGCCACGTTACACTCCTGCGCGCTGCGCGGCGCCGTGAATACGGCGGACCAGGTCGGCCTCGCCGGGCGAAATGCCACAGCTCGTCACGAGCTCCTCGCACGAGGCGCCGCTGCGCGCGAGACGGATGGCGATCTGGTAGCCGGGCGGGGCGGCGGCGGCGAGCGGCGCGGCGCCGGGCGCACGCTGACGCTCGATGCGCTCATCGAGGCGGCGCACCGCGGTCGCGGTGGCGCTGAGGCGTGCATCGAGCGCCGTGAGCTGCTCGAGGAGCGACTGCGAGTGGGTGAGGAGGTGCTGGCTCTGCCGGCGGGCGGCGCGCCGCCACGCATCGAAGGAGAGCGCGGCGAGCGCGAATACGAACACCAGCAGCGTGCCGCATCCGGCCAGCAGCAGGTCAACGGGCGGTATCTCGATCATATGCACCGGGGGCTCCTGTGAGCGGTTTCACACGCGGCGCGCAGTCGGTTTTCCGCCGCGCGCGGCGCTGCTGCATGAGGCTGCATGAACCATGCCATCGGCTCAGCCCTCCCCGGCGGCGGGCGGCGCGGCCCCGGCGGCGGGCGGCGCGGTGGCCGGGGCGGCGACGGGCGCGGCGGGCGGGACGGCGATGGGAGAGGCGGCCGGAGCGGCCGGCGCGGCGGCCGGCGCCGATGCCGGCGCGGATGCCGGCGCAGCCTCGGCGGGCGGGCTCTCCACCGCGAGGATCACCACCACCACGCGGCGGTTGGCGTTACGCCCTTCGGGGGTATCGTTGCTCGCAACGGGACGCTGCTCGCCGTAGCCGACCACGGCGAGCCTGCCGGGGTCGACGCCCTGGCCCGAGAGCACGCGCACGACGCTGCCGGCGCGTGCCGCGGACAGCTCCCAGTTGGAATAGAACACACTGGTGCGGATCGGGACGTTGTCGGTGTAGCCCTCGACACGGATGGCGTTCGGCAGCGGCGCCAGCACCTGCGCGAGGCGCTCGAGCACCGGGACCGCGGTGGGTGCGGGCTGGGCGCTGCCGCTCGTGAAGAGGATGTCGGTGCGCAACTCGACCTCGACCCACATCTCCTTGCGCCGCACGGTCATGAGGTTGCGCCGCACGAGGTCGCCGAGCGCGTTCTGCACCTGGTCGGCGACGCGCGCCAGCGCCGCTTCGCGCTGCGCGGCCTGCGCGGCGAGCTCGGCGGCGCGCGTGGGCGCGACCTGGGGCATCACCGGGGCGAGCTTCACCAGCTCCCCGGCCGCCGGGGCGTGCTGCGGATCCGGGCGCTGCTGCTGCAGCACCCCGGTGTGACTGTCGGCGCCGGCGCCCGCCTGATGCTGCCCGAGCTGCACGGGCTCGAGCGTGCGCGGCTCGCCGCGGAAGGCCGCGTAGAGCGAGTCCGAGAGCAGGCGGTACTTGCCCTGGTTGACCGTGGAGAGGGCGTACATGACGACGAAGAAGGCGAGCAGCAGCGTGATCAGATCCCCGTAGGGGATCGCCCACGCTTCGTGGTTGGTGTGCTCCTCGTGCCGCTTGGGTTTGCGCGCCATGTTCTCGCGGCCTCTAGTGCAGGTAGCCCTGGAGCTTCGATTCGATGGCGCGGGGATTCTCGCCCTGGGCGATCGACAACATGCCGTCGATCACCATCTCGCGCATCTGCGTCTGGCGGTGAATGATCACCTTCAGCTTCGCGGACACGGGCAGGAAGAACAGGTTCGCGAGCCCGATGCCGTAGACCGTCGCGGTGAAGGCCGCGGCGATGCCGTGGCCCAGGCGCGTCGGGTCGGCGAGGTTCTGCATGACCGCCATGAGCCCGAGCACCGCGCCGATGATGCCGAGCGTGGGCGAATAGACGCCCATCCCCTCGAAGACCTTGGCGGCGGTGAGATCGGCGTGCTCGCGCACGTGCAGCTCGACGTTCATGACGTTGCTGATCGCGTCCGGCTCGCTGCCGTCGACCACCAGCTGCAGCGCCTTCTTCACGAACGGGTCGTGCTCGCGGTCGATCATCGGCTCGAGGCCGAGCAGTCCCTGCTTGCGCGCGGTGTTGCTCCACTCGACGATCTTGCCGATGAGGCCGTTGCCGTCGCGCACCGGCGGACGAATCACCCAGCCGAAGATCGCGAGCGCACGGCGCATCACCGGCAGCGGCGTCTGCACCAGGATGGCCGCGATGGTGCCCACCACGACGATCATGAAGGCCGCCGCCGAGACCAGTGCCATGATGCCGGCGCCCTTGAGCACCGCGCCCACCAGCACCGCGCACAGCGCGAGCACCAGCCCGAGGATGCTCAGGATGTCCAAGCCGTCCCCTCAGTGCGCGCGCCCGGGGGGCGCCGCAGTCTCATTTTTCCGTCTCCTTGTCCTTCTCGCGCCAGTCGGCGAGCCGTGCCTTGAGGCGCACCAGCGCCTGGCCATGCAGCTGGCAGGCACGCGATTCGGTCACCTTGAGCACCTCGCCGATCTCCTTGAGGTTGAGTCCCTCGCTGTAGTAGAGCGACATCACCAGCCGCTCGCGCTCCGGCAGCGACTCGATCGCCCTCACGAGCGAGGCGCGCATCTGGTCGTCGGCCGTCTCGCGGAACGGATCGGCCGCACCTTCCGTGTTGCCGCCGGTCTCGTCGTCGAGACTCGCCAGGCGGCAGCTCGCGGCGTCCTGCACGATGGAGTGGTACTCCTCGAGCGACACGCCCATCTGCTGCGCAATCTCCACATCGCGCGCACTGCGCCCGGTGCTGCGCTCGACCTCGCGCACCGCCGCCGCCGCGGCCCGCGCCTTGCGGTGCACCGAGCGCGGCGCCCAGTCGAGCGCGCGCAGCGCATCGATCATGGCCCCGCGGATGCGGATGCCCGCGTAGGTCTCGAAACTCGCCCCGCGGCTCGCGGTGTAATTCGCCGCCGCTTCCATCAGTCCGAGCATCCCCGCCTGGATCAGGTCGTCGACCGACACCGAAGGCGGCAGCCGTCCGGCGAGGTGGTAAGCGATGCGCTTCACCAGCTCCGCATGGCGGACGATCAGCTCGTCCCCGGCGCGCCCGCCGGCCTTGAGCGCCCCATAGGCCCCGGCGGCGCTCATGACACCGCCTGCGGCCGGGTGGCCGTGCGCTGGACGAGGCGCTCCACGAAGAATTCGATATTGCCCCTCGGGCCAGCCGGTACGGGCCACTTATCGGCATGGGCCGCTAATTTCTTGAATGCCCGGGCCGCGGGGCTCGAGGGGTACTCTTCCAGCACCGGGCGCTGGTTGCGCACCGAGCGCCTGAGGTACTCGTCGTCGGGGATTTCGCCCGCGTACTCCAGGATTACGTCAAGAAAGCGGGCGGCCACCCGCTCGAAGCGCTGGAAGAGCTCGCGCCCGCCGCCGGGCACGCGGATCTGGTTGGCGAGCACGCGGAAGCGCTGCACGCCGTGATGGCGGCTCAGCACCTTGATGAGCGCATAGGCGTCGGTGATCGAGGCCGGCTCGTCGCAGATCACCACCACGACGTGCTGCGCGGCCTGCGAGAACTGCAGCACGCTGTGCGAGAGGCCCGCCGCCGTGTCGACGATCATGACGTCGAGGCGCGTGGCGAGGGCGCCGAAGGCGCGCACTAATCCTAAGTGCTCGGCGGCGCCGAGCTGCGCGAGATCGGCGGCACCGGCGGCGGCCGGGATCAGGTGAAAGCCCTGCGGTGCCGCGACCAGGATCTCATCCAGGGTGCGCTCGCCCGCGAGCACGTGCGCGAGGGTGTAGCGCGGCGAGAGTCCGAGGAACACGTCGGCATTGGCGAGCCCCAGGTCGCCGTCGAGCAGCACCACGCGGCGCTCGAGCGCGGCGAGTGCGGTCGCGAGGTTCACCGCGACGCTGGTCTTGCCAACGCCGCCCTTGCCGCCGGTGACCGCGATCACCTGCACGGGCTGGGCGAGACCATCGAGGGGCCGGGTGTTGCGAATCACGCTGAGCTCAGGCGCCGCCATGGGTCTTCCTGCCGAAGCGGCGGCGCAGCAGATCCTCGTCGACGCTCGCGTGATGGGTCCTGGCGAGCTGCACCGCCTGCGAGACCAGATCGAGCGCGCGCGCGGGAGCGAGGTCCTCGGGCACGCGCTGCCCGCTGCTGACGTAGGCGATGGGCAGGCGCGCGCGGATCAATACCGAGAGCACGCCGCCGAGACTCGCCGCCTCGTCGACCTTGGTAATCAGGCAGCAGGCGGGATTGGCGGGGGCGAAGCGCCGGACGGCCTCATCCATGGCCCCGGCCTGCATGTTGGCGGGCAGCACGAGCGCCGACTCGAGCTGGGACGCCGAGTTGGCGAGCACCGCGAGCCGCGAGGCGAGCTGCGGATCGCGCACGCTGGTGCCCGGCGTGTCGATGAGCACCAGCCGGAAGCGCGACAGCTGCGAGAGCAGCACCGGCAGGCCCGCGAAGCCGTCGGGCGCGTACACCGGCGCACCGAGCAGCTGGCCGAGCGACTGCAGCTGATCCTGTGCGCCGATGCGCACGGTGTCGGCCGCGACCAGGGCCAGGTCGCGCGCCCCGTGGCGCAGCACCCAGCGCACCGCGAGCTTGGCGAGCGTGGTGCTCTTGCCCGCGCCGGTGGCGCCGACGAGCGCCACGCGCCCGCCCTCGTCCTGCCAGCGGGGACCGGCGGTGCGCAGGTACTGCGAGAGGCCGGCGATGGCGAAGCGCCGCGCGCTCGTCAGATCCACCTCCGCGGGCAGCTGCTCGCCGATGCGCTCGGCGAGGTCCTGCGCGATGCCCATCTCGGTGAGCTCGCGCAGCATCTCGGCGATCACCGGCGTGCGCCGCGAGCGCTCGTTCCAGGCGAGCTGCTCGAGCTGCGTCTCGAGCATGCGGCGCATGATCTTGAGCTCGTGATTCATGTGGTCCATGGCCGCGTTGGTGGC
>DATKPR010000023.1:0-112593 GCA_035523985.1 Steroidobacteraceae bacterium | reverse complement strand
CGCCGTGCTCTCTTTGAATGGCATCGTTTACGCGAACTCGGCGCGCATCGGCGGCGATCGGTTCGACGACGCCATCATGAATTACGTGCGGCGTAACTACGGGATCCTGATCGGAGAGGCGACGGCCGAGCGCATCAAGATCGAGATCGGGTCGGCCTATCCCGGCCAGCAGGTGCGAGAGCTGTCGGTCAAGGGACGCAATCTCTCCGAGGGCGTCCCGCGAAGCTTCACACTCAACAGCAACGAGATCCTCGAGGCGCTGCAGGAGCCGCTGCAGGCGATCGTGAGCGCCGTCAAGCAGGCGCTCGAGCAGACCCCGCCCGAGCTCGGCGCCGACGTCGCCGAGCGCGGCATCGTACTCACCGGCGGCGGCGCGCTGCTGCGCGACATCGACAAGCTGCTCACCGAGGAGACCGGACTGCCGGTCGTGGTGGCGGACGATCCGCTCACCTGCGTGGCGCGCGGCGGCGGCCGCATTCTCGAGCTGATGGATGAGCTCGGTCCGGGGCACTTCGGCCTCGAGTAGCGCCAAGGAGCGCACGAGCCTCAAGTGGCGGCATTCGGGACAGCGGCCGGCAGACCCCTGCAGGGGCGGGGCGGCTCTCCCGGCTTTCGCTTCACGCTCTACGCCGTGCTGTCGGTCGTGATCATGTATCTCGACCAGCGCGCCCATTACCTCGAGCGGGTCCGCTACGTGCTGCAGGCCTCGGCCTACCCGATCCAGCTCGCGGTCAACTCCCCGCCGAGCGCCTGGCGCTGGCTGAGGGAGAGCTTCCAGAGCCGCGAGGCGCTGCGCGCCGAGAATGCGCGGCTGCGCCAGCGGCAGCGCGATCTCGAGCTGCTGTCCATGCGCTACGACGCGCTGGCGCACGAGAACGGCGAGCTGCGCGGACTGCGCGAGGCGCTGCCGCCGGTCGCCGACCGCTGGCTGGCCGCGGAGATCATCAGCATCCAGCAGAGCAGCCTGCGCCAGCGGCTGCTCATCGATCGCGGCGCCACCAACGGCGTCTTCAAGGGCCAGGCGGTGCTCGACGACCGCGGGCTCATCGGCCAGACGACCCACGTGGGGCCCTGGAGCGCCGAGGTGATCCTGATCACCGATCCCGAGCACGCCGTGCCGGTGCGCCTCGAGCGCACGGGGCTGCGCACCATCGCGGTCGGCGGCGGCGATGCGAGCTCGCTCGCGCTGCCGTATCTGCCGGCCAACGCCGACGTGCGCAACGGCGACCTGCTGGTCACTTCGGGCCTGGGCGGCGTCTTTCCCGAGGGCTATCCCGTGGCGCGCGTGAGCGAGGTGCATCGCGATGCGATCCAGCCGCTCGCCCAGGTGCGCGCGACCGCGCTCTCGCACATCGACAGCGAGACCGAGGTGATGCTGGTGTGGTTCCGCGAGGGTCACCCGGCCGCGCCCGCGACCGGCGCGCGCAGCGCCGCCGACGTGAAGAGCGGCAACGCCGCGATGCAGCCGCTGCCCGCGCCGCCGCGCCCGGCGGCGAGCCGCCCGGAGAGCGCCCCCGAGCACGCCGCGACGCCCGAGCACGCCGCAACGCCGGCTCCGGGGACGACGCCCCCGCCCCGCAGCGCCGCGCCTGCACCCCGCCGCGCCGCGCCCACCGCGGCGCCCGCGGCCGGCGCCGCGCCTGAGCCCGCGCCCGCGACCGCGCCCGCGTCCACCTCCGCCAGTGCGCCACCCGGCGAGCCGGCGGCGCCCGCCGCCGGCGCTGCATCCCCCGAGGCGCCGCCGGCCGTGCCGCCGCGCTCGAGGCGCGAGCCGTGACCGCCACCCAGGTGCGCCTGCGCATGGCGCTCACGGCGCTGTTCGCGCTCGTGCTGACGGTGTTGCCGCTGCCCGTCTGGCTCGACGTGCTGCGCCCGGCGTTCCTCGTGCTGACGGTGCTCTACTGGTCGATCAATGCGCCGCGCGCCGGCGGCATCGGCCTCGGCTTCACCTGCGGCGTGATGCTCGATGTCTTTCAGGGGCCGGTGCTGGGCGAGCACGCGCTGGCACTGGCGATCGTCGCCTACATCGCGGTGCGCGAGCACCAGCGCATCCGCTCCAAACCCGCCTTCCAGCAATCGCTGCTGGTGCTCGCCGCGCTCATCGTCTACGAGTTCGTGCTGTTCGCGATCGACGGCTGGACCGGACACCCGGTGACGACGCCGCTGCGCTGGCTGCACTGCCTGACGGGCGCGCTGGTGTGGCCGCCGGTCGCGGCCATGCTGTCCTACAGCGAAGGCCGGCTGGCATGACGCGCGGCGGCGAGCGCTGAAGCCATGCCCGCGGTACGCATCAAGGATCAATGGCGCGAGCAGCGCCTGTTCGACCGGCGCGCGCTCACCGTGGGCGCGCTCATGGCGCTCGCCACGCTCGGCCTCATCGCGCGTCTGATCGTGCTGCAGGTGGTGCGGCACGAGTATTACTCCGACCTCTCGCAGGGCAACCGCGTGCGCACCGAGCCGATCCCGGCGGCGCGCGGCCTGATCCTCGATCGCAACGGCGAAGTGGTCGCCTCCAACCAGCCCGCCTACCAGCTCGAGCTGGTGCCCGAGGAAGTGCCGGGCTGGCCGGCCGCGGCGAACGTGCGGCGCACGCTCCGGAGCCTCGCGGCGCTCGGTGTGCTGCGGCCCGAGGCCATCGACGAGCTGATGCGCACCATCGCCGTGAGCCGCAGCTTCGACAGCGTGCCGATACGCCTGCACATGTCGGATGAGGACGTGGCGCGCTTCGCGGTGCGGCGCTTCGAGTTTCCCGGCGTCGACATCAAGACGCGCCAGACGCGCTGGTACCCCAACGGCGAGCTCGCCGTGCATGCGCTCGGCTACGTCGGCGCGATCAGCGAGGAGGACCTGAAGCACATCGACCGCGCCGCCTACGCCGGCACCGCGCTCATCGGCAAGCTCGGCGTCGAGAGCACCTACGAGGAGCAGCTGCACGGCCAGAACGGCTTTCGCGAGTTGCTGGTGAACGCGCAGGGCCGCTCGGTCGAGCGCCAGGGAGCGTTCGTGCCGAACCTGCGCACGCGCGCGCCGGCGGCGGGCGAGGACCTGCTGCTGTCGATCGACCTCAAGCTGCAGCGCGTCGCGGAAGCCGCGCTCGGCACGCATCGCGGCGCGGTCGTGGCGCTCGATCCGGCCAACGGCGACGTGCTGGCGCTGGTCAGCCTGCCGGGCTTCGATCCGAATCTGTTCGCGCGCGGCATCACGCCCGCCGAGTACAACGCGCTCGCCAACGACATCGACCGGCCGCTGTTCAATCGCGCGCTGCGCGGCACCTATCCGTCGGGCTCGACCATCAAGCCGGTGCTCGGGCTCGCCGCGCTCACCGATCACACGACCGCGGCGGACACCAAGGTGTTCTGCAACGGGGAGTTCTTCCTGCCCGGGAGCCGCCACGTGTGGCGCGCCGACAAGGACGAACCGCGCGGCTGGCTCGACCTGCCGGAGGCGATCTCGCGCTCCTCGGACGTGTATTTCTACCGGCTCGCCTCGACGCTCGGCATCGAGCGCATGGCGGCCTTCCTCGCGCCCTTCGGCTACGGACAGCCCACCGGCATCGACATCGGCGGCGAGAAGGCGGGCCTGCTGCCGACCCCGGACTGGAAGCGCAAGGCCTTCAAGCGGCCCGAGGACCAGACCTGGTTCCCGGGCGAGACGGTCAACATGGGGATCGGGCAGGGCTATCTGCTCGTGACGCCGCTGCAGCTGGCGCACATCACGGGAATCCTCGCCGAGCGCGGCCGCAACTTCCGCCCGCGCGTGGTGCGCGGAATGCGCGATGCCGCCGGCCGCACGCAGTGGCTCGCCCCGGTCGAGGGTGCCCCGATCAAGGGGGTGTCGGATGCCGATTGGACGGTGGTGCTCGATGCCATGGTCGGCACCACGCACTGCGCGCGCTATTGCGGCACCGCCTGGGTCGCCTTCAGGGGCGCCGCCTACGAGGCCGCGGGCAAGACCGGCACCGCCCAGGTGTACACGGTTGCGCAGAACGCCCGGTACAACGCCAGCACGGTTCCGGAGCGGCTGCGCGATCACGCCTGGTTCATCGCCTTCGCGCCCGCCGCGGCGCCGCGCATCGCGGTGGCGGTGCTCGTCGAGAACGCCGGTTTCGGCGCGAGCAACGCGGCTCCGGTGGCGCGCAAGCTGATGGACGCCTATTTGCTCGACAGCGAGGGAAAACTGAAGCCCGCGCCGCGCCCGGACGTGGCGCCCCCGGCCCCGGCGCCGCGCGCGGCGCCGCCCGAGACCGTCACCACCACCGCTGCGAGCGGCGTGCGGCCCGTGCGCGCCGGCCAGTCATGATTTACGAGGAACTCCCTTACGGCTCGCGCACCCGCCGCACGCTCACCGGCGCGGCGCGCGTGCTGTTCGCGCTGAAGATCGACGGGCCGCTGGTGGTGGGTCTGGCGCTGATCGCGGCCTTCGGGCTGGTGGTGCTCTACAGCGCCTCCGGGCAGCGCGCCGAGGTGGTGGTGCGCACCGTGCTGCGCATGCTGCTCGGCACCGTGGCGATGCTGCTGCTGGCACGCGTCAATCCCAACTTCCTGCGCCGCATGACGCCGTGGCTGTACGTGGGCGGCGTTTTCCTGCTGCTGGTGGTCGCCGTCGCCGGTCACACCGGCCTCGGCGCCACGCGCTGGCTCAACCTCGGCCTGTTCCGCATCCAGCCCTCCGAGCTCATGAAGCTCGCCGTGCCGATGACCTGCGCGTGGTACCTGCACGAACGGCCGCTGCCGCCGAGCTTCGTGTCGCTGGTGGCGATGGCGGCGCTGATCCTGCTGCCGGTGGCGCTGGTGGCGGTCGAGCCCGACCTCGGCACCGCGGCGCTGATCGCCGTGGCCGGCGCGCTGGTGATCGTGCTCGCGGGGCTGCGCGTGCGCGTGATGCTGGCGCTGCTCGCGCTCGCCGTGGCCGCGGCGTGGTTCGGCTGGAGCTTCATGCACGACTACCAGAGGAAGCGCGTGCTGACCTTCCTCAACCCGCAGACCGATCCGCTCGGCGCCGGCTACCACATCATCCAGTCGCAGATCGCGATCGGCTCGGGCGGCGTCTTCGGCAAGGGCTGGATGAACGGCAGCCAGGCGCAGCTCGAGTTCCTGCCCGAGCGCTCCACCGACTTCGTGTTCGCGGTGGTGGGCGAGGAGTTCGGGCTGCTCGGACTGCTGCTGCTGCTGCTCCTGTATCTCTTCGTGGTGGCGCGCTCGATTTATCTCGCCATGCAGACCCAGGACACGTTCGCGCGGCTGCTCGCCGGCAGCATCGCCCTCACCTTCTTCGTCTACGTGCTGATCAACGCCGGCATGGTCACGGGACTGCTGCCGGTGGTCGGCGTGCCGCTGCCGCTCGTCAGTTACGGCGGCAGCTCGGTCGTGACGCTCCTCGCGGGCTTCGGTATTCTCATGGCGCTGTACTCACGGCGGAAGCTCGTCGGTTCCTAGACTGCCCGATTCCCAGCATTGAACAGCCGCCGCCACATCCTGGTCGCCGCGCTCGCCTGCGCGCCGCTCGCAGCGCACGCCGCGGCGCCGCCCGTGGCGCAGCCCGTGACGACGACGCCCCCCGCGGCCTCCGCCGCACCCGCGACGCCTGCGCCCGCGCCCGCCGCGGCACCCACACCCGCGACCGCTGCGCCCGCACCCGCCGCAGCACCCGCGCCAAATACCGCGCCGCCGGCCGTCCTGCCGGCTCCCGTGCCGGTGCTCGCGCCCTTCGACGTGCACCGGCCGGAGATCGCGCGCTGGGTCGCCGAGGTCGTGAGGCACGACGCCTTCAGCCGCCGCTCGGTGGTGAAGCTGCTTGCCAGAGCGCAGCCGCAGCCGAAGATCATCGAGGCCATGAACCGCCCGCTCGAGCGCGTCGCCCCGTGGTGGGAGTACCGCGAGCGGCTGCTCACGCCCGAGCGCATCGACCGCGGCGTGCAGTTCTGGCTCGACCACCAGCTCGAGCTCGAGCGCATCGCCGCGCAGTACCAGGTGCCGCCGGAGTACCTGGTCGCGATCATCGGCGTCGAGACCTTCTACGGCCGCTCGACCGGTCACTACCGGGTCATCGATGTGCTCTCGACGCTGGCGTTCGACTACCCGCAGCGCGGCGGCTACTTCCGCGGCGAGCTCGAGCAATACCTGCTGCTGACGCGCGAGAACAAGCTCGATCCGCTCACCACCACCGGCTCCTACGCCGGCGCCATGGGCGTACCGCAGTTCATGCCCTCGGTGTACCGCCGCTACGCGGTGGACGCCGACACCGACCGCAAGCGCGACCTGTGGGGCGACTGGGACGACATCCTCGCGAGCGTCGCCAACTATCTGCACGAGCACGGCTGGGCCGCCGGCGGCCCGGTACTCGCCGAGACGACGGCGCCCGCGGGGGATCCGGGCCTGCAGCAGCTCGAGCCGCATAGCCTCGAGCTCAACGAGACCGTGGGCGCGCTCGCGGCGCACGGCGTGAAGCTCGGCCTCGACCTGCCGCCCGACACGCCGGCGATGCTGATCCCGGCGGAGCAGCGCGATGGTCCGGCCTACCGCGTCGGCTTCCACAACTTCTACGTGATCACCCGCTACAACGTGAGCGCGCGCTATGCCATGGCCGTGTACGATCTGGCGAGTACCCTCGCCGCACGCGTGCACGGAACGCCGCCGTGAGCGGTGCGCGCGGCCTGCTGCGGGCCGTGCGCGCAGGCGGCGCGCTCGCCGCCACGGTGATGCTCGCGGCCTGCGCCAGCACCGCGCACCGCATCCAGCCGCTGCCGCCGCAGCCCGTGCCGCCGCCGCCGGGGGCCGCGCAGATCGCCCGCATTCCGGATGCGGTGCCGCGCCCCGAGCCGCGCAGCGTGCACGGCAATCCGCCCTTCTACGATGCGCTCGGCCACCGCTACTTCGTCCTCGGTACGGCCGACGGCTACCTCGAGCGCGGCGTCGCCTCGTGGTACGGGCCGACCTTCCAGGGCGGCAACACCTCGAGCGGCGAGCCCTACGACATGTACGGCATGACGGCGGCGCACAAGACGCTGCCGCTGCCGACCTACGCGCGCGTCACCAACCTCGCCAACGGCAGGAGCGTCGTGGTACGCATCAACGACCGCGGCCCCTTCGTCGCCAACCGCATCATCGACCTCTCCTACACCGCGGCCGCGAAGCTCGACATGCTGCGCGAGGGCACCGCGATGGTGGAAGTGCGCGCGCTCGAGCCGGGTGCCGCGGGCTCGGCCGTCCCGGCGGTTGCGCCGCCGGCCGCCGCGCCGGAGGCCGCGCCGGCCACGCAGCCCGCCACGGCGCCGCCGCCCGTACCGGCTGCGGGCACGGCCGAGCCGCCGGCTGCGCCCGCGCTGCCGCCGCTCTACGTGCAGACCGGCGCCTTCGGCGATCCGGCCAACGCCGGACGGCAGCTCGCGCGGCTGCACGCCGCGGGACTCGCGAGCGCCTTCATCCTGCCCCCGCCCCAGGGCAAGCCGCCGCTCTACCGCGTACGCATCGGCCCGGTGGGCAGCGTCGCCGAGTTCGACGCGCTCGCCGCGCGGCTCGCCGGCCTCGGCATCCCCGACCCACGCCTCGTCACCGACTGAGCCTGCAGTTGGGCTAGACTTCGGAGCTTTCCTGCAGCCGAAGGACTCCCCACGGTGACCGGTATCCGTCTTGCCCTCTGCTGCGCCGTGCTGGCGCTCGGCGCCGCCGCGCCCCCACCGAGCGCCGCCGCCGCCGCGCCCGTTCCGGCCCCGCCCCAGGTCAACGCGCGCGCCTGGGTGCTCGTCGATCACTTCAGCGGCCGCATCCTCGCGCAGCAGCACGCCGACGATCGCGAGCCGCCGGCGAGCCTCACCAAGCTCATGACCGCGTACGTGGTGTTCCAGGCGCTCACCGACGGACGGCTGAAGCTGACCGACCTGGTGACCATCAGCCGGCACGCGTGGAAGGCGGAGGGCTCGCGCACCTTCGTGCAGGTCGGCACGCAGATCCCGGTCGACATCCTCCTCAAGGGCATGATCGTGCAGTCGGGGAACGATGCCACCATCGCGCTCGCCGAGAAGGTCGGCGGCACCGAGGAGGCGTTCGCGCAGATGATGAACGAGTACGCGCGGCGCCTCGGCATGCAGGGCAGCCACTTCGTCAACAGCGACGGACTGCCGGCGCCCGATCACTACACGACGCCGCGCGACATGGCGACGCTGGCGAGTGCGCTCATCCGCCAGTTCCCTCAGTACTACGGCCTCTTCAGCCTGCGCGAGTTCATGTGGAACAACATCCGCCAGGGCAACCGCAACACGCTGCTCGGCAAGGATCCGTCCGTCGACGGACTGAAGACCGGGCACACGGATGCGGCGGGTTTCTGCCTGGTGAGCTCCGCCAACCGCGACGGCATGCGCCTCGTGTCGGTGGTGATGGGCGCGCCGAGCGAGCGCGCGCGCGAGGAAGCGAGCGCCGCGCTCCTCAACTACGGCTATACCTTCTTCGAGTCGATCCGCGTCAAGACGGCGGGCAGCACGGTGCTCAAACCCCGTGTCTACCAATCGGCCGCCGAGTTCGCCGCGGTCGGCGTGCCCGCGGACGTCTACGCGCTCGTGCCCCGCGGCCAGGGCGGCTCGGTCGAGACGGTGGCGCGGCTCGACCACGAGCCGCTCATCGCACCGCTCGCGGCCGGCGAGAAGCTCGGCTCGCTCACCGTCACCGACGGCCGCGGCACGGTGCTCGCCAGCGCGCCGCTGGTGGCGCTCGCGGCCGTGCCCCAGGGAGGCCTGTGGACGCGCATGACGGACGGCATCGCGCTGTGGCTGCGCAAGAAGTGACGCCCGCCGCGCGCTGAAGGACCCGACATGGCCGACCCGCTGCCCCTCTGTTATCTCAACGGCGCCGTGCTGCCGCTCGCGCAGGCGCGCATCTCGCCGCTCGATCGCGGCTTTCTCTATGCCGACGGCGTCTACGAGGTCATGCCGGTGTACGGCGGCCGCCCGTTCCGCTTCAGCGCGCACGCCGGGCGCCTGACGCGCAGCCTCGCGGCGCTGCGCATGGAGGACCCGCACAGCCGCGAGGAGTGGCGCACCATCCTCGGCACCCTCATCGAGCGCAACGGCGGCGGCGACTGCTACGTGTACTGGCAGGTCACGCGCGGCGCGCAGAACGGCCGCACGCACGCGCCGCTGCCCGACATTCCACGCACGGTATTCGCCTTCTGCGCACCGCTGCCGCAGGTGAGCGCCGAAGTCCTCGCCGACGGCATCGCCTGCATCACCGCGGCCGATACCCGCTGGGCGCGCTGCGACGTGAAGTCGGTGGCGCTGCTCGCCAACGTGCTGCTGCGCCAGGAGTCGATCGACGCCGGCGCCGCCGAGACCATCCTGCTGCGCGACGGCGAGCTCACCGAGGCCTCGGCTTCGGCCGTGCACGTGGTGATCGGCAACGAGGTGCTGACGCCGCCGAACTCGCAGCGCATCCTCCCCGGCACCACGCGCAGCGTGGTCGAGGAGATGGCGGCGCGCGCCGGCGTGCCGTGGCGCGCCGCCCCGGTCACCGAGGCGCAGCTGCGCGCCGCGGAGGAGATCTGGGTGTCGGCCGCCACGCGCGAGGTACAGCCAGTGACGCGCCTCGACGGTCATGCGGTGGGCACCGGCACGCCCGGGCCGCGCTGGCGCGCGGTGTACGAGGAGTTGCAGCGCTACAAGCGCGAGCTCGCGGGCACGCCCTGGTCGTGACGTGAGCGCGGACGACTGAGCGGCTGGCCGCGGCGCTATGCCGTGCGCAGCCCGAGCGCGCGCAGCAGGTGCGGCTCGAGGCGCGCGGCGCATTCGGCCACGCTGCGCGGGCCGCCGAGGGCGGCGAGCTGCGTCATGACGAGCCCCTGATAGCCGCAGGGATTGATGCGCGTGAACGGCTCGAGGTCGAGCGCCACGTTGAGCGCGAGCCCGTGATAGGAGCCGCTGCGCCGCACGCGCACGCCGAGGCTCGCGAGCTTGGCCTCCCCGACGTACACGCCGGGCGCACCGCGGCGGCATTGCGCCGCGATGCCGCAGCCGGCGGCGAGCTCGATCACGGCGCGCTCGAGCGCGCCGACGAAGTCGCGGATCCCGAGCCCGAGGCGCTTCAGATCGATGAGCGGATAGACCACGAGCTGTCCCGGGCCGTGATAGGTCACCTGGCCGCCGCGGTCGATCTCGACCACCGGGATGTCGCCCGGCGCGATGAGGTGGGCGCGGCTCGCGTTCGCGCCGAGCGTGTACACCGGCGGATGCTCGAGAAACCAGATCTCATCCGGCGTCGCCGCGCCGCGCGCCGCGGTGAAGCGCTGCATGGCGCGCCAGGTCGGCTCGTACTCGACACGGCCGAGGTGGCGGATCACGGCCGGCGGCACTGCTGCGGGTGCCGCCGGCGCCGGCGCAGCCGCGATATCCAGGGCCGCGGCGCTCACCGCGCGAGGCTCCGGTTGTCGAGCCCGGCGTTGTTGCCGTTGAGCGCCTGCTCGGCGCGATAGCTCGAGCGCACCAGCGGCCCGGACACGCACTCGAGGAAGCCGCGCGCGAGCGCCTCGCCCCGATAGCGGTCGAACTCGGCCGGGGTCACGAAGCGCTCGACGGGGAGGTGATGCAGCGTCGGGCGCAGGTACTGCCCGAGCGTCACGATGTCGACCTGCGCGGCGCGCAGATCGTCGAGCGTCGCGCCGATCTCCTCATCGGTCTCGCCGAGCCCGAGCATCAGGCTGCTCTTGGTGAGGACGTCCGGCCGGTGGCGCTTGGCGTGCGCGAGCACCGCGAGCGTCTGCTCGTAGCCGGCGCGCGGGTCGCGCACCGGGTGGGTCAGGCGGCGCACCGTCTCGATGTTCTGCGCGAACACCGCGATCCCTGAGTCGACCACGGTGGCGACAGCGGCGAGCACGCCCTGAAAGTCCGGCGTCAGCGCCTCGACGGCGGTGTCGGGGTTGCGGCGACGGATGGCGCGCACGCAGGCGGCATAGTGCGCGGCCCCGCCGTCGGGAAGATCGTCGCGATCGACGGAGGTGAGCACCACGTACCGGAGCTTCATGAGCTCGACGGTGCGCGCGGCGTTCTCCGGCTCCTCGGCATCGAGCCAGCCGTGCGGGTTGCCGGTGTCGACCGAGCAGAAGCGGCAGGCGCGGGTGCAGACCGCACCCATCAGCATCAGCGTCGCGGTGCCGGCGTTCCAGCACTCGCCGATGTTGGGGCACTTGGCCTCCTCGCACACCGTCGCCAGCCGGTGCTCGCGCACGACCGCCTTGACGCCCTGGAACCCCGCGCCGGACGCAGCCCGCGCCCTCAGCCACGGGGGCAGGCGCGGTGCCCTCGCGGGGGCGTCTGCAGCGCGCGCCTTGATGCCGTCGCGGATGGCGGTAAACCCTTGGCTGGTAACGTATTTCTCACCGCTCCGGGGCGGGGCGGCGTCGGCCGTTACGACCGGGATTCCCTTGAGCTGCGCCATGGATTCATTGTAGCGCACGCAGCCGTGCGTCCAGCGCCGCGAGGCGCTCGGCGGTGCCGACGTCGCTCCAGGCGCCCCGATGCAGCTCGCCGCGCAGCCGCCGCTCGGCGATCGCGCGATTGAGGAGCGGCAGGAGCGGGAAGCGCCCGGCGCTCGCATCGTGGAAGAACTCCGGGCGAAACACCCCCACCCCCGAATACGTGAAACGATCGGTGTCGCGGTTGACGATGCGATCGCCGTCGAGCCCGAAGTCGCCGCGCACGTTGTGCGGCGGGTTGGCCACCAGCACCAGGTGGGCATGCGCATCGGCCTCGAGCGCGAGGCGCGCGAAGTCGATGTCGGTCCAGATGTCGGCGTTGACCACGAGGAAGGGCCCGGGCCCGAGCAGCGGCACGGCGCGGAAGATGCCGCCGCCGGTCTCGAGCGGCACCGGACCCTCGTCGCTCCAGGTGATGCGGACACCGAAGCCGGCGCCGTCGCCGAGCGCGGCGTGCAGCGCCTCGGCCAGCCACGAGGTGTTGATCACGACCTCGCGGTAGCCGGCGGCGGCGAGCGCGGCGAGATGCCAGGCGATGAGCGGCCGGCCGGCCACGGGCACCAGGGGCTTGGGCAGCGAGTCGGTGAGCGGGCGCATGCGCTCACCCCGGCCCGCGGCGAGCAGCATCGCCCTCATGCGTGCGCCTGCGCCCCGGGCGCCGCCCCGGCCCGCGCGTTGGCGCGCGGCAGCTGCGGGGCGACGCGCTCGGCGAGGAAACGCCCGAGGGGGGCGAGCTCGCCGTGGAGCGCGCAGGCCTCGCGCACGTAGGCGAGCACGCGCGGCAGGTCCGCGAGATAACCGCGCTTGCCGTCGCGGTACCAGAGGCGGCAGAAGATGCCGAGCACCTTGATGTGCCGCTGCACGCCGACGAGGTCGAACCAGCGCAGGAACTGCGCTTCGCTCGCCCCGGCGAGGCTGCCGGCACCGCCCGCGGCGCCGAGCTGCGCGCGGTAGCCGCTCACCCATTCGACCACTTGCGCCCGCGGCCAGACGATGTAGCAGTCCTTGAGGAGCGAGACCAGGTCGTAGCCGACCGGACCGCGCATCGCGTCCTGGAAGTCGATGATCCCGGGATTGCGCCCGGGCACCACCATGAGGTTGCGCGAGTGGTAGTCCTTGTGCACGAACACCTCGGGCTGCGCGAGGGCCTCGCGCACGAGGAAGGCGCAGGCCGCGGCGATGAGCTCGTTCTCGGCGCCGGTCATCTCGAGCCCGAGATGACGGCCGAGGAACCACTCGGGCATCAGCGCGAGCTCGCGCTCGAGCGCGGCGCTGTCGTAGGGCGGCAGCTCGCGGCTCGCCGCGCCGCCGCGCAGCTGGATCGCCGCGAGCGCGGCGAGCGCGTCGCGATAGAGCGGCTGCGGGTCCTCGCCGGCGCTCAGCCGGTCGAGATACAGCGTGCTGCCGAGGTCCTCGAGCAGCAGCAGCCCGCGCGCGGCGTCGGTCTCGAGCACGTGCGGCACGTGCACGCCGAGGGACTCGAGCAGTCCCGAGACCTTGAGGTAGGGCCGCACGTCCTCCTTGTCCGGAGGGGCGTCCATGACGATCCAGGTGCCGTGCGCGCCGAACACGCGGAAGTAGCGCCGGAAGCTGGCGTCGCTCGAGGCGGGCTCGATGCGCTGCGCTGCGAGACGCAGCTCGCGCGACAACCAATCCTCGATCAGCGCGAGTCGCGCGTCGCTGCGGGTCATGTAGCGTGTCAGCTCTCTCGGCGGCGCATCATTATAATGCCGCTCTCCATGTTACGTCCGGGCCCATTCTCACTCGCCGTCCTCGTGCTGGGCGGCATCCTGCGCGAGGCCCGGGCCGATGAGCCGCCCTGCCCGTCGCAACTCACGCCGCCGCCGCCGGCCGCGCCGGCCGGCACTCCGCCGGTCAGCGCCGCGGCGCCCGCCGCCGGCACGGCACCCGCCGCCGGCACGGCACCGGCCGGCAAGGCTCCTGCGCGAGCGCACGCGGCGCTCGAAGCCGGCACCATCGAGATCGCCAGCGATACGGTCGACGTCGGCGTCGACGGCAAGGGGTCGGTCAAGGGCAACGTGGTCGTGACCCGCGGCGACGTCGAGCTGCGCGCCGGCGAGATGCAGATCGACAAGCCCAACCAGTACGTGCGCAGCGACGGCCGCATCGAGTACCGGGATCCGCTGGTGCACGTGACCGGGACCGCCGGCAGCTACTCGCCCACGGCGGGCGCGCAGTTTCAGGGCGCGCAATTCGACCTGCGCGAGCGCGGCGCGCGCGGCGCCGCCGACACCCTGCAGCTGACACCCGACGGGAAGCTGCGTCTCAAGGACGTGTACTTCACCACCTGCCCGGCGGGACACCAGGCGTGGGAGCTCAAGGCCGACAGCATCACCCTCGACACCCGCGGCGAGATCGGCACCGGGCGCGATGCGCGCGTGGATTTCCTCGGCGTGCCGCTCGTCTACCTGCCGTGGGTATCGTTTCCGCTCAGCAGCGAGCGCAAGAGCGGCTTCCTGTTTCCCGGCATCGGCAGCACCTCGAGCAGCGGCCTGCAGCTCTCGGTGCCCTACTACTGGAACATCGCGCCCAATGCCGACTTCACGTTCCAGCCCGTCGAGTACACCAAGCGTGGACCCGATCTCGGGGGCGACCTGCGCTTTCTCACCGCGGATCAGCACGGCGAGCTGCAGTGGGACTACCTGCCGAACGACACGGCCTTCGGCGGCAGCCGCAACCGCCTGCAGCTCAACGACGTCGTCGAGCTCCCGGCCGCCCTGCGGCTGACGCTCGATGCGCAGTCGGTGAGCGACGTGCTGTACTTCCAGGACTTCTCGCAAAGCCCCGCCGGCACCAGCACCTCCTTCCTCAACCGCAGCGCCGACCTTTCCTACCGCGACGAGCACTGGAGCATCGACGCCGAGGCGCAGCAGTATCAGACCATCGACACCACGCTGCTGGCCGACGAGCACCCCTACGCGCGCGTGCCGCGCATCGCCGTCGACGGCGACTATGCGCTGTTCGGCCTGCTGCACTACGGCTTCGACTCCGAGATCGTCGACTTCCAGCACTCCGCGAGCGCGCCGGGGCAGCCGCCGCTGCCGACCGGCTGGCGCGAGGACCTGACGCCGGACCTCAGGCTCGACCTCGCCGGCGCCGGCTACTTCTTCCGGCCCTCGCTCGCCTGGCGCGCCACCTTCTACCAGCTCGACAATACGCTGCCGGGCACGCCGGCCTCCCTGTCGCGCGATCTGCCGATCGCGAGCCTCGACTCGGGACTGGTGTTCGAGCGCGACGTGGGCTCGCGCGATCAGCGCACGCTGACGCTCGAGCCGCGCCTGCAGTACCTGTACGTGCCGTACCGCGACCAGAACGCGCTGCCGGTGTTCGACACGGGGCTGCCGGACCTCAACCCGGTGGAGCTGTTCCGCAACAACCGCTACGTGGGCGCCGATCGGGTGAGCGATGCCAATGAGCTCACGACCGGCCTCACCAGCCGTCTGATCGATACCCAGAGCGGCCGCCAGTTCCTCGCCGCCACCATCGGCCAGAGCTACTACTTCACCCCGCCGCGGGTGACTCTGCCGGGGGAGACCCCGGTCACCGCCCCGCACTCCGATTTCGTCGCCCAGCTCGCGCTGACCGCCTTCGACGACTGGAACGCGGACGCCGGCGTGCAATGGGATCCGGACAATCAGCGCAGCGAGCGCACGCAGCTGAATCTGCAGTACAAGCCCGCCCCCGACGCCATCGTAAACCTCAGCTACCGCTACGAGCGCTTCGTGCAGGTACCGGAGTTCGTGCAGGGGGTGCAGCTGCCGTGCCTCACGACGCCGGGCGTGCCGCTCGTGCCGGGCGCGCCCACCGGCTGCGACAGCCAGGGCTTCGACCAGGTGGACGGCTCGACCGCCTGGCCCATCGGCCGCTCCTGGAACGTCTTCGCGCGGGAGGTCTACGACCTGCGTAACCACGAAGAACTGGAGCGTTTCGCCGGCTTCGAGTACCGTGCGTGCTGCTGGCGGTTGCGGCTCGGCGCCCGGCGCTACGTCAGCAGCTTCACCGGGTCCCGCGATACGGGTATCTGGCTGCAGCTGGAACTTGCCGGGCTGGCTGGTGTCGGATCGGCGTCGGATACCTCGCTCACGGAGGAGATCCGCGGCTACACTCCGCCGGATACCGGTGTCCAAAAACTGAAGGATTGAACCCGATGCGTCGGATGATGACGGCGGCTCCTGTCCGCGCCGCGCTGAGCGTGACGGCCCTGGGACTTTGCGCGCTCGCCGCGGCCCAGACCCGCGAGCTCGATACCAAGGGCGTGATGCTCGATCGCATCGCCGCGATCGTCAACGACGGGGTGGTGCTCGACAGCGACCTCGAGACGCAGATCGAGGCGGTGAGCGAGCGCTTGCGGGCGCAGAAGCTCGAGCTGCCGCCGCAGAACGTGCTGCGCCAGCAGGTGCTCGAGCGCCTGGTGCTGCAGGAGATCGAGCTGCAGCGCGCCCAGCACGACGGCGTCAAGGTGACCGACGAGACGCTCAACGCGGCGCTCGGGGACGTGGCACGGCGCAACAACCTCACCCTCGCGCAGCTGCCGCAGGCGCTCGCCGAGCAGGGGCTCGACTACGCCGCCTACCGCGAGGACCTGCGCAAGGAGATCACGCTGTCGATGCTGCGCCAGCGCGACGTGCTCGACCGCATCAGCATCACGCCGAAGGAGATCGACCAGTATCTCGACAAGCAGGCGAAGAAGCCCTCGACGAACAACGAGTACAACGTGTCGCACATCCTCATCGCCGTGCCGCAGGAGGCCACCCAGGCGCAGCTCGACGAGGCCGCGCGGCGCGCCGCCGAGGTCTACCAGAAGGCGCAGGCGGGCGAGGACTTCGCGCGCCTCGCGGTCGCCTACTCCAACAGCCAGACCGCGCTCGAGGGCGGCGCGCTCGGCTGGCGCAAGGAGAGCGAGCTGCCGACCTTCCTCACCGACGTGGTCGCGAAGCTCAAGCCCGGCCAGGTGAGCGAGCCGCTGCGCACGCCGACGGGCTATCACCTCGTGCGCCTCAACGAGGTGCGCGGCGGCGAGACCAAGGCCATCGAGAAGCAGGTGCACGTGCGGCACATCCTCATGAAAACCACCGAGCTCGCCGACGACGCCACCGTCAAGCAGAAGCTCACCCTGCTGCGCGAGCGCATCCTCAAGGGCGAGGATTTCGCCGGGCTCGCTCAGACCAACTCCGAGGACCCCGGCTCCGCCGCCCAGGGAGGCGATCTCGGCTGGACCGGACCGGGCAGCTTCGTACCGGAGTTCGAGCAGCAGCTCGCGCAGCTGAAGGACAATGAGATCAGCGAGCCCTTCAAGACGCAGTACGGCTGGCACATCGTGCAGATGCTCGGCCATCGCACCTTCGACAACACCGACGAGATGAAGCGGCGGCACGCCATGGACGCGATCCGCGCCTCCAAGGCGGACGAGGAGACCGAGATCTGGATGCGGCGCCTGCGCGATGAGGCGTACGTGGAATACAAGTCCTGAGCGTGCGGGAGCGGCACTCGCTCCCACCCCCGCCATGATCCCGCGCATCGCCGTCACCTCCGGAGAGCCCGCCGGGGTCGGTCCGGAGCTGTGCCTCACGCTCGCCGCGCGCGCGCTCGAATGCGAGCTCGTATGCCTCGGCGATCCGGCGCTGCTGGCCGAGCGCGCCCGGCTCACCGGCGCGCGCCTCGCGCTCGAGCCCTACGCCGCGCACGCGCGGCGCGACTCGCAGCGGCGCGCGCAGCGCCCGGGCACGCTCGTGGTCGAGCCGTTCGCGCTGCGGGTGCCGAGCGCGCCCGGCTCGCTCGACCCGCGCAACTCCCCCTACGTGCTCGAGCTCCTCGACCGCGCGGTCGACGGGGCGCTGGCGGGGGAATTCGACGCCGTGGTCACCGCCCCGGTCCACAAAGGCGCGATCAGCGCGGCCGGCATCGCTTTCCTCGGCCACACCGAGTACTTCGCGCAGCGCGCCCACGCGCCGCGCCCGGTCATGATGCTCACCACCGGCACGCTGCGCGTGGCGCTCGCCACCACGCATCTGCCGCTCAAGGCGGTGAGCGGCGCGCTCAGCGTCGAGTCGCTGTGCGAGACCGCCGCGATCCTCGCGCGCGAGCTCGAGCAGCGCTTCCGCATCGCCGCGCCGCGCATCGCGGTGCTGGGACTCAACCCGCACGCCGGCGAAGGCGGCTATCTCGGCGACGAGGAGCTCAGGGTGATCGGACCGGCGGTGCGCCGCATGCAGGAGTCCGGCATCCGCGCCAGCGGCCCGCTGCCGGCCGACACCGCGTTCATACCGCAGCTGCTCGCCGCGTGCGATGCGGTGCTCGCCATGTATCACGACCAGGGGCTGCCGGTGGTCAAGTACGCCGGCTTCGACCGCGCGGTGAACGTGACGCTCGGGCTGCCGTTCGTGCGCACCTCGGTCGATCACGGCACGGCGCTCGACCTCGCCGGCACCGGCCGCGCCGACCCGGGGAGCCTCGCCGCCGCCCTCGAGCTCGCCGTCGCGCTCGCGCGGCGTTAGGCAGCCGTGCAGCGCCACGAGGCCCGGGTCCCCCCGCCGCGCCGCAAACGCTTCGGCCAGCACTTCCTGCACGACCCGGCCGCGATCGCCCGCATCGTCGCGGCGCTCGGCCCGCGCGCCGGCGAACATCTGGTGGAGATCGGCCCCGGCCGCGGCGCGCTCACCGGCCGGCTCCTCGGGTTCCGCGACTGCACGCTCGACGTCATCGAGATCGACCGCGATCTCGCCGCCGGCCTCGCCCCGGCCTTTGCCGGCGATGCGCGCCGCGCCCTGCACGTGGGCGATGCCCTGGAATTCGACTTCGGCAGTCTCGCCGCCCGGCGCGGCGGGCGGCTGCGGATCGTCGGCAACCTCCCCTACAACATCTCGACGCCGCTGCTCTTTCACCTGCTCGCGCACGCTCCCGCCATCGCCGACCTGCACATCATGCTGCAGCGGGAGGTCGTCGAGCGCATGGCGGCACCGCCGGGCGGCGCCGACTACGGGCGCCTCACCGTGATGCTCTCTCCCTGGATGCGCATCGAGCGGCTGTTCGACCTGGGTCCCGGCGCCTTCCAGCCGCCCCCCAGGGTGTGGTCGGCGGTGGCGCGCATCACCGTGCTGCCCGAGCCGCGCTTCGTGCCGGCGGCCCGCTACGCGCAGGTCGTGCAGGCGGCCTTCGCGCACCGCCGCAAGACGCTGCGCAACGCCCTCGCCCCCCTGCTCACGCGCGAGCAGATCGCCGCCTGCGGCATCGATCCTCAGGCCCGGCCGCAAACGCTCAGTCCCGTGGAATTCAACACACTGGCGCTGGCCCTCGACCGCACGGGCGTCTGACGTTAGGCTCTGTCTCCATGACGGTCTACCGCCGCATCCTGCTGGTCGTGGATCTGACCGAGGACAGCCTCGGTCTCGGGCGCCGCGCGGCGGCGCTCGCCGCCACGCTCGGCGCGGGGATCGAGCTGCTGCACGTGGTGGAGTTCGTGCCGGTCGAGCCCATGGGCGAGACGCTGATGCCGGCGGTGCCGATCGAGCAGGAGCTGCTCGAGCGCGCGCAGCAGCGCCTCACGGCGCTCGCCGCCGAGCTCGGACTCCCCGGCGCGCAGTGCCGGGTCGAGAGCGGCAATGTCAAATCCGAAATCGTGCGCGTGGCGCGCGAGCGCCACATCGACCTCATTATGTTGGGCAGCCGCGAGCGCCATGGCCTCTCGATCCTGGTCAACTTCACCGAGGACACGGTGCTGCACGCGGCGCCGTGCGACGTGCTCGCCATGCGCGTCGGCCGCACGTGAGGAGTTGCTAGAATGAGCATCATGACGCCCCAGGAGCACAAGATCCGCGTCGACGTCGAGACCAGCTACCTCGACGAGCAATCCGATCCGCGCGAGCGCCGCTTCGTCTTCTCCTACACCATCACCATCCGCAACGAGGGTCAGGTACCGGCCCGGCTCCTGACGCGCCACTGGGTCATCACCGATGCCAACGGCAAGGTGGAGGAAGTGCGCGGCGACGGCGTGGTGGGCGAGCAGCCCTACCTCAAGCCCGGACAGGGCTTCCGCTACTCGAGCGGCGCCGTGCTCGAGACGCCGGTCGGCGCCATGCAGGGCAGCTACCAGATGCTGGCCGACGATGGCGCGCAATTCGACGCGCCGATCCAGCCCTTCCGCCTGGCCATGCCCGGCATCGTGCAGTGACCCGCCATGCGATCGGCGACCTGCAAGGCTGCTACGAGGAACTGCGCGCGCTGCTCGCGCTGCTGAAGTTCTCGCCCGACCGCGACCGGCTCTGGTTCGTCGGCGATCTCGTCAATCGCGGACCCGCCTCCCTCGAGACGCTGCGCCTGGTGCGCGCACTCGGCGACAACGCAGTGGTGGTGCTGGGCAACCACGACCTGCACCTGCTGGCGGTCGTCTGCGGCGCGCAGCGCCGGCGCAGCTCCGACACCCTGGACGCGCTGCTCGCGGCCCCCGACCGCGATGCGCTCATCGAGTGGCTGCTGACGCGCCCGCTGGCGCACGCCGAGGCCGGCGACCTCATGGTGCACGCCGGCGTCGTGCCGCAATGGACGGTGGCGCAGACGCTCGCGCTGGCGGGCGAGGTCGCGCAGGCGCTGCAGCGCGACCCGCGCCGGCTGTTCGAGCACATGTACGGCGATCAGCCGGACCGCTGGAGCCCGCGGCTTTCCGGCATGGAGCGGCTGCGCTTCACCATCAACGTGCTCACGCGGCTGCGGGTGTGCACCGCCGAGGGCCGCATCGACCTCGCCCTGAAGGGCGAGCCGCCGCCGCCGCCCTCGCCGCTGCGTCCGTGGTTCACGCACCCGCGCGCCAGCGCCGACGCGCGCATCGTCTTCGGCCACTGGTCGGCGCTCGGCATGGTGCTGCAGCCGGGCGTGGTCGGACTCGACACCGGCTGCGTGTGGGGCGGCGCGCTCACCGCCTTCGATCTCGATGCGCCACGCCCGCCGCTGAGCGTGCCGTGCCGGGGCTACCAGCGGCCCGACGCCTGAGGGCCGGCCTCAGGGAGCGGCGGCGGCCGCGGGCGCGATCTGCGGTCCCCAGCTCACGATGAGCTGCGCGGTGCCCGCAGCATAGATACCGGGCGGGAGCTCGAGGTCGACGGGCTTGACGCCCGTGGCCGTGATCGGCAGCACCTCGCGCGCCGCGCCGCGCACCTCGAGCGCGCCGAAGGAGCCCGGCAGCACGCGGAACGCGAGCCGCACCGGCCAGGCGCCGCCGGCGGCGGGCGTGAGCACCAGGCGGCCCGCGCCGCTCGCCGCGCTCAGGTCGACGAGCAGCGTGTTGCGCTTCCAGTACTGCGGCGCCGCCGTCGAGCCGCTCACCTCGAGCTCGTGCACCGCGGCCGGCGGCGGCGGCGGCGCGCGATGCCAGGGCCAGTGCAGGTGGCTGCAGCCGGCGAGCGTGAGCAGCGCCGCCAGCGTGACGCCGCGTGCCGTGCCCCGCGCCAGCCTCGAATGCATGGGATTCTCCTCGCTTTGCCGCAACGCGTAACATACGCGAAAGACGCGGAGGACACATGCAATCCCTGCAAGCGTTCAACTTCCGGCAGTGGATCGATGCCAACCGGGCGCAGCTCAAACCCCCCGTGGGCAACAAGCGCGTATTCCGCGACGGCGACTTCATCATCATGGTGGTGGGCGGGCCCAACGCCCGCAAGGACTATCACGTCGATCCGGGTCAGGAATTCTTCTACCAGCTCGAAGGCGACATGGTGCTCAAGACCATCCAGGACGGGCGCATGGTGGACGTGCCGATCCGCGCCGGCGAAGTGCTGCTCATCCCGCCCGGGCTGCCGCACTCGCCGCAGCGCCCCGCCAACACCGTGGGACTCGTCATCGAGCGCGCGCGCCGTCCCGGGGAGCTCGACGGCTTCCAGTGGTACTGCGAGCGCTGCGGCCAGCGCCTGTACGAGGAATTTTTCGAGCTCACCGACATCGAGAAGCAGTTCCCGCCGGTGTTCGAGCGCTTCTTCGCGAGCGCCGGGAAGCGCACCTGCCGCCAGTGCGGCGCGGTGCTGGAGCGCAGCGCGTGAATGCCCGCATCGCGCTCGAGGGCGGCGAGCTCGGCTTCGACATCGCGCGCCCGGTGAGTCTGGCGCTCGAGCTCGACTTCGCCGGTCCCCAGCCGCGGCACTTCGGCGCGCCGCCCGCGACTGCCCGGCCGTTCGCGGTGCCGGGCTTTGCGGGCGCGGTGGCCGCGGGCGCGAGCTGCAACTGCGAGGTGATCTCGCTCATCCCGCATTGCAACGGCACCCACACCGAATGCGTCGGGCACCTGACGCGCGAGCGCCTCGATGCGAGCCGGGTGGCGCCGCTCGGGCTGCTGCCGGCGCTGCTCGTGAGCGTCGACGCCGAGCCCGCCGGCGCTGTGGACGAAGACAGCGATCCCGCCCCGCGGCGCGGCGACCGCCTCGTCACGCGCCGCGCCCTCGCGCACGCCTGGCCGGCGCAGCCGCCGTTCGCAGCGCAGGCGCTCATCGTGCGCACGCGCCCCAACCACCCCGGCAAGCGCGTGCACGACTACTCGCACGAGACCCCGCCCTATCTCACGCGGCAGGCGGCGGCTCTGCTCGTCGAGCGCGGCATCGCCCACCTGGTCGTCGACCTGCCCTCGATCGACCGCACGCACGACGAGGGTCGCCTCACCGCGCACCGCATCTTCTTCGGCCTGCCGCCCGGCTCCACGGCGCTCGCCGACGCCGCACGGCGGGAGGCCACCGTCACCGAGCTCGCCTTCGTGCCCGATGCGCTGCCCGACGGCGCGTATCTGCTCGAGCTGCAGCTGCCCGCGCTCGGCGGCGATGCCGTACCGAGCCGCCCGCTGCTCTACCGGCTCGACTCATGAGACCCGCGGCGATGGATCAGGCGCTCCTCGCGCAGGCACGCGCACGCGATGCCGCCGATGCGCTGCGCGGCTTTCGCGAGCGCTTCGCGCTGCCGCGCGATGCCCAGGGTGCGCCGCTCGTGTATCTCTGCGGCCACTCCCTGGGACTGCAGCCCCTCAGCGCGAAGCAGCTGGTGCTGGAGGAGCTCGAGGCCTGGGCGCTGCGTGCCGTCGAGGGCCACGAGCACGGCGGGCGCCCGTGGGTGCCCTACCACCAGAACCTCGCGGCGGGACTCGGCGAGCTGACCGGCGCCGACCCGTCCGAAGTGGTCGCGATGAACTCCCTCACGGTGAACCTGCATCTGATGATGGCGAGCTTCTACCGGCCGCAGGGCAGGCGCCGGCGCGTGCTCATCGAGGCCGGCGCCTTCTCCTCCGACCGGCATGCGGTTGCCTCGCAGATCGCCTGGCACGGCCTCGACCCCGAGGACGCGCTCATCGAGCTCGCCCCGGCGGCGGGTGCGGACCTGATCGAGCCCGCCGCCATCGAGGCCGCCATCGCCCGCCACGCGGACGAGCTCGCGCTGGTGCTGTGGCCCGGGGTGCAGTTCCGTACCGGCCAGTCCTTCGACCTGGCGCGCATCGCGCGTGCGGCGCACGCCGCCGGCGCGATCGCCGGCTTCGACCTGGCGCACTCGGTCGGCAACACGCCGCTGGCATTGCACGAAGCGGGGGCCGACTTCGCCGTGTGGTGCAGCTACAAGTACCTCAACGGCGGCCCCGGCGCGATCGGCGGCTGCTTCGTGCACGAGCGTCACGGGCGCGCGCAGCCGCGCGATGCGCATCGCGGCGGCCTGCCCGGGGCGCGCCTCGCCGGCTGGTGGGGGCACGAGGCCGGCACGCGCTTTCGCATGGAGAGCGAGTTCCGCGCCGCGCCCGGCGCGGATGCCTGGCAGGTGAGCAATCCGCCGATCCTCGCGGCCGCGCCGCTCGTCGCCTCGCTCATGATCTTCGCCGCCGCGGGCATGGCGCGGCTGCGCGCGAAGTCGGTGGAGCTCACCGGCTTCATGGACGAGCTGCTGCGGCCGCTCGCGCCGCGCGTCACGATCATCACGCCGCGCGAGAGCGCCGCCCGCGGCTGCCAGCTGTCGCTGCGCATCGCCGGCGGCGCGGATGCCGGCCGGCGCGTGTTCGAGGGCCTGCGTGCCGGCGGGGTGGTCGGCGACTGGCGCTCGCCCGACATCATCCGCGTCGCGCCGGTCCCGCTCTACAACAGCTTCGAGGACGTGGCGCACTTCGCGCAGCGGCTGTCCGAGGTGCTCGGGGCGCAGGCGTGAAGAGCGCGGCCGGCGCCCCGGTCAACATCGTCGGCGCCGGTCTCGCCGGTGCCCTGCTCGCGGTGCTGCTGGCGCGGCGCGGCTTTGCGGTGGCGCTGCACGAGCGCCGCCCGGATCCGCGCCAGGCGCAGCCCGAGCGCGGCCGCTCCATCAATCTCGCGCTCGCCGCGCGCGGCATGCGCGCGCTCGAGCGCGCCGGCCTCATGGAGCGGGTGCGGCCGCTCACCATCGCGATGCGCGGGCGCATGGTGCACGAGCCCTCGGGGGCGAGCGCGCTGCAGCGCTACGGGCAGCGCGAGCACGAGGTCATCTACTCGGTGGGCCGCGCGGATCTCAATCGTCTCCTGATCGAGGAGGCGCTGCGCCATCCGAACGTCACGGTGCACTTCAACCGCCAGTGTCTCGCCGCCGATCCGCTGCGCGAGCGCCTGCGGATGCGCGATACCGTGAGCGGCGCCGGGCAGGAGCTGCCCCTGACACCGGCCATCGCGACCGACGGCGCCGGCTCGGCGGTCCGCGGCAGTCTCGCCGCCGCGGGCCTCGTCACGGTGCGCGAGGAATGGCTCGACCACGACTACAAGGAGCTCACCATCCCGCCGGCCGGCGGCGCGCCCGCGCTCGAGCGGCACGCACTGCACATCTGGCCGCGCGGCGGCTTCATGCTGATCGCGCTCCCCAACACGGATGCGAGCTTCACCGCGACCCTGTTCCTGGCGCGCGCGGGTGCCGCCGGCTTCGCCTCGCTCGGCACGCCGGCCGCGGTCGGCGCGTTCTTCGGCGCGCAGTTCCCGGACGCCGTGCCGCTCATGCCGCAGCTGCTCAGCGAGTTCGCGCAGCACCCGCAGGGGCAGCTCGGCACGATCCACACCGCCCCCTGGCGCATCGCGGGCAAGCTCCTGCTGCTCGGCGATGCGGCGCACGCCATCGTCCCCTTCCACGGCCAGGGCATGAACGCCGCCTTCGAGGACTGCACGGTGCTCGATGAGCTGATCGGCGCGCGCGCCGACTGGCAGACGGCGTTCGCCGAGTTCGAGCGGCTGCGCCGCCCCAACACCGAGGCGATCGCGCGCATGGCGCTCGAGAACTACCTGGAGATGCGCGACGCGGTGCTCGATGCGCGCTACGTGCGCCTCAAGGCCCTCGCCATGGCGCTCGAGCGGCGTTTCCCCGAGCGCTTCATCCCGCGCTACTCGATGGTGATGTTCCACCCGGAGATTCCGTACGCCGAGGCGCTGCGGCGCGGCGCCGTGCAGGCACGGCTGCTCGAGGAGCTCGATCCGGGTCCGGGGCGCGAGGTCGAGGCGGCGCTCGATGCCGCGCGCACCGCGCAGCTGATCCACGAGCGTCTGCCGCCGGTCGCGTAGCCGCGCGCGGCCGGTCCCTCTAGACGCCGCTCACGCGCTTCAGCCTGACGCGGACCAGCGGGCCGCTCGGGGCTTCGATGTGGCCGTCTCTGAGCATATCGGCCCGCGGATTCACGCCGGCGAAATCGAGCGGCACGCTGAGCTCGCGCGGAAAGTGCGGACTGCAGCCCTCGGGACTGAGCTGCAGCCGCCGCGCCGGGGCCGACCAGCTGCTGCCGCGCGCGTGCAGCTTGCACTCGCCGTTGCCGCTGGCCGCCTGATACTCGAGCGTGCCTTCGATACCGCCGTCGTGGCCGACGCTCTCGATGCTGAGGTTGACGACGCGCAGCAGCTCCCTGCCCGCGGCATCGACGTATGCGCCGCGCCAGGTGCCGGCGAGATCGTGCCGGGCGGGTGGCACGGTGGCGGCCGCCGCCGCGGCGACCTCCGGCGCTGCAGCGGGCGGCGCTGCAGCGGGCGGCACTGCAGCGGGCGGCACTGCAGCGGGAGCCGCCTGGGCTGGCGGCGGCTCGGCGATCGCCGCAGGGGTCGTCGCATCGGCGGCCGCATCGGGCTGCGTATGGCGGGCCAGGACGCCGAGCGCAATCACCAGGACGAGCGCTGCGAGCAGTACCGGAGCGCCGCGGCGCGCACGTTGCAGGAGGCCCGGTGGCGCGCGGTCCGCAGCCGCGGTGATCGCGGCTGCCGCCGTTTCCGCCGGGGCCGCGGATACCCCGGGCAATCCGGCGGGCGATGCGGGGGGCGCTGCCGCGGGCGCTGCCGCGGGAGGGGACGGGTGCAGCTGCTGCCACACCGTGCCGGCGGAGAAATCGATATCGATCGAGTCGGCGGCGTCGGGCGGAGTGGACAGGTTGCCCGGATCGAGGGCGGCGGCCGGATCGATTCGCCTGGACGGCGCGTCGTTCAAGGCCATCGTGCCGGTGGGGCCGACGCGCCCGGGAATCGCGCTGGGGCTGAGCGCCACGGTGCCGGTCGGACCCGCGGGCCGTGCCGCGGCGTTCGCAACGGCCGCGGGATCGAGCGCCGCCGCCGCGGGCGCGCCCACCTCCGGGAGTGCCCGCAGGAACTCCTCCGCGCTCTGGAAGCGCGCGTCGGGGTCCTTGGCGAGCGCGCGCATGACGGCATCCACCAGCGGCTGCGGAATGTCGGGACAGTAGACCGTCGGCGGCTCGGGCAGATCGTTCACGTGGGCGTTCAGCACTACGAACTCGGCCTTGCCGCGCGGATTGAACGGCGGCCGGCCGCTCAGCAGCTGGTAGAGCGTCAGCCCGAGGGAATAGATGTCGGTGCGGCAGTCGACGGCACGGCCGAGGATCTGCTCGGGAGCCATGTAGAGGGGGCTGCCGATGCTGGTGCTGCTCACTTTGGTTGCGCCGGTGACGCCCTGGCGCTTGGCGATGCCGAAATCCATCACCTTGACGATCCCTTCCCGGGTGACCATCAGGTTGCTCGGCTTCAGATCGCGATGCACGATGCCGGCGCGATGCGCGGCCGTGACCCCGGCGAGCGCCTGCTTGAAGAGCGGCAGGCACACCGACGCCGGAATGGCGCCGCGGCGCCTGATCATCTGCTCGAGGCTCTCGCCGTCGATAAACTCCATCACCGCGACGGGCGCGCCGTCGTGGATGAAGTAGTCGAACAGCAGCGCGACGTTCGGGTGATTGAGCGCACCCTGCAGCCGCGCCTCCTGGCGGAAGCGCTCGACGAAGTCCGGGTCGTTGCGTGCCTCGGCGCTCATCACCTTGACGGCGACCGGCCGGTCGAGGTTCACATCGAGCGCCTTGTAGACGACGCCCATGTTGCCGCGGCCGAGGAGCGCGAGCACCCGATAGTGGTCGATGAGCTCGCCGATCATGATCGAACCCGGACTCCCCTCGGACGGCGGCAGCGTGCGCTTACTGCGCCTGCCGGATCGCATCCAGCGCGGCGGGGTCGGGACTCGCGCTGCCGTCGGCGATCAGCGAGGGACGCGCCGCCGGGCCCGGCCCGTTCGGGCCCATGCTCTTGGAGGCAGCGCGCATCGCCTGCAGCACCTGCGCCTCCTGCTCGTTCTCCATGGCGTTCAGGTCGTTGAGGCCGATACGCGTGGCGAGACCCTCCGGGCAGTCGCTCGGGGCGCTCAGCTCCACCACCACGGGGATCATCCAGTCGTCGGCGCTCATGTCGCCGGTGCGCCGGATGTAGTCGTTGGCGCTCAGCTTGCAGTGGCGGTTGGGACCGGAGGCCACATCGAGCGGCTGTACCACCGCGAAGAACACGTGATTGGCCCTGAGCGCCGCCGGACCGCTCTGCGTCGTGAGGGTCGCGGGAGTCGCGCTCGCGGCGGCCTGCTGGTCCTCGAGCTGCACTTTGATCTGCGCATCGAGCTGCGCCTTGATCTGCGGCGTCACCGCCGGCTCCGTGGCTGCAGGCGCGGCCTGGTCCTCTTGCGAAGCCCCGGCGTCAGGCGCCGCGGCCGGATCGACGTACCCGCCCGGCGCCGACGGCGCTTGCGGCGCGGCGGCCGGGTCGACGTAGTCCGCGGCTGCGGGCGGCGGCGGCTGGATGGCCTGCGCCTGGTATGCCGTCTGCATGTTCTGGGCGAGGATGTAGTCGGTCATCCACAGATCGGGGCTGGCGTAAACCGGATAGGGGGTGAAGAGCGCGCCGTAAGCCGGATACCACGCCTGCGTGCGCCAGCCCCAGCTGAAGGCCACCGGGTGCGCCCACACACCCAAGGCCCAGCCGTAGTAGGCCGCGGGAAAGCGCACCGCCGGCACGTAGGCTTCGTAAGTGAAGGATCTGCCGAACTGGTGCCAGACGTGCTGCCGATAGACGTGCGTGTACAGAACGCGGCCGCCGCTCACGTAGGTGCGGCTCACGAAGCCTGGCCGGAGGGGGCGCTCGACCGTGCCGCTGGCGTTGCCGTAGCGCACCACGCGCAGCTGGGCGCGGGCGCCGGCGTAGGTAGCGTGCTGCGCGCTGTTGTGAGCGGCGATGCGGGCGTTCGCATGGTACGGGCTGACGGCCGCGCGCTCGCGTGTGTACGCAGCCGCGCGCTCGTGTGTGTACGCAGCCACGCGCTCGCGCTCGCCGTGCACGGCCCGCTCACCCCGCTCACCCCGCTCGGCGCGCTCGGTGCGCTCGGCGCGCTCGGTGCGCTCGGTGCGCTCGGTGCGCTCGCCGCGCGGCTCCGCGGCCGGTGCGGCCCCGACGAGGGCGGCAACGGCGATCAGGGCGAGAGGCGCGCCGGCCCTGCGATCCAATCCTGACATATGTCACTCCAGATGCCGCGGGCCGAAATCGGCGCCGCCCTGGATGGATGAAGCGATTGACTCTAGCGCGCGGTATACGGCGTGGTGCGAACTGCGTCGCGGAACCCGGAGCAGAGGCGGCGCTTTGAGAACCGCCGCACATTCCCCCGTGCGTCAGTGCGGGCGCGGGGCGGCGGGCGCGTTGCGCCGCTCGAGCGTCACGAAGGTGACCGGGTAGGCGTGGCGCTCGTCGGCCGGATGGGTCTGACAGTCGACGTCGTCCCACTGCGCCGGATCGAAGGCCGGGAAGTAGGTGTCGCCGGCGATGTCGGCGTGCACGTGGGTCATGTAGATGCGGCGCGCGAGCGGCAGCAGCAGCCGGTAGATCTCCGCGCCGCCGATCGCCACCAGCTCCTCGCAGGTGCGCGTCTGCCGCAGCGCCTCCTCCACCGAGTGCACCGGGATCACGCCGGAGGCATGCCAGTCGGGATCGCGCGTCAGCACCAGGTTGGCGCGCCCGGGCAGCGGGCGGCCGATCGACTCGTAGGTCTTGCGGCCCATGAGGATCGGCTTGCCGAGCGTGAACTCCTTGAAGCGCTTCAGGTCCGCGGGCAGCCGCCAGGGGAGCGCGTTGCCGCGGCCGATGACGCCGTTCTGCGCCATCGCGACGATGAGCGAGATCAGCGGCGGCGATTGCGCTTCGCTCACCTCAGATCTCCACCGCGGTGTTGAGCACCACCACGTCGCGGAACGGCATGCGGAAGAACTCCGCCGCCTGGGTGCTGTACTGCTGCATGCGCGCGAACAGCCGCCGCTGCAGGCCGCGCAGGCCGGGCAGCGGCCGCGCCCGCACCACGTGGCGGCCGACGAAGAACGAGCTGTCCTCGGTGAAGACGCGCAGCCCGCGCGTGCGGCAGGCCTTGAGCGCCTCGGCGACGTCGGGGGTCTCCATGAAGCCGAAGCGCGCGGTGATGTAGTAGACGCCCGGCACCGGCTCCTCGACGTTGAGGCGGCCCGCCGGATCCTGGCGCGGCGTGTCGGCGATCTCGACGTTGAGGATGATGACGCGCTGGTGCACCACGGAGTTGTGCTCGATGTTGCGGATCAGCGCCGAGGGCACCAGCGTCGAGTTGCTGGCGAGGAACACGCCGGTGCCGGGCACGCGCTGCACGCCGGCGACCAGCTTGGGCAGCTCGCTGCGCGGCACGGCGAGCTTGGCGAGGGCCGCGCGCAGCTCGAGCCGGCCGCTGCGCCAGGTCATGAAAATGAGGTAGAGGATGGCGCCGAGCGTGAGCGGGATCCAGCCGCCGGCCGGGACCTTGGTGAGATTGCCGGCGACGAAGGCGAGGTCGGTGATCAGCATCAGACCGAACAGCACCGCGACGCGCCACGTCGGCCAGTTCCACTGCGTGGCGGCGACGAAGGCGCCGAGCACGGTGGTCACCGCCATGGTGCCGACCACCGCGGCGCCGTAGGCGCCGCCGAGCGCGTCCGAGGAGCCGAAGCCGATCACGAACAGGATGACGGCCGGGAACACCAGCCAGTTGACGATCGGCACGTAGATCTGGCCCTGCTCGAGCGCCGAGGTCTGCAGCACCCTGATACGCGGCAGCAGATCGAGGTGCACGGCCTGGCTCGCCATGGAGAAAGCCCCGGAGATGGTCGCCTGCGAGGCGATCACCGCGGCGGCGGTCGCGAGGACCACGAGCCACGGCAGCACCGCGCTGGGCACCAGGTGGTAGAGCGGATGCGTGACCGGCTTGCCGAGCTCGAGCAGCAGCGCCCCCTGGCCGAAGTAGTTGATCACCAGCGCAGGTCCCACCAGCGCGAACCACGCAATGCGCACCGGCCGTTTGCCGAAGTGGCCCATGTCGGCGTACAGCGCTTCGCCGCCGGTGATGGCGAGAAACACCGCGCCGATGATGGCGAGCGCCACCTGCGGGCGGTGAAACAGCAGCGCCAGCCCGAAGAGCGGATTGAGCGCCACCAGTATCTGCGGGTTGCGCAGGATCGGCAGCGCGCCGATCACCGCGATCACGAGGAACCACACCACCATGACGGGGCCGAACAGGGCAGCGACGGTGGCGGTGCCGCGGCGCTGGTAGGCGAACAGCACGACCAGCACGCCGATCGTCGCCGGGATCACCCAGCGCTTGAAGTCGGGATTGAGCACCTCGAGTCCCTCGACGGCGCCCAGCACCGAGATCGCCGGGGTAATGAGCGCATCGCAGAAAAAGAACGCGGTGCCGGCAAGCGCCATCGCCACGGCGACCTTCGCCCAGGTGCTGCCGGTGATGAGGCGACGCTGCGCGAGCGCGAACAGCGCCAGGATCCCGCCCTCGCCCTGGTTGTCGGCCTTCATGATGACCGTCAGGTATTTGAGGCTCACCGAGATGGTGAGCGCCCAGAAGATCAGCGACAGCACCCCGAGCACCGCCTCGGCGTTGAAGGGGCCGGCGGCATCGAGCGCGGCCTCCATGGTGTAGAGCGGGCTCGTGCCGATGTCGCCGTACACGATGCCGGTCGCGGCCACCACGGTCGCCAGCCTGAAGGGGCGGTTCGGGTTCATGCGTTCAGCGCCGTGCACGCCGCGGCGTGCCGCGGCGCGGCGCGCGTTTCGGCGGCCACATCATGGTGCCGCGGCAGCCCGGGTGCCCGCAACGGCAGGCGAAGATGGCGTCGATGTCGGGCGGATCGTCGGCCGCGCGCTGGATCTGGTAGTCGTAGGTGAGCTCCTCCCCGGGAGCGATGGCGCGGATCGCGTCGATGAACACGCGCGCGTCCTCGATCACCGACTCGCAGTTCGGCTGGCAGGCGTGATTCACGAAGCGCGCCTCGTTGCCGTCCACGCCGGCGTCGATCACCGTGGCCGCGTCGGCGATGAAGAGGAAGGTGTGGTTGTCGTCGGCCTCCTTGCCCTCGTAGCGGCGGTCGGCTTCGGCGTGCGAGATGCGCTCGCCGAGGTACTCGATCACGCGCGTGCCGCTGGGGATGGGCCGCAGGGCGAACACCCCGAGTCCGTGCAACGCCGAAGCGCGCACCTCGATGAGCGGCTGGCCGTTGCGCCGCCTCATACCGCCACCGGCGCGCGGATGGCCTCGTGATGGCGGTAGTCCGCGAACGCGAAGTCCTCGTAACGGTAGTCGAACAGGCTCGGCGGGCGGCGGCCGATCACGAGGCGCGGCAGCGGGTACGGCGTGCGCGCGAGCTGCTGGTCGGCCTGCTCGAGGTGATTGAGGTACAGGTGGCAGTCGCCCCCGGTCCATACCAGCTCGCCGGGCGCGAGGTCGCACTGCTGCGCGAACATGTGGGTGAGGAGCGCGTAGCTGGCGATGTTGAAAGGCACGCCGAGGAACATGTCGCAGCTGCGCTGGTAGATCTGCAGCGACAGCCGTCCGGCGGCGACATACAGCTGGAACATGAGATGGCAGGGTGCGAGCGCCATGGACCCGAGCTCGCCCACGTTCCAGGCGCTCACCAGGTTGCGGCGCGAGTCCGGATCGCGCCGCAGCCGCTCGACCGCCTGGGCGATCTGGTCGATCGTGCTGCCGTCGGCGGTTTTCCAGGCGCGCCACTGGCGGCCGTATACCGGTCCGAGCTCGCCGCGCGCATCGGCCCACTCGTCCCAGATGGTGACGCCGTGCTCGTGCAGCCAGGCGACGTTGGTATCGCCGCGCAGGAACCACAGCAGCTCGTAGATCACCGCCGGCAGGTGGATCTTCTTGGTGGTGACGAGCGGAAAACCGGCGGCGAGGTCGAAGCGCAGCTGCTGCCCGAACAGCGACAGCGTCCCGGTGCCGGTGCGGTCAGCCTTGCGCACACCCTCGGTGCGGATGCGGCGCAACAGCTCGAGGTACTGCCTCATGTCGCGACGGCGAAGTTCCCCGACGGGGTGCGGGTGCGGTAGGCCCAGGCGAGCATCGCAATGCCGGCGAGAATCATCGGCAGCGACAGCACCTGGCCCTCGGTGAGCCAGCCGCCGGCGAGGTAGCCGATGTGCTCATCCGGCACCCGCACGAACTCGACCAGCGAGCGCGCCAGGCCGTAGATGACGAGGAACAGACCCGACGGCGCCAGGCGCGGCCGCGGCCGGGAGGTGAACCACCACAGCACGCTGAACAGCACCAGACCCTCGAGCCCCGCCTCGTAGAGCTGCGAGGGATGGCGCACCTCGCCGTTCACCTCGAAGCCCCAGGGGACGTTGGTCACCTTGCCCCACAGCTCGCTGTTGATGAAGTTGCCGATGCGCCCGAAGAACAGTCCGAGCGGCGGCAGCGGCGCGGTGAAATCGTACACATCGGCGGCGTTGCGGCCGCGGCGCCAGGCGAACACCGTGAGCGCGATGACCACGCCGAGCAGGCCGCCGTGGAAGGACATGCCGCCGTCCCAGATCTTGATCGGATACCACGGGTCCTCGGCCCAGAACTTCAGCCCGTAGAAGAGCACGTAGCCGATGCGTCCGCCGAAGATGACGCCCAGCATGCCGAAAAAGATCAGGTCGTCGACGTCCACCGGCTTCCAGGTGGAGCCCGGCGCGCGCGCGCGCCGCCGCGCCAGCCACCAGGCGGCCGCGAAGCCGAGCAGATACATGATGCCGTACCAGTGGACCGAGAGCGGGCCGACGTGGAAGGCGACCTTGTCGAAGCCGGGGAACTTCAGCATGAGGCGCGTTAGTTTAGCCGACCTCGCCGGTCGCGCGGCAGAAGAACGCCTTCAGATAGCGCGTTTCCGGGATCGCCGGATGCACCGGGTGGTCCGGGGACTGGCCGCCCGCCTCGAGGATCTGCACGAAACGCCCGCTGTGGCGCGCCGCGCCCTGGATGGCGCTCACGAGCTCATCGGCGGCGAGGTGGTAGGAGCACGAGCAGGAGACCAGGATCCCCTCCGGCGCGAGCAGCGCGAGCGCGAGCTGGTTGAGCTTGCGGTAGGCAGCCTGCCCCTGCGGGATGTCCTTCTTGCGCTTGATGAAGGCCGGCGGATCGAGGATGACGACGTCGAAGCGCCGGCCCTGCCCCGCGAGGGTTTTCAGCGCGTCGAAGGCGTCCGCGCGCAGCGTTTCGAGCGCCAGGCCGTTGCGCGCGGCATTGGCCGCGGCGTGCTCGAGCGCGGTCTGCGAGGAGTCGACGCAGCAGGCGCTGCCGGCGCCGGCGCGCAGCGCGGTCGCCGCCCAGGCGCCGACGTAGGAGCACACATCGAGCACGCGCGCGCCCGGGCGCAGGTAGCGCGCGAGCCGCGCGCGATTCGCGCTCTGGTCGTAGAACCAGCCGGTCTTCTGTCCGTGGGCGAGCGGCGCGGTGAAGGTGAGCCCGGCTTCGACCACGGTGAGCTCCTGCGGCACCGTGCCGAAGGCGAGCTGCGCCTGCTGCGGCAGCTGCTCCAGATCGCGCGCGGCGGTGTCGTTCTTCCAGTAGAGCCCCGCGGGGTTGGCCACCTCGCGCACCGCCGCGGCCACCTCCTCCCTGAGCGCCTCCATCCCGGCGGTGGCGATCTGGCCGACGATCACCTCGCCGTAGCGGTCGAGCACCAGCCCCGGGAGCAGATCCGACTCGCCGAACACCCAGCGGTAATACGGCGCCGCGCCGAGCCGCTCGCGCAGCGCGAGCGCCGTGCGCAGCCTGCGCACGATCAGGGCACGGTCGACGGGTTGCGCGGCCTCATGCGACAGAATGCGTGCGCAGATGAGGGCATGCGGGTTGACGTAGGCATGGCCGACGAAGGCGCCGCGCTCGGTGCGCAGCTCGACGAGCTCGCCCGCCGCGAACTCACCGAGCGGCGTGCGCCCCGTGTCGATCTCGTTGCTGAACACCCACAGGTGACCGGCCGCGAGCCGCCGCTCCTCACCGCGCCGCAGCGTGAGAGTGCGCGCGCCGCCGCCGGCGCTCAGGGGCTCGGTAAGCTCTGGTTGCAACATCGGAGTCCGCTGGCGGGGGGCGGCAAGTATACAATTGCCACCCCTTTCGCCGAGGTGAAACGTGTTGTCATCGCGCAGCGTGTCGGCGCTCCTCATTCTCGTGGCCGGCGTGGGCGCCGCGGCGGCGGCCGCCGCAGCCGCACCCCAGGCGCCGGTGTGGCAGCCCCTCGAGTGGCGCTCCATCGGACCCTACCGCGGCGGCCGGGTGCTCGCGGTGGCGGGCGTGCCGGGCGAGCCGAATCACTTCTACTTCGGCGCGGTGAACGGCGGCGTATGGGAGACGCGCGACGCCGGGCGCACCTGGGCGCCGATCTTCGATGCGGCGCCGGTGGGCTCGATCGGCGCGCTCGCGCTCGCCCCTTCCGACCCGCGCGTCCTCTACGTCGGCACCGGTGAAGCCGACATGCGCTCGGATATTGCGCAGGGAGCGGGAGTGTTCCGCTCGCGCGATGCGGGCCGCACCTGGCAGCCGCTCGGACTCGAGGACTCGCAGCAGATCGGCCGTATCGTGGTCGACCCGGTCAATCCCGACGTCGTGCTGGTCGCCGCTCTCGGCCATCCCTACGGCGCCAACGCGACCCGCGGCGTCTACCGCTCGAGCGACGGCGGAGCGAGCTGGCGGCGCACGCTCTACAGGGACGCCGACACCGGCGCGATCGACCTCGCCCTCGAGCCGGGCAATGCACGGACCGTGTACGCGGCGCTGTGGCAGACGCGCCGGCCTCCCTGGAATGTGTATCCGCCCGCGAGCGGGCCCGGCGGCGGGCTGTACCAGTCGCACGACGGCGGAGTGACCTGGACCGAGCTCGCCGGCCACGGCCTGCCCGAGCAGCCCGGCCGCATCGGCATCGGCGTCGCGCCGTCGCAGCCGCGGCGCGTGTTCGCGCTCATCGACGCACCCGAAGGGGGCCTGTACCGCTCCGACGATGCGGGGGCCGGCTGGACGCGGGTGAGCGACGATGCGCGCATCTGGAAGCGCGGCTGGTACTTCGGCGGCGTCACGGTCGATCCCACCAATGCGGACGTGGTCTACGTCTGCAACACCGCCGTCTACCGCTCCGAGGACGGCGGCCGCCACTTCCTGCCGGTCAAGGGCGCGCCCGGGGGCGACGACTACCACACGCTGTGGATCGATCCGCACGACAACGCGCGTCGCATCCTCGGCGTCGACCAGGGCGCGGTGGCGACGCTCGACGGCGGCGCAACCTGGAGCTCGTGGTTCAACCAGCCGACCGGTCAGTTCTATCACGTGATCACCGACAACCGCTTCCCCTACTGGGTGTACGGCGCCCAGCAGGACTCGGGCGCCGCGGCGATTCCCAGCCGCACCGACAACATCGACGGCATCAACCTGAGGCAGTTTCGTGAGTCCGCCGTGGGCGGCGAGAGCGACAGCATCGCGCCCGATCCGCTCGATCCTGAGATCGTCTTCGGCGGGCGCGTCGACCGGCTCGATCTGCGCACCGGGCAGAAGGCGAGCGTAGCGCCGACGCTCGCCTACCCCGACCTGTATCGCGGGACCTGGACGCTGCCGCTGACCTTCAGCCCGGCCGATCCGCACGCGCTCTACTTCGCCAACCAGCGCATCTTCCGCACGACCGATCGCGGGCGGCACTGGCAGCCGGTGAGCCCCGATCTCAGCCGCGAGAACCCGCCGACGCCCGCGAGCCTCGATGCCGCCACGGTGGCCGATCACGACAGCCTCGGCGCGCGCCGCGGCGTGGTGTACGCGCTCGGTCCCTCGCCGCTCGAGGCGGCGCAGCTGTGGGCCGGCACCGACGACGGGCTGGTGTGGCGCACCGTGGACGGCGGCGCTCACTGGCAGAACGTCACGCCCGCCGCGCTCAGCGCCTGGTCGAAGATCGGCGTGATCGAGCCCTCGCACTTCGACGGCGCGAGCGCCTACATCGCCGTCGACCGCCACCGGCTCGACGACCCGCGGCCCTACATCTACCGCACGCACGACGGCGGGGCGAGCTGGACGCTGATCGTGGACGGCATCGCCGGCGGCGCGCACGACTCGGTGAACGTGGTGCGCGAGGATCCCGTGCGCCAGGGACTGCTCTATTGCGGCACCGAGCACGGCGTGTACGTCTCGCTCGACGACGGCGCCCACTGGCAGCCGTTGCAGCAGAACCTGCCGCGCACCTCGGTGCGCGACCTGGTCGTGCACGGCGCCGATCTGGTCATCGCCACCCACGGCCGCGGCTTCTGGATCATGGACGACGTGACGCCGCTGCGCGCGCTCGCGGACGAGAGCGGCGACGGCACGCGGCTGCTGCCGCCGGCGACCGCGCTGCGCGTGCGGCCGACGGGCTTCATCGGCTCGCCGATGCCAAAGGACGAGCCGCGCGGCGCCAATCCGCCCGCCGGCGCCATCCTCGACTACCGCCTCGATGCGGCCACGACCGGACCCGTCGAGTTGAGCATACTCGACGCCCGCGGCACCCTCGTGCGCACCTTCAGGAGCGACGACCCGGCCACCACTGCCGACCTCGCCAAGTCGGCGATCGCGCCCGAGTGGCTCGCCGCGCCCGCCCGGCTCGGGGCCGAGCCGGGCGCCCACCGCTTCGTCTGGGACCTGCGCTATGCGGCGCGGCCGCAGCTCGCGGGTCAGGATTCCGAGGAGCCCGAGGAAGGCGTCTGGGCGCCGCCGGGCGCCTACCTGGTGGAGTTGAAGGCCGGCGGCCATGCCTACCGCGCGCCCTTGAGCGTCGCACCCGATCCGCGCCTGAGGCTGCCCGCCGCCGCCTACGCGCGGCAGTTCGCGCTGGCCCGCGACATCGAGAGCGCGCGCGTCGAGATCGCCACGGCGCTCGCCGAGTCGGCGCGGATCGACGCCGCCATGCGTGCCCCGCACCAGGTTACCGGCCCCGACAGCGGCGCGGCGCTGGTCGCCGCGCTCGCGGCCGCGGAGCAGCAGCTGCGTGCGATCAGCGATGCGGCGCCCGAGAAGCGCTCGCCCGACTCGACCGGCCTGCCGCCGACGACGGTCGCGGGCCTGCGCTATCTCGAGGCGGCGTTCCAGAGTCTCGCGCGCGCGGTCGACGGCGCCGATGGCGCGCCGAGCGCGGACGCCGAGCTCGGCTACACCCGGCACCGCGCGCTGCTCGATGCGGCGCTCGCGCAATGGGCCGCCTTCAAGAGCGGTACCCTGGTGCGGATCAACGCGACTCTCGCATCGATCGGCAACGCCACCATCACACCCTGAAGCGATGTACACCAACCACCTCGGCGGCGAGACCAGCCCCTATCTCCTGCAGCACGCGCACAACCCGGTGGAGTGGTATCCGTGGGGTAACGAGGCGCTCGAGCGGGCGCGGCGCGAGCGCAAGCCGATACACCTGAGCATCGGCTATGCCGCCTGCCACTGGTGCCACGTCATGGCGCACGAGAGCTTCGAGGACGAGGCCACCGCGCGGCTCCTCAACGAGAACTTCGTCAACATCAAGGTCGACCGCGAGGAACGGCCCGACATCGACCGCATCTACCAGATCGCGCAGCAGATGCTGACGCAGCGCGGCGGCGGCTGGCCGCTCACCATGTTCCTGGCGCACGACGACCAGCGCCCGTTCTTCGGCGGCACGTACTTTCCGCGGGAGGCGCGCCACGGGCTGCCGGGCTTCAGGGAGCTGTTGCCGCGGGTGGTCGAGTTCTACCGCAGCCGCGAGCCGGAAATGCGCGCCCAGAACGCCGCGCTGGTGGCGGCGCTCGAGGACATCAATTATCCGCCCGCGCCCGCGGGCACCGAGCTCACCGACGCGCCGCTCAAGACCTGCCGGGCGCAGCTCGCGCAGAGCTTCGACCGCCGCTACGGCGGCTTCGGTGGGGCGCCGAAATTCCCGCAGCCCAAGGCGCTCGAGCGGCTGCTGCGCGACTGGCGCGCGAGCGCGCCGGGCGAGGAGGCGGGGCTGCAGTCGCTCTACATGGCGAGCTTTACGCTGCGGCACATGGGCGAAGGCGGCATCTTCGACCAGCTGGGTGGAGGCTTCTGCCGCTACGCGGTCGATGAGCGCTGGATGATCCCGCACTTCGAGAAGATGCTGTACGACAACGGCGCGCTGCTCGCCCTCTACGCGAATCCGTCGCTGATCACCGCCGACCCGTTCTACGGCCAGATCGCGCTCGCGACCGCGGGCTGGGCGCTGCGCCAGATGCAATCACCCGAGGGCGCCTTCTACTCGAGCCTGGATGCCGACTCCGAGGGTCACGAGGGCAGGTTCTACGTGTGGGACCGCGAGGAGGTGCGCACGGCGCTCAGCGCCGCGGAGTTCGCGGTGTTCGCGCCGCGTTACGGCCTCGATCAGCCGCCGAACTTCGAGGGCCGCTGGCACCTGTACGTCGCGGCGACCGTGGAGCAGATCGCCGCCACCCTGCAGCGCCCGCCCGCCGAAGTGACGGCGCTGCTCGTGAGCTCACGCCCGCGGCTGCTCGCGCTGCGCGCGCAGCGCGTGAGTCCGGGGCGCGATGAGAAGATCCTCACCTCGTGGAATGCGCTGATGATCCGCGGGCTCGCGATCGCCGCGCGCGTGCTGCGCCAGGACGCCCTGGCGGACGCGGCCGGCCGCGCGCTCGATTTCCTGCGCGCCAGGCTGTGGCGCGACGGACGGCTGCTGGCCACCTGCAAGGACGGCCGTGCCCACCTCAACGCCTACCTCGACGACTATGTGTACCTGGTGGACGCGGTGCTCGAGCTGCAGCAGGTGCGCTTCCGCGCCGATGAGCTCGAGTTCGCGCGGCAGCTGATCGAGGTGGTGCTCGGGCGTTTCGCCGATCCCGCCGCGGGCGGCTTCTTCTTCACCTCCGACGACCACGAGCAGCTCATCCACCGCCCCAAGAGCTTCGGCGACGACGCCACGCCGTCGGGCAACGGCATCGCGGCACTGGTGCTGCAGCGGCTCGGCTACCTGCTCGGCGAGCCGCGCTATCTGGCGGCGGCCGAAGGCACGCTGCGCGCCGCCTGGCCGGCGCTCGAGAAGCACCCGCTGTCGCACGCGACCCTGGTCAATGCGCTCGAGGAGCTGCTGCAGCCGCCGGAAATCGTCATCCTGCGCGGCGCGCCCGCGGCGATCGAAGGCTGGCAACGCGAGCTCGCGCAGATTTTCGCGCCGCGGCGCCTGGTGCTGGCGATCCCCTCGGAGGCGAGCGGCCTGCCGCCGGCGCTGGCCGAAAAGGCGCCGCGCGGCGCGGCCGTGGCTTACATCTGTCGCGGGAGCGTCTGCTCGGCACCGGTCGAATCGCTCGAGGCGCTCATCGAAAATCTGCATCCTGATAGGGCGGCCCTCGCGGCGTCACAAAGCGCTGCAGCCGGCGCGCCGCCCCGGTGAGGCCCTCGGGGCGCAGGGCGTAGAGGCGCATCGGGCCCTCTTTCCAGCTGCGCAGCAGCCCCGCCCGTTCCAGCACTCGCAAGTGATGGATGATCGTCGACGCGGCGAGAGGCGCCAGCTCGAGGAGAGTATCCAGCCGCAGCTCGCGGTCCCGGAGCCTGTCGAGGAACCAAAGGCGCGTCGGATCGGCGAGCGCCCGAAAGACGGGGCAGAGCTTGGGCGCGTCAAACACGCACCCAGTATGAGGAGCCGCGTGAGAGGTTCCACTGGGCATTGGTTCGAAAAGCATCGATATTTGCCTCGAGAACGGCCCGTGCAGGGCCTCCCGAGGGCACCGTTCGATCATTTTCGAACCGGCCTCTGTTGAGGCCCTCTACGGCGCCTCGCGGAGGGCAAGTTCGATGGCTTTCGAAACTAAGCGATTCGAAGCCTGCAACGCTGCCTCCTCCCGCGCCTGCTCCCGCGCCTCCTCCCGCGCCTCCGGCGCGGGCGCGACCCGGCACCCCTACTCCGGCAGCATCTCACCCGAGCCGCCGAACTCCTTGGGGAAGTCCTTGAGCTTCGGCAGGCCGTCGCGCATGCGCAGCACCGTCTCCTGGTAGTTGACGTGCACCCCGGGGGTGAACTTCAGCGCCGGCAGCATCGCCGCGAAGACGTCGGTGAGCTTGAGCGGCGGATGCTCGGTGAAGAGATGCCCGCCGCAGGTCTTGCACCACTTGCGGTAGCTCACCGGCGTCTTGTTGTAGGTGCCGATGTGGTCCGCGCCCCGGGTCACCTTGACGGCGCTGGGCTGCCAGAGAGTGAAGGCGTTCACCGGTCCCGCCGACCAGTGCCGGCAGGACTCACAGTGACAGTAGCCCATGGCCACCGGCTCGCCGGTGACGGTGAACTCGACCGCGCCGCAGAAGCATTTGGTTTTGTATTCGGCCATCGTCGCTCCCCCCTTTAAATCCGCAACTCAGGACAGCAGCTCGACATTGCCGCCGATGGCGGCGGTATTGATGGTGAGCGTACGCTCGTTCGCGAAGCGCAACAGGTAGTGCGGGCCGCCGGCCTTGGGGCCGGTGCCCGAGAGGCCCTGGCCGCCGAAGGGCTGCACGCCGACCACGGCGCCGATCATGTTGCGGTTCACGTAGGTGTTGCCGACCGGCAGCGCCTGGAACACGTGATTGGCGACGCTCTCCAGGCGGCTGTGCACGCCGAGCGTGAGCCCGTAGCCGGTGCTGCGGATCGCCGCCAGCACCTGGGGCAGCTGGTCGCTGCGGTAACGTGCGACGTGCAGGATGGGACCGAACTCCTCGCTCCGGAGCTGATCGAGCGCGCGCAGCTCGAACATCTGCGGCGCGAAGTAGTGCCCGGCCGCGGCCAGTGCCGGGTCGAGCTCGCAGGCATAGAGCAGCTTCGCCTCGGCGCGCATGCGCTCGGCGTGGCGCGCGAGCCGCGCGCGCGCCGCTTCCGAGATCACCGGACCGACGTCGGTCGAGAGCTCGGCCGGGGAGCCGATGCGCAGCACGCGCATCGCGCCGATCAGCATCTCGATGACGCGATCGGCGATCTCCTCCTGCAGGTACAGCACGCGCAGCGCCGAGCAGCGCTGCCCGGCGCTGGTGAACGCCGAAGTGACGGCATCGTCGACCACCTGCTCGGGCAGCGCCGTGGCATCCACCACCATGGCGTTCACGCCGCCGGTCTCGGCGATCAGGGGGACGATCGGGCCGTCGCGCTGGGCGAGCGTACGGTTGATCGCGGCAGCGGTCGCGGTCGAGCCGGTGAAGGCGACGCCGGCGAGCGCCGGATGCGTGAGCGCGACCGCACCGAACGGCGGTCCGTCGGCCGGCGTCAGCTGCAGCACCGCGGGTGGCACGCCCGCCTCGTGCAGCAGGCGTGTCATCGCGTGGGCGATGAGCGGCGTGGCCGGCGCGGGCTTGGCCACCACCGCGTTGCCGGCAGCGAGCGCTGCGGTGATCTGGCCGGCGAAGATCGCCAGCGGAAAGTTCCACGGGCTGATGCACACAAACACCCCGCGGCCGTGGAGCGAGAGCGTATTGCGCTCCCCCGTCGGCCCCGGCATTACCTGCGGTGCGCCGAAGAGCTCCCGGCCGCGCGCCGCGTAGTAGCGGCAGAAATCCACCGCCTCGCGCAGCTCCGCCACCGCATCCGGCAGCGTCTTGCCCGCCTCGCGCACCAGCAGGCTCAGGAACTGCCCGCGGCGCTCCTCGAGCAGATCGGCCGCGCGCGTGAGACATGCGGCGCGCTCGGCCGCCGGCATGGCGTCCCAGGCGCCCTGGGCGCGGCCCGCAGCCGTCATCGCCTCGCGGATCTCCTCCGCCGTCGCGTCGCGCGTGAAGCCGACCACCTCGCGCGTGTCGGCCGGTGAGACCACCGGCACCGTGGCCTCGCGCGCGTTGCGGCCGCCGAGGAGCGGGCCCCCCGTGTAGCGCTCGGCCGCGAAGCGGCGCAGCTCCCCTTTGAGCAGCGCGAGCGTCGCGGGATCGCCGAAATCCTCGCCCGCCGAGTTGGCGCGCTCGCTGCCATAGAGCGCCGCGGGCTCGCGTACGCGCTGCCCGGCCGGCGCCGACTGTACTTCACTCAACGACGAGACCGGATCGCGCACGACCTGCTCCACGGGAATCTGGGGATTCATGAATTGGTGAACGAACGAGCTGTTGGCGCCGTTCTCGAGGAGCCGGCGTACCAGATAGGGCAGCAGCTCCTCGTGGGTGCCGACGGGGGCGTAGACGCGCACCGGCGCCAGCTGCGGCAGCTCGGCGCGCGCCGCCGCATAGAGCGCCTCGCCCATGCCGTGCAGGCGCTGGAACTCGAACTGCGCGCCCGCGGGCGCGAGCGCGAGCACTGCGGCCACGGTGTAGGCGTTGTGCGTGGCGAACTGCGGATAGATCACGTCCTGCGCCGCGAACAGCCGCTGCACGCCCTCCAGATAGCTCGCGTCCGTGGCCGCCTTGGACGTGTAGACCGGGAAGCTCGCCAGACCCCGCTCCTGCGCGCGCTTGATCTCGCTGTCCCAGTACGCGCCCTTCACCAGGCGCACGGTCATGCGGCGGCCGCTCGCGCGCGCGAGCCCCGCCACCCATTCGAGCACCAGCGGCGCGCGCCGCCCGTAGGCCTGCACCGCGAGCCCCAGCCCCGGCCAGTCGCGCGTCGCGGCATCGCGCGCGAGCGTCTCGATGATGTCGAGCGAGAGGTCGAGCCGGTCGGCTTCCTCGGCGTCGATCGTCATGCCGACCCCGGCGCGCGCCGCACGCTGCGCGAGATCGAGCATGCGGGGACCGAGGCGCTCGTGCACCCGCCCGCTCTGCAGCAGCGTATAGCGCGGCTCGAGCGCGGAGAGCTTCACCGAGATGCCGGAGCGCGCATGCACCGAGCCCGGCGGCTGGCGGCCGAGCGCCTCGATCGCGTGCGCGTAGTCCGCGAGATAGCGCGCGGCGTCGGCATCGGTGCGCGCGCCCTCGCCGAGCATGTCGAAAGAGCACAGCGCGAGGTCCGGCTCCGCATGCGCACGCTTCAGGGCCGCATCGATGGTCTCGCCGACGATGAAGGCGTGGCCGAGCGTCTGCATCGACTGCCTGAGTGCCGCGCGCACGATCGGCGCCACCACCGGCTTGGTGAGACTGGTGGCCGTGACCTCGCCGGAGAGCTCCGCCGACACCTCGGGAAGCAGCCGTCCGGCGGCGGACAGCAGCGTGAAGCCGGTGCGCAGCAGCAGATCGGTATCGCCGCGCACGCCCGCGTCCCGGATGGCGGCCAGCCGCTCGGCGATCAGCTGGTCGGCACGCTTCGCGTCCGGCGTGCGCAGCAGCGCCTCCGCCAGGCTCATGAGCGCCCGGCCCTGCGCGCTGTCGAGCGGAAACTGCTCGAGCATGCGGTCGACCAGCGGGCGCGAGCGCTGGTCGGCGCGCGCCACTTCGACCCAGCGCGCGGCGCGCAGGCGTGCGTCGGCGAGCGCGCCGTGCGCGGCGGCGAGCTCGGCGATCAGCTCGCTCGAGGCGTCCGCCTCGGGCCGCAGCGTCGCCTCGCGCAGCCGCGCGCGCAGCGCCGTCAGATCGGCCGCCTGCGGCACGGCGCTCATCCGCGGCCGCCCGCCCGGGCCGCGAGCACCTCGCCCACCGAGCGCGCGAAGTACTCGAGGTTCTCGCGCCGCAGTCCGGCGACGTTCATGCGGCCGTCGTCGACCATGTAGATGTGATGCCGCGAGCGCAGCTCGTGCACCTGCGCCGTGCCGATCCCGAACAGCGAGAACATGCCGTGCTGGCGCGCGATGAAGCCGAAGTCGCGCCCCGGGCAGTGCTCGGCGAGATGCCGCACCGCCTCGCGGCGCAGTCCCTGCACGCGCTGGCGCATGGCGTCGAGCTCGGCGATCCATTGCGCGCGCAGCTCGGGATCGGTGAGCACGCCGTGCACGATCGCCGCGCCGTGATCGGGCGGCATCGACCACAGTCCCCGCGCCAGGCGCACCAGCTGGCTCATGGCGGCATCGGCCTGCGCCGGTGTATCGCACACCACTCCGAGTGCACCGGTGCGCTCGCGGTACAGGCCGAAGTTCTTCGAGCAGGACACGGCGAACAGCAGCTCCGGGAGCTCGGCGCTGAAGAGCCTGAGGCCGTAGGCATCGTCCTCGAGGCTCTCGCCGAGTCCCTGGTAGGCCATGTCGATGAAGGGCAGCAGCTGCCGGCGCTTCACCAGCGCCAGCAGCTCGCGCCACTCGCCCGGCGACAGATCCGCGCCGGTCGGATTGTGGCAGGAGGCGTGCAGCAGCACGATGGCGCGCGGCGGCAGCCGCTCGAACGCGGCGACCATCTCGGCGAAGCGCACGCCGCCGCTGGCGGGATCGTAGTACGGGTAGCGCTCGAGCCTGAGCCCGCTGCCGGAGAGCAGCGGCACGTGATTGACCCAGGTCGGATCGCTCACGTGCACTACCGAAGCGGGCGAGGCGTAGCGGATCAGCTCCGCGCCGAGGCGCAGCGCACCGCAGCCGCCGGGACACTGGATGGTGCGCACCCGGTTCGCGACCCGCGCCTCGTGCTCCGCGCCCAGCACCAGGCTCGCGATCTCCTGGTTGAACCCCGGGTTGCCGGCCGGCCCCACGTAGGTCTTGGTGGTCTGCCGTGCGAGCAGCACGCTCTCGGCCTTGCGCACGGCCGCGGGGATCGGCGTCTCGCCGTGGTCGTCGCGGTACACGCCGACGCCGAGATCCACCTTGCGGGGGTCGGGGTCGGCGCGGAAGGCCGTCATGAGACTCAGGATCGAGTCCGCCGTGATCAGCTCGAGCCGCTCGAACATGGTGTTGCCTCGCCCCCCCCGACGCCTTAATTGCCGGCCGCGGCCGCGCTCAGTGCGCGCTTGCGCGCGGCCTCGAACTCGTCCCCCGGATTCCAGCTCGGCATGGCGTCCGCCTGCGCGATCAGCCAGCCGTCCATGAGATCCATCTGCGCATCCTCGATCATGCCGTCGAAGTTCCAGGTGCCATCGAGCCGGTCGGAGGGCTGGTGGTATTGCTTGAGCTCCCACTGATCGTGCTGCTCACGGCCCCAGCCCGCCGGGCGGCCGATGACATCGGTCCCCCCGCTGTAGAAGAGCGCCGGCACGCCGATCCTGGCGAACGAGAGCTGGTCGGAGCGGTAGTAGTAACCACGGTCGGGGAACTGGTCCGGCACCACGGTGCGTCCCTGCGACCTGGCCACCGCCACGGCGATCGCATCGAGCGAGGACTTGCCCATGCTGATGAGCTGCACGTCGCGGGTGCGCCCGAAAATGCTGCCGCCGTCGATGTTGATGTCGGCGGCGATGCGGCCGGCCGCAAAGCTCGGATGCTGCGCGTAGTACATGGAGCCGAGGAGCCCGCGCTCCTCGCCGGCCACGAACAGCGCCAGCACCGAGCGCCGCGGCCGCTGCGGCAGCGCGGCGAAGGCGCGCGCGATGGCGAGCACCTGCGCGCAGCCGGAGGCGTTGTCGACCGCGCCGTGATAGATGCGGTCGCCGCTCGCGTCCGGCTCGCCGATGCCGAAGTGATCGTGGTGCGCCGAGTAGATCAGCACCTCGGAGGCGAGCCTGGGATCGCTGCCGCGCAGCAGGCCGCCGACGTTGGCGGTCTCTAGCTTCGAGAGGCGGTTGCTGAAGGCGATCGAGGTGCGCACGCCGAGCGGCACCGGACGGAAGCCGCGCGAGCGCGCCGCCGCCATCAGCCTGTTCGGATCGAAGCCGCCCGCCTGCATCAGGCGCCGGACCGCCTCCTCGGTCGCCCACGCCTTCAGCCGCACGCGCGCCTCACCCGCATCCGGCAGCTCGAACTGCTCGCCGCCCCAGGAGGATTGCACCACCTGCCAGGGATAGCCGGCCGAGGCAGTCGTGTGGATGATGATGGCGCCGGCGGCGCCCTGCCGTGCGGCGCTCTCGTACTTGTAGGTCCAGCGGCCGTAATAGAGGCGCCGCTTGCCGGCGAACAGCTTCGGATCCCAGTCGGGATCGTTGTTCATCATCACCAGGATCTTGCCGGCGAGCTGCGCCCCCTTGAAATCGTCCCACTGGTACTCCGGCGCCTGGATGCCGTAGCCGACGAACACCAGCTCCGCATCCCCGATGGACACGCTGTCGCTCTGCACACCGCTCGTGCCGATGTAGTCGTCGCGCAGCGTCAGCTCGACGGGGCCGTGCGTGCCCTGAAAGCTCCAGGTATGCGGCAGCTGCGTGCGAATGCCGACGATGTCGAAGGGCTGCTGCCACTCGCCGTGGGCGAAGGCCGGCTGCAAGCCCATGCCCTCCAGGCGGGTCTGCAGGTAGAGCCGCGCCACCTGATCGGCGCGCGTGCCGGGCCCGCGGCCCTCGAGGAGGTCGGAGGCGAGGAAGCGGATCGGCGCCTCGAGCGCGGCACGGGTGATCTGGGTGCGCGCGGCCTGCTCGACCGCCGGCGGCACCATGGCGACCTCGGCCGCCGCCGTGCCGATGAGAGCGAGAGCGGCCAGTGCCACGGCGAATCGGCGCAATACGGGAGTGATCGGCACGGCCCGCCTCGAGGCTGGATCTGGGGGTCGCAACGGTAGCACGTCAGGGACCTGCCACCACCGCCCAGGGGCCCTTGCCCACGGCGACCTTCGCGACCACCGCGCCGCTCGCCGTATCGATGATCGCCACCTCGCCGCTCGGGCCGTCGGGACTGAAGAGCCGCCGCCCGCCGGCGCCGAGCGCAATGCCCCACGGCCGTCCGCCGCAGGGGATTTCCGTCACGAGGCTGGGACCGGCGAGGTCGACGACGGCCACGGTGCCGGCGCGCCCGGCACCGATGTACAGGCGCCCGCGCGCCGCATCGAGCGCGAGCCCCATCGGCCGCACTTCGTGCCGGAGCCTGAGGATCTGGCTGACATCGCTCGCGCCGGGCAGCGCCAGGCGGTAGAGGCTCGCGTCCGCCTCCCCGGCAACATAGGCGAAGCGGCTGTCGGCGGAGAACGCCACGTCGCGCGGCCGCTGCCCGACGGTGGCCTGCGCCAGCACCGCGTGCGACTTCGCATCGACGACGGTGACGCGGTTGTCCTCTTCGCTCGTGACCAGCACCCAGCGTCCGTTGGGCGAGAGCCGTACGCCCTCGGGCTCGCGCCCCACGGGCACCGTGGCGAGCACCTTGCCGTGTACGGCGTCGAGCACCGCGAGCCGCGCGGCGTCCTCCTCGGAGACGTAGAGCTCGCGCCCGTCGCGGCTCACCGCCACGCGCTCGGGGTCGGACACGCCGCCGAGCGTGCGGATGTGGGTAAGCGTCGCGGTGTCGAGGACGGCGATGCCGTCGGCGGCGGGCTCGCGGACGAGCCTGGCGCAATCGGCATCGGTCATGGGCGGCGGGCACTTGGGTAAGCCGCTGACGGCCACATATAGAAGCTTGCCGTCGGGGCTGAGCACGAGCCCCCGGGGCCGCTTGCCGACCGCGACGGTGGCGATTGCCGCACTGCGATCGGCGTCGATGACCGTGACGCTGCCGTCGTCCTCGTTGGTACTGTACGCCCGTTCAGCATGGGCCGCGGGACCCAGGGCCAGCAGCAGGGCGCTCAATGGCAGCCATGGCGAAGCTCGCATACGTAGTTATCCTAGCAAGTGCCGTCGGACTGGACGTAAGTCCCACTTCCCCTGGCCCGGCGTGCTAATTTACGCCGCCTTCCCGAGGAGCTTCTTAAGTCGCCTATGTCCGCCACCCCCGCCAAGCCACCGCTGATCTGGGCCAACGCCCTGATGTTCGCCCTCACCTTCGCCGCCGCGGCGGTGCTGGTGCCCTGGTATGGGCTGCGGTACGGCTTTACCGGCTGGGACGTCGGCATCGCCCTCTTCTTCCTCCTGGCGAACGGCATGTCGATCACCGGCGGCTACCACCGCCTGTGGGCGCACCGCACCTACGAGGCGCACCTCAGCGTGCGGATCTTCTATCTGATCTTCGGCACCATGGCGCTGCAGAACAGCGCCTTCGCCTGGTGCAGCGGCCACCGCACCCACCACCTGCACGTCGACGACGTCGAGCTCGACCCCTATTCGGCGCGCCGCGGCTTCTGGTTCTCGCACATCGGCTGGATGCTGCGCGAGTACCCGAGCGGGGTGCCCGACTTCAGCAACATTCCGGACCTGAAGAAGGACAAGCTGCTCGCCTTCCAGCACCGCTATTACGTGCCGCTCGCCGTCGGGCTCAATTTCGGGCTGCCGATCCTCGCGGGCGTGCTGTTCCACGACCTGTGGGGCATGCTGATCCTCGCCGGCGTGCTGCGCCTGGTGTGGAGCCACCACGTCACCTTCTTCATCAATTCCCTCGCCCACATGTGGGGCACCCGCCCGTACACCGAGGACAACACGGCACGCGACAACCCGGCGCTCGCGGTCGTCACCTACGGCGAGGGCTACCACAACTTCCACCACATCTTCGCGCACGATTACCGCAACGGCGTGCGCTGGTGGCAGTGGGATCCGACCAAGTGGCTGATCGCGGGTCTCGCGGCCGTCGGCCTGACGCGGCGCCTGAAGCGCACGCCGTGGTTCCAGATCCAGCGGGCGCTGCTCGCCATGCAGTTCAAGCGCGCGCAAATGCAGCTCGCGCAGTTGCCGGCCGCGCGCCACTCGCACATCGAGCAGCTGCGCGCGCGCGTGGCGCACGAGTACGAGACCTTCCTCGCCGCCGTCGCCGACTGGGCGCGCGTCAAGGAACAGTGGCTCGAGGAAAAGCGGCGCGCCGTGCTCGAGCAGTGGCAGCAGTCGGACCTGCAGACCAGGCTGCGCGACATCGAGCGGGCGCTCAGCCGCCAGCGCCGCCGCATGCGGCTGCTGCACGCGCAGCTGGCGTAAGCCGCCTTTTAGTTCCCCCGTACGCTCCCGCCGCGCCGGCACAAGGCGCGTGCCGGCACGCGCTACAATAACCCGCCATGGGCCGCATCTTCGAAGTCCGCAAGCACACGATGTTCGCGCGGTGGAACCGCATGGCGAAGCAGTTCGCGCGCATCGCCAAGGACATCACCATGGCCGTCAAGTCGGGCGGCCCCGACCCGGCCTCCAATCCGGCGCTGCGCCGCTTCATCCAGAATGCGCGCGCCGTCAACATGCCGAAGGACCGCATCGAGGCGGCCATCAGGCGTGCCTCGGGGCGCGATGCGGCCAACTACCAGCAGGTGCTCTACGAGGGCTACGCGCCGCACGGGGTGGCGCTGCTGGTCGAGACCGCCACGGACAATCCGACGCGTACCGTCGCGGCGGTGCGCAACATCATCACCAAGAACGGCGGCAATCTCGCCACCAGCGGCAGCGTCAGCTTCCTCTTCAAGAAGATGGGCGTGTTCCGCCTGGATCCCGCCGGCATCGACCAGGACGACCTCGAGCTCTACCTCATCGACCACGGCCTCGAGGAAATGGGTGAGAGCACCGGCGAGAAGGGCGAGCCGCAGCTGGTGATCCGCTGCGCGTTCGCGGACTTCGGCAAGCTGCAGGAGGCGCTCGAGGCGCGCGGCATCGCGCCGCTCTCGGCCGAGCACGAGTACGTCTGCACCGTGCCGACCGAGCTCCCCGAGGCGCAGGCCGCCGAGGTGCTGACGCTCATCGACCGCCTGGAGCAGGACGACGACGTCCAGCAGGTCTTCCACACGCTCGCCTGAGGAGAGCCCTCCGGTGCAGGACTACCGCCTCGAGCCCGCACGTCTGTGTGACACGGCGCGGCTCGCGGCGATGTCGGGCGCGCTGATCGAGTCGGGACTGCGTCCGCAGTGGGGCGCCGAGCGTATCGGCTGGCACGTGCGCCACGCCGAGAGCGTGGTGCTCACCGCGCGCAGCGATCGCGCCATCGCCGGCTTCGCCATCATGCGTTTCGGCGACGACGCCGCGCACCTGAACCTGCTCGCGGTCGAGCCGGCGCACCGCCGCCGCGGCATCGCCCGGCGCCTGCTGACCTGGCTCGAGGAGAGCGCGCTCACCGCCGGCACCTATCTCATCGGCCTCGAGCTGCGCGCCGGCAACGAGGCGGCGCAGGAGTTCTATCGCGCGCTCGGCTATCGCGAGTCCGGGCGGGTGCCCGGCTACTACCAGGGACTCGAGGCCGCCATCCGCATGGAGCGCGACGTGCGCGTCAGCCGGCCGGCCGCGGCTCGATCCTGAAGTCGAACTCGTAGGAGTGGGCGCCGTCGGGCGCCACCGTGATGCGCATGCTGCCGCTCAGGCCGGCGAGCTCGCCGGTGCCCGAGTCCGGTACCACCGTGATGGAGGACTGCGGCGCGCCGCGCTTCATGGTCGCGCTGTGCTGCAGTACGAAGCTGCCGCTGCGCCCCTGGAGCTTGCCGGTGACGCGCTCGAGGGCCACGTAGCCCGCCGAGCCCTTGACCTCGCCCTGCGTGGCGAGCATCTCGCCCTTGGCGCTCGCCTCGAGATCGCCGTGATAGCGCTTGTCGATGGTGAGGCGCCCGAGATTGGCGCTGCGCGCGACCTGGGTATCGGGCTTCTGCGGCGTGACCTTGACCTCGAAGGGACCGCTGGCGTGTTGAGTCATGCGAGTCTCCCTGGGGCTCATGCGAGTCAGTCCGGCATGGGCGTCATCTGCCCGGCGAGCGCGTCCTCGAAGCCGAAGTTGCGCAGGTCGCGGACCCGCTGCGGGTAGAGTATGCCGTCGAGGTGATCGACTTCGTGCTGCACCACGCGCGCGTGGAAGCCCTCGACGGTGCGATCGATGGGCAGGCCGCGCGCGTCGCAGCCGCGATAACGCAGCCGCCGGTGCCGCGGCACCAGGCCGCGCATCCCGGGAACCGACAGGCATCCTTCCCAGCCCTCGTCCTGCTCGTCGCCGAGCGGCGTCAGCTCGGGGTTCACCAGCACGGTATAGGGCACCGGTGTGAGGTGCGGGTAGCGCGGGTTGTCCTTGAGCTCGAAGATCACCACGCGCAGGCTCACCCCGATCTGCGGTGCGGCGAGCCCGGCGCCGTTCAACGAGCGCATGGTGTCGTCCATGTCGGCGAGGAGCGCCGCGAGCTCGGCGTCGAAGCGCGTCACCGGGACGGCCACCTGCCGCAGCAGCGGCTCGCCCATCCTCAGTACGCGGCGGATCGCCATGGCGCGCGGCGGCGCTTCAGCGCGGCGGCTCGACCGCAATGGAGATGCGGTGATCGCGGAAGGTGAGCGGGGTGCGGGCGGCGGCGTCCGCGGCGTGCTGCGCCTGCGCCACCGCCGCGGTGACCAGGTGATGGTGCGGGGAGAGCTCGCACACCGGATCGGCGTTGGCGGCATCGCCGGTGAGCAGGTACGCCTGGCAGCGGCAGCCGCCGAAATCGCGTCCGCGCTCGGGGCAGCTGCGGCAGGGCTCCTTCATCCATGCCTCGCCGCGGTAGCGATTGAAGGCGGCCGAGTCGTACCAGATGGCGCGCAGATCGTGTGCGCGCACGTTGGGGAAATCGATCCCCGGGAGCATGCGGGCCGCGTGGCACGGCAGCGCCGTGCCGTCGGGCGTGACGGCGAGGAAGGTGCTGCCGAGGCCGTTCATGCAGGCCTTGGGACGCGTCTCGAAGTAGTCCGGCACCACGAAGTACACCTCCATCCTGCCGGCGACGCGCGCGCGGAACTCGCGCGTCACCGCCTCGGCGCGCTCGAGCTGCGCGCGGCTCGGCAGCAGGTGCGCGCGGTTGAGCCACGCCCAGCCGTAGTACTGGGTGTTGGCGAGCTCGACGTAGCCGGCGCCCAGGCGCTCGGCCATGGCGAGGATCTCGCCGACGTGGTCGATGTTGAGCCGGTGCAGCACCACGTTGAGCACCATCGGATAGTCGTACTTGCGGATCAGCGCCGCCACCCGCGCCTTGAGCTCGAAGGTGCGGGTGCTGCTCAGGAAGTCGTTGAGCTCGCGCGTGCTGTCCTGGAACGAGAGCTGGATGTGATCGAGCCCCGCGGACTTGAGCGCCGCGATGCGCTCCTCGGTCAGCCCGACGCCCGAGGTGATGAGGTTGACGTAGAAGCCGAGCGCGTGCGCCTCGGCGACGATCGGCTCGAGATCCTCGCGCGCCAGCGGCTCGCCGCCCGAGAGCCCGAGTTGCACGGCGCCGAGCGCGCGCGCCTCGCGCAGCACCCGGATCCAGTCGGCGGTGGCGAGCTCGGCCCCGGTGGCGGCGAGCTCGGTCGGGTTGTAGCAGAACACGCAGTGCAGCGGGCAGCGGTAGGTGAGCTCGAGCAGCAGCCACAGGGGCAGCCCGCGCCTGAGCTCCGGGGCGGCCGGCGCCGCGGCGCTCACGGACGCAGCTCCAGCCAGCGCTTCGCGAGCGCCAGCGCCACGAAAGCGCCGACGTCGTCCGCGATGCCGCTCAGTGAGTGCGTACGCTCGATGTCCGCGACGATCTCGGCGACCGTGCGCACCCCGTCGCAGCGGCTCATGATCTCGGCGGCGCTGCCGTTGAGCAGCACCTGGCCTTCGGGAAAGAGCAGCACGTGCGCCGCCTGCGCCGCCTCCCACTGCAGCTTCAGTCCGCGCGGGATGGCCGGACGCGCATCCGCGGCCACGCCCGCGCCCCCCGCAGCCGCGCCGCTCACGCCGTCACCCCGTAGGCCAGCGCCATGGCGTCGTTCATCTGCCAGAGAATGTCGAGCTTGAATTTCAGGACCGCGAGCGCGCGCTCCTGCGCCGCGCGGGTCGCGAAGCGCTCGAGCGTCACGGCGAGCGCGAACTCGACGTCGCGGCGCGCGAGCGGAATGCGGCTCTGGAAATAATGCAGCCCGGCACGATCGATCCACGGGTAGTGCTCGGGCCAGCCGGCGAGCCGCTGGCGGTGGATTTCCGGCGCGAACAGCTCCGTGAGCGAGGCGCACACGCCCTCGGGCCACGGCGCGCGGCGCGCGAAGTTGACGTAGGCGTCGACCGCGAAGCGCACGCCGGGGAGCAGCCGTGCAAAGCTCTCCACCTCTGCGCGCTCGAGTCCGACCGCCTCGGCGAGGCGCAGCCACGACTCGATCCCGCCGGCATCCGCGCCGCTGCCGTCGTGGTCGAGAATGCGCTGCACCCAGTTGCGCCGCACGGCGCGCTCCTCGCAGTTGGCGAGGATCGCGGCGTCCTTGAGCGGAATGTTCACCTGGTAGTAGTAGCGGTTCGCCACCCAGCCGCGGATCTGCTCGCGGCTCGCCTTGCCGCCGTTCAGCATGACGTTGAAGGGGTGGTGGATGTGGTAGGCGCGTCCGCCGTCGCGCAGCCGCGCCTCGAACTGCGCGTGCGACCAGGGCGCCTCGCTCACAGCGCGATCTCCATGCCGTCGCAGGCGACCTCGACCCCGGCGCGCGCGAGCTCGGCGCGCTCGCGCGAGTCTTCATCGAGTATCGGGTTGGTGTTGTTCACGTGGATGAGGATGCGGCGGGTCGCGCGCGGCAGTCGCGCCAGCCACTCGAGCATGCCGCCGGCACCGCTCTGGGGCAAATGGCCCATGTCGCGGGCGCCCCTGGAGGTGAGGCCCTGCGCGGTCATCTCATCGTCGCTCCAGAAGGTGCCGTCGAGGAGCACGCAGGCCGCCGCTTGCAGCGCCGCCCACAGCGGCGGCTCGATGGCGCCCAGGCCCGGGGCGTAGACGGCACTGCGGCCGCTCGCCGCATCGGTGAGCACCAGCGCCACGTTGTCCCCCGGCACCGGCGCGCCGCGGTGCGGCGAGTACGGCGCGGGCTTGCCCGCCACCGCGAGCGCCCGCCAGCGCACGCCCGCCACCCCCGCGACCGAGAACTCCTCGCCCGTGAGCGGCAGCGCTCGCCGCTCGATGCCGCAGTAGTGGCCGAGCACGCCGAAGATGGGATTGCCGCCCGTCAGGTCGGCGGCCGCGGCGTCGGTGCACCAGACGGCGAGCGGGCGCGTCGACTCGCGCAGCATGAGGAGTCCGGCGGTGTGATCGATCTGTGCGTCCACCAGCACGATGCCGGCGATGGCGGTGTCGCGGGCGGCGCGCGCGGGTTGCAGATCGGGGTGCGCCTTCAGCTGCGCGAGGATGTCGGGGGAGGCGTTGACCAGCGCCCAGCCGGCCGCGTCCGGGCCGGCGACGGCGATGGAGGATTGGGTGCGGGCTTGCGCACGCAGCGTGCCGCTGCGCACGCCCGAGCAGTTACGGCAGTTGCAATTCCACTGGGGAAACCCGCCGCCCGCGGCAGACCCCAGTATCCGGATTCTCACGATGCATCGAAGTCAGGCGGGGCGCACCGGGCCTGCCGCCCGGGGCCCGTGGAGGCTCCTAGCGCCTCGCGATGTACATCGTGATCTCCATGCCGAAACGCACTTCGATCGCTCTTGGAGTTTCCCAGCGCATACCGATGCTCCTCATGCTGTGCCGCATCAAGATACCGAAAACCCGCCGGCGCCGCAAAAGCGCCATCTTTCATAATGTACCCGGGGCTGCGGGTCAGCGCCCGGTGCCGCGCGCAACCGCCACGCGGCGCGTGAGGCGCTCGAGCGAGCGGCGGGCCGCGGCCTTGGCGATGTGCTTGCACCAGAGCGGCTCGCGCCGGTCCGCCTGGCGGCGGAACGTCTCGCAGTCGCAGGTCCACAGGATGTGGTCGTCCGCGGTTTTCAGCACCTGCACCGTGCGGCTGGTGAAGCTGTACGTGCCGATGATCTCGTTCCCGACCGGCCTGCGCCGGTGCATCCGGATGGCACCCATGGGGTCAAGCCTAGCGTACCGGGCCTGTGGATCGCTTGTGGATTAGTTGTGTATAGGCTCAGGACGAGACGATCTTGGCCTTGATCGCCTCGTACTCGGAGTCGGTGATGAGGCGGGCGTCGAGCAGCCGCTTGGCCTCCTGCAGGCGCCGCACCGCATCATCCCCCGTCGCGGCGGGCGGCGCGGCCCCCAGGGGCGCCCCCGCGAGCACCTGGATGCCGCCCGAGCGGGCGCGCAGCTCCTCGAGCTCGCGCACGCGGCGCTTCTCGCGCCACGCCTGATCCTGTCCCTGGCAGATGCGGTAGACCGCCTGTGCCTGGACCTTGCGCAGGCCCTTCAACTCGACGCGCTGCGAGCCCTCGATGGCGAGCGAGGCGAGGTCGGTGGCCTTGCCGGCGCGAATGCCTAAGTCGGCGGCGAACACCCCGACCCGCAGCGTCACTTCCTCGAGGTCCTGCCAGCGTATCGAGACCAGCCCGAAGCCGCCGAGCAGCGGGCGCGTGAGGAGGATGAGGCGCCCGCTGGTCGCGGCCACCAGCACGCGCCGGTGCCCGAGGGCGAAGAGCCGCCGCTGGATCGCCCAGGCCTCGAGCGCCTCGCCGGCGATCAGCACCGAGCGCAGGTCCGCGAGCGGCTTGTCGAGGCCGGCTTCTTCGGCGGGCGCGTCCGGGTCGGTCATTTCGTGGCTACGATCGCGGCGCGCAGCTCGCGCAGCTTCGCCTTGATGATGCGCGCGTTCGCCGGCCCCATGCGGATCAGGAGCTTCTGCCCGGCCGAGCGCGATTCGAGCGTCGGGTCGGCGAAGGTGTAGAACACGCGCGGCTGCTCGAGCTGGATGGGCGTCGTGATCTCGGGCGTCTCGAGCAGGTGATCGATCGCCTCGACGAGGCGGTCGTTGAAGTACTTGCCCGGATAGCCCAGATCCTCGTACGCCTGCTGGAACAGCGGGTATTCCCGCTGGTAGAGGGCGGCCAGCGCCTTGACGTCGGCCGCCTGCACCGCGTGCACGAAGGTCGTGTAGCGATCGAAGTTGGCCTCGCTCAGCACCGTGAGGTCGCCCTGGGTCGAGACCACCGTCTGCCCGGGGGTCGGTTTCACCGGCCGCAGCTCCGGCGCCAGCTTGTGCCGCTCGAGGTTGTCGACCGTGACGACGATGTGCCGCACGATGTTCTGCGGTACCAGCAGCGCCTCGATGGTGGGCTTGCCCAACACCGCGGTGAGGGCCTCCTGGACCATCGAATCGCTGTCGTTGAGTGCCGGCAGCGCCTCGTTGCCGCCGCCCGTGGCGGGGAGCGGATGGGAGACGGCGGGCTGCGCCGCCGCGGGCGCCGCCGGCGGCGGCGGGGCGACCGCGGCCGGTGCCGCCGGGGCCGGGTGAAACAGGAACTTGTACCAGATGCCGAAGCCGGCGGCCGCGACCACCACCAGCCCGGCGAGCCACCAGATGAGTTTGCGGCGGAACGAGTCCGGACTCTCTTCTTCCCACATCGTGAGGGGCCCTCACCGGCAAGCGACTACGGTTGACTGTACTCCCCTTTGAGGCGGGCGGCCCCTGAGTGTTCCGGCGCCCGTACAGCGAGCGCCCTTGGCGCTCACTGGATGCAGCATTAAATCCGCGCTCCCCGCCTCCTCGCCCGGCGTGCCGTGTGCTTCAATCGCCGGCATGCCCGCTGATTTCCACCCGGCCGTCCGCAGCTGGTTCGAGCGCACCTTCCCCGCGCCGACCGCGGCGCAGAGCGCCGCCTGGCCGCTGATCGCCGCCGGCCGCCACGTGCTGATCGCCGCGCCCACCGGCTCGGGCAAGACCCTCGCCGCCTTTCTCGCGGTGATCGACGGGCTGGTGCGCGCCGCGCTCGCCCAGGGCGCGCTGGCCGACGAGACCACGGTGGTGTACGTCTCCCCGCTCAAAGCGCTCTCCAACGACATCCACCGCAATCTCGAGGTACCGCTCGCCGGCATCGCCGCCGAGCTCGCCGCACGCGGTCTGCCCGGGCACGGCATCCGCACTTTCGTGCGCACCGGCGACACGCCGCAGCACGAGCGCACCGCGATGCGTAAACGCCCGCCGCACATCGTCGTCACCACTCCCGAATCGCTCTACATCCTGCTCGGCTCCGAGTCCGGCCGGCGCATGCTCGCCACCACGCGCACGGTGATCGTCGACGAGATCCACGCGGTCGCCGGCAGCAAGCGCGGCGTGCACCTCGCGCTCTCCCTCGAGCGGCTGGAGAGTCTTGCCGGCCGTAAACTCACGCGCGTCGGGCTCTCGGCCACCCAGAAGCCGATCGAGGAAGTGGCGCGCTTCCTCGTCGGCACGCGCAACGTGACGGCCGACGGCGCCGCCGACTGCCGCATCATCGACGCGGGCCACGTGCGCGAGCGCGACCTGGCGCTCGAGATCCCCGCCTCGCCCCTCGAGGCGGTGATGTCGGGGGAAGTGTGGACCGAGATCTACGACCGCCTCGCCGAGCTCGTGGCCGAGCACCGCACCACGCTCGTGTTCGTCAACACGCGCCGCCAGGCGGAGCGCCTCGCACGGCACCTCTCCGAGCGCGTCGGCACCGAGCACGTCACCGCACACCACGGCAGCATGGCGAAAGAGTCGCGGCTCGCCGCCGAGCAGCGCCTGAAGCGCGGCGAGCTGCGCGCCCTGGTGGCGACCGCCTCCCTCGAGCTCGGCATCGACATCGGCGAGGTGGACCTGGTGTGCCAGCTCGCCTCGCCGCGCTCGATCGCCGCATTTCTGCAGCGCGCCGGGCGCTCCGGCCACTCGGTGGGCGGCACGCCGAAGGCGCGGCTCTTTCCCCTGTCGCGCGACGACCTGGTGGAGTGTGCGGCGCTGCTCGCCGCCGTGCGGCGCGGCGAGCTCGATCGCCTCGCGGTTCCCGCAAAGCCCCTCGATGTCATCGCGCAGCAGATCGTCGCCGAGACGGCGGCGCGCGAGTGGGACGAGGCGGGCCTGCTCGCGCTCCTCACCGGCGCCTGGCCGTGCCGCGGCCTCACGCACGCGGAGCTCGAGGAGCTGCTGCGCATGCTCGCGGAAGGCTACAGCACGCGCCGCGGCCGCCACGGAGCGCTGCTGCATCACGACGCCGTCAACCGGCGGGTCAGGGGCCGGCGCAACGCGCGCCTCACCGCCCTCACCTCCGGCGGCACCATTCCCGACACCGCCGACTACCAGGTGCTGCTCGAGCCGCAGGCGCAGTTCGTCGGCACGGTGAACGAGGACTTCGCGATCGAGAGCCTGCAGGGCGACATCTTCCAGCTCGGCAACGTCTCCTACCGCATCCTGCGGGTCGAGCCGGGGCGCATCCGCGTCGAGGATGCGCGCGGGGAGCCGCCGAGCATTCCCTTCTGGATCGGCGAGGCGCCGGGGCGCACGGATGAGCTCTCGGCGAGCGTCGCGCGGCTGCGCGCCGCGCTCGAAGCGCGGCTCGAGGCGGGGTCGGAGGCGGCCGTCGCATGGCTGATGGAGGAGAGCGGCATCGCGGCGGGGGCCGCCGTGCAGATCGTCAACTATCTCGCCGCGGCACGCGCCGCGCTCGGCGCCATCCCGACGCAGGAGCTCGTCATCTTCGAGCGCTTCTTCGATGAGGCGGGCGGCATGCAGCTCGTCATCCACTCGCCCTTCGGCAGCCGCATCAACCGCGCCTGGGGCCTCGCGCTGCGCAAGCGCTTCTGCCGCTCGTTCAACTTCGAGCTGCAGGCGGCCGCCACCGAGGACACGATCGTGCTGTCGCTCACCACCGCCCACAGCTTCGAGCTCGCGGACGTGGCGCGCTACCTGCATTCGAACACGGTGCGGCCGCTGCTGGTACAGGCGCTGTGCGCCGCACCGCTGTTCCCGGTGCGCTGGCGCTGGAGCGCGGCCATTGCGCTCGCGCTGCCGCGCTTTCGCGGCGGCAGGAAGGTGCCGGCGCCGCTGCAGCGCATGGCGGCCGAGGACCTGCTCACCGCCATATTCCCCGATCAGGTGGCGTGCGCCGAGAACCTGACCGGCGAGCTCGAGATCCCCGATCATCCCCTCGTGCGCCAGGCGATCCGCGACTGCCTCGAGGAGGCGATGGACATCGCCGGCCTCGAGCGGCTGCTGCGCGGGCTCGAGTCGGGCAGCGTCCGCGTGCTGGCGCGCGACCTCACCGAGCCCTCGCCGCTCGCGCTCGAGGTGCTGTCGGCGCGGCCCTACGCGTTCCTCGACGACGCGCCGCTCGAGGAGCGCCGCACGCAGGCGGTCATGAGCCGCCGCTGGCTCGACCCCGAGACCGCGGCCGACATTGGCAAGCTCGACCCCGAAGCCATCGAGCGCGTGCGCACCGAGGCCTGGCCCGACGCGGTAAACGCCGACGAGCTGCACGACGCGCTGGTGTGGCTCACCTGTCTCACGGCCGCGGAGGTGGCGCGCCAGGCCGGCTGGCCGGCGCTGATGGGCGAGCTCGCCGCGCAGCGGCGGGTCACGCGCCTCGCGCGGGGCGGCCTCGAGCTGTGGGTGACGGCCGAGCAGCTGCCGCTGTTCGCCGCGGTCTACCCCGAGGCGCAGCGCGATCCCGGCGTGACGACGCCGGCGGCCCACGTGCGCGAGCTCGCCCCCGAGGCCGCGCTCGTCGAAGTGGTGCGCGGGCGGCTCACGGGCTCGGGTCCCGTCAGCGTGGACTCGCTCGCGGCGCTGCTCGCGCTCCCGGCGCCGCGCATCGAGGCGGCGCTCGCGGCGCTGCAGGCCGAGGGCTTCGCCATGCGGGGCCTCTTCACCAGCGCCGCCTCGGCCACCCAGGCGGAGTGGTGCGAGCGGCGGCTGCTGGCGCGCATACACCGCTACACCGTCAAGCGGCTGCGTGCCGAGATCGAGCCGATCGAGGCGCGGGATTTCCTGAGATTCCTCTTCGAGTGGCAGCGCGTGACGCCCGCCGGGCGCATGGAAGGACCCGACGCGGTCGGCGCGATCCTCGCGCAGCTCGAGGGCTTCGAGGCCGCCGCGAGCGCCTGGGAGACCGAAATCCTGCCCCAGCGCATCAGCGAGTACGAGCCCGCCTGGCTCGATGAGCAATGCCTCGCCGGGCGTTTCGCGTGGACGCGCCTCGCGCCGCGCCGCAGCGACCCCGAGCGCCGCGCCGCGCCGGTGCGCGCCACACCGGTCGTGCTGCTCGCGCGCCGCAACCTCAAAGCCTGGACGGCGCTCGCCGGCGAGCCCTGCGCCGCGCAGCTCTCCGCGGGCGCGCAGCGCGTCGCCGACTACCTCGGCGCGCACGGCGCCTCGTTCTTCGACGAGCTCGCGGGCGGCGCGGGGCTGCTGCCCTCGCAGGCCGAGGAGGCGCTCGCCGAGCTCGTCGCGCTCGGACTCGTCAATTCCGACAGCTTCGCCGGACTGCGGGCGCTGCTCGTGCCATCGGAGCGGCGCCGCTCCGCCGCGGGCGGCCGGCGCCGGCGGCGCGTGGCGCTCTTCGGCATGGACGCCGCGGGCCGCTGGTCGCGCAGCGCACGCGACAGCCGCGCCCCCGCGGCAGCGCCGGATCGCGCCCGGCAGGAGGAGCTGGCCGAGCACGTGGTGCGCACGCTCCTGCGCCGCTGGGGTGTGGTGTTCTGGCGGCTGCTCGCACGCGAGGCGGACTGGCTGCCGCCGTGGCGCGACCTGCTCACGTGCTGCCGGCGGCTCGAAGCGCGCGGCGAGATCCGCGGCGGACGCTTCGTCGCCGGCGTCACCGGCGAGCAGTACGCCGCACCGGAGGCGATCACGCTGCTGCGCGAGGCGCGGCGCAAGCCCCGCGAGGGACACTGCGTCGCGCTCTCGGGCGCCGACCCGCTCAACCTGGTCGGCATCATCACCCCGGGCGCACGGCTGCCGGCGCTCGCCGGCAACCGCGTCCTCTATCGCGACGGCGTCCCGACGGCGCTGCTCGCCGGCGGCGAGGTCAGCTTCCTCGAGGAGCTGCCCGCGGCCGGGCAATGGGAGGCACGCAATCTGCTGCTGCGCCGGCACGTGCCGGCGGCACTCGCCGACCTTGCCTGAGCGGCCGGCGGCCCGCCGGCGCGCTCAGCGCGCTCAGCGCGCGAGCGTGAGGATCTCCGGGCTCGTGGGCGCGAGCGCCGAGCGGTCGAAGTCGCCGAACTGCGCCTCGACGACGAAGCCTGCCCGCTCGAGAAATCCGCCGAGCTCGCGCGCGTCGCAGAAGCGCAGCTCGCAGCGGCTCGCGAGCGGCTCGCGCCAGTGCCGGCCGCTGTAGGTCTCGAGAAAGACGACGCGCCGTCCGTCGAAAGGCGCCACGACCTCGAGCGTGACGCGCACCTGCTTGCCATCCGCATCGCGCAACTCGACGGCGTGCCCGGGCGTCCACCGCTCCCAGGCACGCGCGCCCGGATTGCGCGTATCGAAGACCAGGCGCCCCGTGGGCCGGAGCGCGCGGCGCAACGCGGCGAGCGCCGCCCCGATCGCCGCATCGGTCCGCAGCGCCTGGAATACATGTCCGCTCATGACGGCGAGATCGAACTCGCGCTCGAAGCGCATCGAGGCCGCATCGCCCTCAGTCCACTCGATGTCCGCGCGCCCGCGCGCCACGGCGAGCATCGCCGCGGCGGGATCCACCCCGCACAGCCGTCCGCGGTGACCGGCGGCGCGCGCCGCCTTGAGGAGCGCACCGGTGCCGCAACCGACGTCGAGCACCGCCGGCGCCGCGAGCATCAGCGGCAGGTAGAAATCGCGGATCGCCGGCGACAGCGGGTGCAGCCGGTCGTAGAGCGCGGCGAGCCGGGGGTCGGCGAACTGGCGGTCCACGGTGACTGTGTCCATGCGACACATTGTAGAAACTTCCGGCATTTGGCACCGTAACCGCCATGATCACCGTCCACCACCTCAACAACTCGCGCTCGCAGCGCGTCCTATGGCTCCTCGAGGAGTTCGGCTGCGAGTACCGGATCGAGAAATACCAGCGCGACCCGGCGACGCTGCTCGCGCCGCCGCAGCTCGCGCGCGTGCACCCGCTCGGCAAGTCGCCGGTGGTGACCGACGGCGCGCACACGCTCGCCGAGTCCGGCGCGATCCTCGAGTATCTGCTCGACGCCTACGGCAACGGCCGCCTGCGGCCGGCCGCCGGCACGCCCGAGCGGCTGCGCTACACCTACTGGCTGCACTACGCGGAAGGCTCGGCGATGCCGCCGCTGCTCATGAAGCTGGTGTTCATGCGGCTGCCGCGCGGCGCGCCGGCACTCATCCGCCCTCTGGCACGTGCGATCGCCCGCCGCGCGCAGCAGTCCTTCATCGATCCGCAGATCGCGACCCACGCCGGGTTCTGGGAAGGCGAGCTCGGCAAATCCGCCTGGTTCGCCGGGGATGAATTCACGGCGGCGGACGTGCAGATGAGCTTTCCGCTCGAGGCGGCCGCGGCCCGCGGCGGCCTGACGCTCGGGCCGAGGACCGCCGCCTTCCTCGAGCGCATCCACGCCCGCCCGGCGTACCAGCGGGCGCTCGAAAAAGGCGGGCAGTTCCGCCTGGCGAGGTAGCGCAGCGGCGAGTCGCTGGCACGGCCGTGCGGGATCGGCGAAACTCTCGCCCCGCAGTCAAAACCCGAAGGATTCCCCATGACATTGCGAGCGCAACGCCGCGGCCGTATTCCCCTACTCCTCAGCGCAGTGGCCGCCGGCGCACTCTGCGCCGCACTGACGGCCGAGGGGCAGCAGCCGCCGGCCTCCGGATCCGCCGCCGCCCCCGCGGCCGCGACGCCGGCCAGGAAGCCCGCCGCAAAGGGTCAGGCCGCCGCGCCCGACTCCAGGAGCGCCGAGAGCTACAGCCTCGGCTTGATGTGGGGCGAACAGCTGCGCAACACCGGCGTGACGCCGGGCGCGATCAACTCGGCGAAGATCGCCCAGGGCATACGCGATGCCATGAGCGGCAAGGTGACGGTCGGCGACCAGGACCGCGAGAACATCCGCCAGCTCGCGACTTCCGCGGGTGAGGCCAACCACCGCGCCGCCGCCAGGTTCCTCGCCGAGAACGGCAAGAAGCCCGGCATCGTGACGACCAAGACCGGGCTGCAGTACCAGGAGGTCAGGGCCGGCAGCGGCGACTCGCCCAAGCCGAACGACTCCGTGACCGTCAACTACCGCGGCACGCTGCTCGATGGCACCGAGTTCGACAGCTCCTACAAGCGCGGCCAGCCCGCGACCTTCGAGGTCGACCGCGTGATCCCCGGCTGGACCGAGGCGCTGCAGCTCATGAAGCCGGGCTCCAAGTGGAAGCTCTTCATTCCGCCGCAGCTCGCCTACGACCTGCGCTCGCGCCCGCCGATCCCGCCGGGCTCGGCGCTGATCTTCGACGTGGAGCTGCTCAGCGTGAAGCCGGCGGCCGCTCCCGCCGCACCGCCCGCCTCGGCCAACCCGTCGAAGGCGACCGGCAAGCCGCCGGTGAACCCGCCCGACACGCCGAACTCGCCGCCGCCGGCCAGCATGCCGGCCCCGAAGTAGGCGGCCGCGCCTCAGGCGCCCGGGGCGTTGGCCCCGGGCGCAAAGCGCATCGGCTTCGCCACCCCGAGCCGCTCGAGCTCGCGCAGCAGCGCGTCGGCGAGGTCCGCCGCGGAGGCGCGCTCGAAGAGCGGTGCCGCCGTCCAGTCGTAGGCCCACGGGTGGCGGGTACGCAGTGCCCCGGGCTCGTCGGCAAACCGCGGGATGACGTGCGCGTGCAGCGCCGGCTCCTCGTTGCCGAACATCGCGTAGTTGATGCGCACGGCGCCGGTCACCTTGAGGAGCGCATCGCCCAGGCGCGTCATGTCGGTGAGGAAGGCGCTGCGGCCCTCGACGCCGAGCGCGTTCAGGGTCGGCACCACCGGGTCCGGCAGCAAGAGCGCATAGCCGCGCACGAACTGCCGCTCGCCGAACACCGCCCATCCCGAATAGAGCCGCGCGATCACCCGCGCGCAGCGGCCCTCGCGCGCCGCGCTCACGAGCTCGTGGATCGCGGTGACCGGCTCGCTGGCGCTCTCGCTCTTCATGAGGCGGCCGGCGCGCGGAATACGAAGTAGACCGCGCCGAGTATGCAGAGCGCGGCCCACAGATAATCGAGCTTGAGCGGCTTACCCATGTAGAACACCGCGAACGGGACGAACACCGTGAGCGTGATCACTTCCTGCAGGATCTTCAGCTGCGGGAGTGAGAGCGCGGTGTAGCCGATGCGGTTGCCGGGTACCTGCAGCAGGTACTCGAAGAAGGCGATGCCCCAGCTGACGAGCGCCGCCAGGTACCAGGGCCGCTCCGCAAGATTCCTCAGGTGCGCGTACCAGGCGAAGGTCATGAAGACGTTCGACCCCATGAGGAGCAGCGTGGCCGACAGGACCGGTCTCAAGGATGGACTCCTTCAGCACTCGACGCCGAGGCCGCGCAGCGCCCCCACGGTGCTCTCGTAGCCGCCGTGCACGATGCCGTGCCAGCCACGCGCGCGCGCCGCCTCGATATTGTCGGCGCGGTCGTCGATGAACACCGTCGCGGCCGGCTCGAGCGCGAAGCGCCGCTCGGCTTCGGCGTAGATGCCGGCGTGCGGCTTCATCACCCCGGCGAGATAGGACGGCAGTGCGCCGTGGCCGATGCGGTGCAGGCCGTACTCGCGTGCGAGGTGCACCCAGTGCAGGTCGCCGATGTTGGAGAGGAGATAAACGCGGTACGCCTCGCTCAGGCGGTGCGCGAGCTCGACCATCACGGGCTCGAGCTCGAACATGCCGGTCCAGTGCGCCTGCAGCTCCTCGACGCCGATCGGCTCGCGGGCGAGCGCCGCGATGCGCTCGAGCAATCCGCCCCCGTGCAGCCGGCCGGACTCGTGCTCCTCGAGCGCCGCGGCCGCGAGCGCGGTGTGCAGGTCCGGCGTCTCGACGCCGCGGGCGCGCAGCAGCTCGAGCAGCGGCTGGTACTTGAGGCGCACGAATACCCAGCCGATGTCGAACACCACGTTGCGGATCGCGGGACTCACAGCGCCAGCGGGTCGACCGTGCCGCCGTCGCCGGGACGGGTGTTGACGGCCACCACCGTGGCGCGCGGAAAGAAATTGAAATCCGTGGCGCTGGCGCGCGTGTAGGCGCCCATCGCGCGCCCGACGATCAGATCGCCCGCCTTGAGCTGCGGCAGCATGAGGTTCTCGGCGATCACGTCGATGCTGTCGCAGGTGGGCCCGGCGAGCACCGCCGGCAGCCGCTCGCCGCTGTCGCGCAGCGGCTCGACCGGGTAGCGCGCGTGGTCGTAGAGCTGGCCGCTGTAGGAACCGTACAGCCCGTCGTCGAGGTAATACCACCAGTGGCCCTCGCGCTGCGCGCGCCCCATGACCGAGGCGACGCCGATGGCCGCGGGACCCACGATGTAACGCCCCGGCTCGGCGATCACCCGTATGCGCCGCGGCAGCCGTGCCAGCGCGGCGCGCAGCGGCGCGCAGAAGCGTCCGATCTCCTGCACCGGTTGTCCGTAGTCGATCGGAAAGCCGCCGCCGATGTCGAGCGTGTCGAAGATCCCGAGTCTCTCGCGGCGCGCCGCCGCCATGAGCCTGGCACAGGCCTCGAGCGCCTCGACGTGCTTGCCGGCGTCGGGGGTTTGCGAGCCCGCGTGGAACGACAATCCCCGCACCGCGATGCCGAGCCGGGCCGCGACGCGCGCCAGCTCGAGCGCGCTTTCAGGATCGCAGCCGAACTTGCGCGACAGGTCGCAGACCGCGCCCGGCGAGCGGAACGAGACGCGCAGCAGCAGCTGCGCGGACTCGCGGTGGGCGGCGAACTTGGCGATCTCGTCGGGGTTGTCGGCGACGAAAATGCGCACGCCGAAGGCGAGCGCGTTCTCGATGTCGGCGGGCCGCTTGATCGGGTGGGTATGGATGCAGCGCCCGGGCGCGACGCCGAGCTTCTCGACCAGCTGCACCTCGCCGGTGGTGGCGAGGTCGAGGAAGCCGCCCTCCGCGATCACGGTGCGCACCACCGCCGGATGCGGCAGGGGCTTGAGCGCATAGTGCAGATCGACGCGCGGCAGCGCCTTCTTCAGCTTGCGGAACTGCACGCGCACCCGCTCGCAGTCGAGGATCAGCAGCGGGGAGCCGAACTCGCGCACCAGGCGGCGCACGTGCGTGGGCTGAAACGGGTCGATGAATCGCGCGCGCGGCACCGGGGGCGGTTTCTTCAGGGCAGCACGGCCACGGCGCCGGTGCCGTCGTCGCTCTGCGCGACGCTGGTCGCCGCGCGCAGCAGCCGGTCGCGGATCGCATCCCAGCGCTCGCCCTCCGGCACCTCCTGCACCAGGATGCGCTGGCAGCCGGCACGGTCGAGCGTGCGCAGGTTGTTGTAAAGGTCGTGTCCGTAGCTCTCGGGCCGGCGGCCGGCGTTGATCCAGGTGACGTACTTGTGCGAGCGCAGCGGCAGGCGCTGCGCCAGCACGGCGATGCGCTTGCCGCCGCCGGAGGCGGCATCGGCCTGCGCGTCGATCTCGCCGGCGGGCACGATGGTCATGGGCGTGACCGGGGCGTAGTGGCTCGGCGTGCCGCCCGGCACGCGCGGGGATTCCTGCGACGCGCCGACGGCGAGCTCGCCCACCACGGCGCGGATCTGCGCCGCCGTGACGCTGCCCGGCCGCAGCAGCCGCGCGCTCGGGCCCTCGAACGCGACGATCGTGGACTCGAGCCCGATCTGGCATTCACCGCCGTCGAGCACCAGGCGCACCGCATCGCCGAGCTCCTCGCGCACGTGCTCGGCGCGCGTCGGCGAGAGCCGCCCGTAGCGGTTGGCGGAAGGCGCGGCGATGCCGCCGCCGAAGGCGGTGAGCAGCTGCTGCGCCATGGGATGCGCCGGCACGCGGATCGCGATCGTGTCCTGGCCGCCGGTGACGACGTCGTGCACGTGCGCGGCGCGCGGCAGCACCAGCGTGAGCGCGCCCGGCCAGAAGGTCTCGGCGAGCCGCATGGCGGCATCGGGCACCGTGCGCACCCAGCGATGCAGGTACTTCGGGCTGTCGAGGTGCACGATCACCGGGTGGTTCGCCGGCCGTCCCTTGGCCTCGAAGATGCGCCGCACCGCCGCCGGGTTCTGTGCGTTGGCGCCGAGCCCGTAGACGGTCTCGGTCGGGAACGCCACGAGCTCACCGTCGCGCAACGCCTGCACGGCAGTCTCGATCTCAACCTGAGTGGCTCTGACGACTCGGACCATAGGGATGAGAGGAATTCTAGCAAGCCGCGTACCGCGCGCACCGGCTGTTGCAGCAAAGCATCAACCGGACCGGGGCGCGCCGCGCAGGATTTCGGGAGTTACTCTTGCGCGGTGCGCGTCCAGCCGCCCGGCGTGTGCGCGAGCTCGTATGCGGGCCAGTAGTGCGTATCGAGCTTCAACGTGATCACTTCCGGCGCGTTGTTCCAGGTGATGGTCTTCAGGCGCACGGAGGAGCGGTCGGGACGGCCGGTGACGGCCTTGAGGAAGGTGTCGAGATCGGGAGTCGGGGCGCCGTCGACCTCGACGATGCGCCGTCCCGGGAACAGTCCGTAGCGCGTCGCCGGCGAGCCGTAGGCGAAGTAGGCGACGTACACCCCGCGCGGCGCGATGCCGCGCTGCGCGCTCATCGCCCGGTGCGGGGCCTGCAGCGTCGCGCCGGCCCACTCGACCACGCGCTCGACATCGCTGCCGGGCAGCTCGGCGGTCGGCACCTCGAGGGTCTGCTCGCCCTGGCCGCGCCACACGCTGACGTGCACCAGGTCCTTGTCGGCGGCGGCCTGCTCCACCTCGCGGAAGCGCGTCACCACCTTGCCGTCGATCGCGAGCAGCAGGTCGCCCTGCTGCAGCAGACGCGCGGCCGGGGAGCCGCCGACCAGACGCACCACCGAGAGCACCTGGCGGCGCGTCGGCGTGTGCTGCGCGAGGCGCCCGGTCCAGTCCGCCGGCAGACCGAGCTCGCGCGCGCCCGCGAGCGGCAGCGCGGCGAACTCGGCTTCGAGCGAGTGCAGCGCCCGCCCGGTGCGCACCCGGTCGACCATGTCGGCGACCAGCTCGATCGGCACGCCGCGGTTGTCCTGGGCGAGCTCGCGCCCGTTCTCGTAGGCAAAGCTCGACCAGGTGCCGAGCACGTTGCCGTCCTTGTCGCAGAGCACGCCGTCGAAATCGGCCGGCGGGTTGACCAGCTGCACGATCTCGAGGTTGCTGTCGCGGAAGCGCATGGTGCGCGACAGCGGCAGCTCGAGCGGCTCGATGCTGGCGATCTCGGTGCTGCGCGAGCGCATCTGGCTGTCGCCGGCGAGGCCCACCACCCACACCGGCTCGCCGGCGGCGAGCTGGCGCGGGACGAGCTTGGCGCTGCGCACCGGCGTCGTGCCGATGAGCTTCGGATCGTAAGCAACCATGGCGAAGTTGTGCAGCGGGTGGATATAGACCACGCGCCCCGGCACCTGCACCGTGCCGGCGAAGGTGATGGTGACGTCGCCGAGCGCCACCGGCACGGTGTTGCGGTCCACCACCACGAGGCCGCGCGCGGCGTCCACCACGATGCCGGTGCCGTGGTAGTTGCGCTCGGTGATGCCCGACACCGAGTACGGCATGTCGAAGGTGACCATCACGAGCGAGGGCGCGAGCTGCGTCTCCCGCGGGTCGCTGAAGCGCGGGAAGACGGTGGAGCTCACCTCGGGGGGCTTAGGTCGCGGACCCGGCGCGAGATCCCTGCAGTCCCACAGTCCCCGCACGTCGTCGCGGTCGCAGTGGTGCGCCGGGAACCACAGGCGGTCCATGCGGATGGCGCGCAGCTGGCTGCCGTTGGGGTCGTCGATGGTGAGGTAGCGCACCGTGGCGTGGTCGCCGTCGCCGAGCTGCGCGATGCCGGCCTCGAAGTCGGCGAGCGTGTCGACCTTGTGGCCGTTCAGGGCGAGGATCACCGCGCCGCGCGGGATCGCCGCGGCGGCGAACACGTAGCCGGGATTGGCGACATAGACGCCGCGGGTCGGCACGTTGTAGGCGCGCGCCAGCTGATAGGACATGGTGTTGACGACGGCGTCGCCGAACTCGGCGTAAGCGCTCGGGGTGATCGCGGTCAGGTCCCCGACCGGCAGTTGCGCCGACAGCGGCTTGCCGCCGCGCTCGAGCTCGACCTCGACCTTCTGCCCCACCGAGTCGTCGAGCACTTCCTCGAGCGGCTCGAACTGCGTCACGTAGTGGCCGTTGACGCGCACCAGGATGTCGCCCGGCTGCAGCACGTTCTCGCTCGGCGAGCCCGGCAGCACCTCGGTGACCACCAGCATGCCGGTGTAGCGCGGGAAGGTGCGGCGCACGTCGGACTCGGTGCGCGCATCGAGCCCGAGGCGGTCGAGCTCGTCGTAAGGCGTGTAGTTGAAGACGGCGTACAGCGTGCCGCGCGGCACGGGCTTGCCCTGCTGGATGAGGTTGAGCGCGCGCCGCACCCGCCCGAGGGGCAGGTAGAAGCTCGATGCCGCCCCGCTCGCCCCGCCGGCATTGAGTCCCACCACGCGGCCGCGGATGTCGATCACCGGGGAGCCCGAGGAGCCGCCCGAGGTCCCGGAGGCCGCCTGCAGGTAGAAGGTGTTGAAGTCGTTGTACTTGGCGACGCCGTAGTCGGGCGCATCGCGGTCGAGGCGCGCCAGCGTGCCGGCGAGGATCGAGAGCTGCTCGCCGGCGTTGTTGCCGACGACGCGGATCTCGCGCCCGATCTGTGCGCCCTCGGGGTAGAGCGGCAGCGCCTTAGGCTTGATGAAGCGCAGCTTCTTCGGATCGTAGCGGTAGAAGCCGAAGTCGTGCACCGGATCGCGGTAGACGGGATAGAGCTGCACCTCCTCGCGGTTGAGGAAGGTCGCCTCCGCGGTCACCGGCCCGGGCGTCACCACGTGGCGGTTGGTGAGGATCAGGCCACGCTCGGCGTCGACCACGAAGCCGGTGGCCTGCGCGGTGGCGTTCCACTCGGTGTCGAAGGCGCGCACCAGGTCGATGTCGATCGAGACGACGCTGCCGGCGATGCGCTCGAGCGTCACGGCCCAGTCGGGGTTGGCCTCGACCGCGGCGGCCTGCTGCGCGATCTGCGGCGCCGCCGCGTCCGCGTGCGGCGGCCCCGGCTCCGGGCGCGGGGCGGCGGGCGCGGGGGGCGCGGCGGCGGGCACCGGCGCCGGCTCGGAGGCCGCGCACAGGGCGGCGCCGCCGAGGAAGACGGCCAACAGCGTCAAGCGCACGGGAGCCAAGCGCGGGTTTCCTCAGCGTCCGAACAGAACCAGCAGCCACACCGCGGTGAGCAGCACGAACGACATCAGTACCGCGGCGGAGCCGATGTCCTTGGCGAGCCCGGCGAGCGCGTGGCGCTCGAAGCCGATGCGGTCCACGGTCGCCTCGATGGCGCTGTTGACGAGCTCGACGATGAGCGTGAGCAGCACCGGGGCGATGAGCAGCGCGCGCTCGATGCCGCTGCGGCCGAGCCACAGCGCGAGCGGGATCAGTACCACCGCGAGCGCGAGCTCCTGGCGAAACGCCGCCTCGTCGCGGAAGGCGCCGGTGAGACCGCGCACGCTCGCGCCGCAGGCGCGCAGCACCCGGGTCACGCCGCGGGGCTTGTACCGGTCTAATGCTGCGTCGTTGGCGTCCATGTGAGGTCCAGGTGGCGGGCCGCCCGCACGTCGTCGAGCCGGCGAACCGGCATGGTATGCGGTGCGCCGCTCACGCGCTCGGGTTCCTGCTCGGCCTCCTTCTGAATCTGTGACATGGCCGCCACAAAGGCATCGAGCACATCCTTGCTCTCGGTCTCGGTGGGCTCGATCAGCAGGCACTCCGGCACCAGCAGCGGGAAATAGGTCGTCGGGGCGTGGAAGCCGAGATCGAGCAGCCGCTTGGCGAAATCCATCGCCGTGACGCCGAGCTCGCGTGCCTGGCGCTTCATGGTGATGATGAACTCGTGGCTGGCGCGGCGCTGCGGATAAGCGGCATCGAAGCCCGCATCGCGCAGCCGCTGCAACAGGTAGTTGGCGTTGAGCGTGGCGTACTCGCCCACCGCGCGCATGCCGTCGCGCCCGAGCAGCCGCATGTAGATATAGGCGCGCAGCAGCACCCCGGCGTTGCCCATGAAGGCCGAGAGCCGTCCGATCGACTGCGGCAGATCGGCTTCGGCGAGCCAGCGGTAGCGCTCGCCTTCCCTGCCGACGATCGGGATCGGCAGGAACGGCAGCAGGCGCGCTGCCACGCCCACCGCACCCGCGCCCGGCCCGCCGCCGCCGTGGGGCGTCGAGAAGGTCTTGTGCAGGTTCATGTGCATCACGTCGAAGCCCATGTCGCCCGGGCGCACCTTGCCGAGGATCGCGTTGAGGTTCGCGCCGTCGTAGTAGAGCAGCCCGCCGGCGTCGTGCACCACGCGCGCCACCGCCTCGATGCCGCGCTCGAACACGCCGAGCGTGGACGGGTTGGTGAGCATGATGCCGGCGGTGTTGGGGCCGACCGCGGCCTTGAGCGCCTCGAGATCGACGTCGCCTGCGGGGTTGACCGGAATCTCACGCACCACGCAGCCGCACATGGTCGCGGTCGCGGGATTGGTGCCGTGCGCGGCCTCGGGCACGATGATCTCGTTGCGCGCGAGGTCGCCGCGGGCGCGGTGGTAAGCGCGGATCATGGCGACGCCGGCGAACTCGCCGTGCGCCCCTGCCATGGGCGAGAGCGCCACGCCCTGCATGCCGGTCACTTCCTTCAGCATCTCCTGCAGCTCGTACATGCAGGCGAGGAACCCCTGGCCGTGGGACTCGGGCGCGAGCGGATGGCGCGCCAGGAACGGCGGCAGCATGGCGTACTGGTTGCAGGCCTTGGGGTTGTACTTCATCGTGCACGAGCCGAGCGGGTAGAAGTGCGTGTCGATGGAGAAGTTCAGCTGCGACAGGCGGGTGAAGTGGCGCACCGCCTCGAGCTCGCCCACCTCGGGGAGCTGCGGCGGGCTCTCGCGGCGCAGTTGCGCCGGGAGATCGGCGATCGCCGCGGCGCCCGGATCCTGCGGCCACTGATCGCTCGCGCCGCGGCCGGGATGCGAGTACTCGAAGATCACTTTCTCGGGGCTCGGCATGGTGTGGATTCCTTCAGGCGGCGCGCGCCGCCTGCAGCGTCTCGGCGAGCGCGGCCCGGTAGCGTTCGAGATCGGCGGCGGTCTTGGTCTCGGTGGCGCACACGAGGAGTGCGGGTCCGAGCTCGGGGTACCAGGGCGCGAGATCGAGCCCGCCGAGGATGCCGCGGCTGCCGAGCGCCTTGAGCACCGGCGCCACGGGACGATCGAGCAGCAGTACCGTCTCGTGGAAGCTCGCACCCGCGAAGGCCTGGCGTACGCCGGGGAGGCGCGTCAGCGCGGCGACCAGCTCGCGCGTGCGGGCGTGGGCGACGGCGGCGGTGCGCCTGAGGCCTTCGGCTCCCATGAGGGAGAGATAGATGGTGGCCGCCGTCATCAGCAGACCCTGGTTGGTGCAGATGTTGGAGGTCGCCTTGGCGCGGCGGATGTGCTGCTCGCGCGCCTGCAGCGTGAGCGTGAAACCCTCGCGCCCGGCGGCATCGAGCGTGCGGCCGACGATGCGGCCCGGCATCTGCCGCACGTGCTCCATGCGGGCGGTCATGAAGCCGAAATACGGGCCGCCCGAGGACAGCGGCACGCCGAGCGGCTGGCCCTCGCCGACGGCGATATCGACGCCGCGCTTGCCCCACTTTCCGGGGGGCTTGAGCAGCGCGAGCGAGGTCGGGTTCACGACCGCGATCACGAGGATCCCGCGCTCATGCGCCCAGTCGGTGAGCGCATCGACGTCCTCCAGCCGCCCGAAGAAGTTCGGCTGCTGGATGAGCAGTGCCGTCGCATCCGTGCCGTCATGCCTGCCGAGCGAGGCCGGCAGCGTCACGCCTTCGGCCGTGCAATAGGGCAGCTCCTCGAACTTCAGTCCCTGGCCGCTCGCCATCGCGACGCACACCCGGCGGTAAGAGGGATGGAGCGTCGTCGGCACGAGGATGCGCGCCGACTTCGACTTGCGGTTGGCGCGCACCGCCATGAGCGCCGCCTCGGCGGTGGCCGAGGCGCCGTCGTACATCGAAGCGTTGGCGACCTCCATGCCGGTGAGGCGCGCGATCATCGTCTGGAACTCGTAGATCATCTGCAGCGTCCCCTGGCTCGCTTCGGCCTGGTAGGGCGTGTAGGCGCTGTAGAACTCGCCGCGCGTGGTGATGGCCCAGACCGCCGCCGGGATGTGGTGCTCGTAGGCCCCGGCACCGAGGAAGCTGAGCGGCATGCCGTCCGCGGCGGCGCGCTCGCTCATCAGCCGGCCGATCTGCATCTCGTTCAGCGCCTCGGGAATGCCCGCGAGCGACTGGATGCGCAGGCTCTGCGGAATCTCCGCGAACAGATCCTCGATGCCGCGCGCGCCGATGGCCGCGAGCATGGCCGCGGTGTCCGCCTCGGTGTGGGGAATGAAGGCCATTCAGCCGCCCTCCGCCTCGAGCACCTGCCGGTAGTCGGCCGCCGAGATCAGTCCCGCCGCGGCCACCGCCCCGGCCGCGGGCCTGATGCGCATCAGCCAGCCCTCGCCGTAGGGATCGGTGTTCACCGTCTCCGGCGCGTCCGCGAGCTTCGGGTTGCCGGCGGTGATCTCGCCGGCGAGCGGCGCATAGACGTCGGAGGCGGCCTTGACGGATTCCACCACCGCGCAGGCCTCCTCGGCCTTCACGGCGCGCCCCGCCTCCGGCACTTCGACGAACACCAGATCCCCGAGCGCGTGCTGCGCGTGGTCGGTGATGCCGATCTCGACGCTGCCGTCGGCGAGCGTACGCACCCACTCGTGCGACTTGGTGTATTGAAGGTCCGCCGGAACGTTGCTCATGAATCCGTCCTCAGTTTTGTTTTCAGGTCACCAGGGATTTCCCGAAGCGCACGAACGGCGGCTTGACCACCGCCGCGTTGAGCAGCTTGCCGCGGATGTCCACCTGCACCCGCGTGCCGCTCGCCGCCGGCACCCGCGCGAAGGCGATCGAGCGCTCGAGTGTCGGGGAGAAGGTGCCGCTCGTGATCTCGCCCTCGCCGACGCCCGCGACGAGCACCTTCTGGTGGCTGCGCAGCACGCCGCGGTCCTCGAGCAGCAGTCCGACGAGCTTGGCTCGCGGGCCGCCGGCGGCGCGGATCGCCTCGAGCGCCGCGCGTCCGATGAATGCCCGTCCCGGCGGCTCGAGCGCCACCGTCCAGGCGAGGCCCGACTCGAGCGGGTCGGTGCTCTCGTCCATCTCGTGGCCGTAGAGGTTCATGCCGGCCTCCAGGCGCAGCGTGTCGCGTGCGCCGAGACCGCAGGATGCCACCCCGAGCTCATTGAGGCGCCGCCACGCCGGCACCGCGGCGGAGGCCGGCATCATGATCTCGAAGCCGTCCTCGCCGGTGTAGCCGGTGCGCGCCACGAACCAGCCGCCGAGCTCGCGCCCGACGAACACGGGCAGCCCGAGCGCCGCCTCGCGGTCCGGTGCGGGCAGCAGCTGCGCCGCCCGGCTGCGCGCCTCGGGCCCCTGGATCGCGAGCATGGCGAGATCGGTGCGCTCGGTGACCTCGACGCCGTATTCGGCCGCGTGGCGGCGGATCCAGGCGAGATCCTTGTCGCGCGTGCCGGCGTTCACCACCGCCCGGAAGAAGCTCTCGGTGAGAAAATACACGATGAGGTCGTCGATGACCCCGCCGCGCTCGTTCAGCAGGCAGGAATAGAGCGCCTTGCCGGGGATCTTCAGCCGGCCGACGTCGTTGGCGAGGAGCGCGGCGAGGAAGGCGCGCACCCGCGGACCCTTGAGGTCGACGACGCACATGTGCGAGACGTCGAACACGCCCGCGGCGCGGCGCACCGCATGGTGCTCGGCGATCTGCGAGCCGTAGTGCACGGGCATGTCCCAGCCGCCGAAGTCGACGATCCGGGCTCCCAGCTCCTGGTGCAGTGCGAACAGCGGAGTCTTGCGTCCCAAACCCGGGCCTCCAGCGAACACAACAGCCGGCACACGCCTCGTGTAGCGAGGCGTCCGCCGCCCTTCTGTCCCTGTGACCTGAGAGATCAGGCGGTAAGGCCCGCCGCTCCCCTTCGGTGGGTGGATGTCTGCATCCACCGCTCTCCAGAAGCCCCGCGCCGCGCCTTAAGACCGCGTGCGCCGTCTGCCGTTCATGTGCCTGAGCGTTTCCGGGCGGAAATTGCGCCTTCGGCGTTCCGGCTCGCCAGCCGGACTCTCTCCGGACAGACCGTTTCGGGCCGCGCGATCATACCAGCCCGGCGCAGCGGCGCCCACGCCGCCGGCGGCAACGGTAGAATTCGCCTCGCATGAGCCGCGCGCGCCGCACGACAGCCCAGGTATCCATCGGCCCGGTCCGCGTCGGCGGCGGTGCCCCGATCGTCGTGCAGTCGATGACCAATACCGACACCGCCGACGTCGAGGGCACGGCGCGCCAGGTCATGGCGCTCGCGCGCGCGGGCTCGGAGCTGGTGCGCGTCACCGTGAACACCAGCGAGGCGGCGGCCGCGGTCGCCCCGATCCGCGCGTGGCTCGACCGCGCCGGCGTCACGGTGCCGCTCATCGGCGACTTTCACTTCAACGGGCACAAGCTGCTGCGCGAACATCCCGACTGCGCGCAGGCGCTCGCCAAATACCGCATCAATCCGGGCAACGTCGGCCGCGGCGCCAAGCGCGATCCGCAGTTCGCCGAGATGATCGAGCTGGCATGCCGTTACGGCAAGCCGGTGCGCATCGGCGTCAACTGGGGCAGCCTCGACTCCGACCTCCTGACGCGTCTCATGGACGAGAACTCCGCCCTGCCGCAGCCGCTCGATGCGCAGGCCGTGATGCGCGGCGCCGTGGTGCTCTCGGCCCTGAGCTCCGCGCAGCGCGCCGAGGAGCTCGGGCTCCCCCACGACCGCATCATCCTCTCGGCCAAGGTGAGCGGCGTGCAGGACCTCATCGCCATCTACCGCGATCTGGCGGCCCGCTGCGACTACCCGCTGCATCTCGGGCTCACCGAGGCCGGCATGGGCTCCAAGGGCATCGTGGCCTCGACCGCCGGCATGGCGGTGCTGCTGCAGGAAGGGATCGGCGACACCATCCGCGCCTCGCTCACGCCCGAGCCGGGCGGCGATCGCACGCAGGAGGTCGTCGTCGCGCAGGAGATCCTGCAGACCATGGGGCTGCGCGCCTTCACGCCGCTCGTGATCGCCTGTCCGGGCTGCGGGCGCACCACCAGCACCTTCTTCCAGGAGCTCGCCCAGCAGATCCAGTCGCACATCCGCGCCCGCATGCCGCAGTGGCGGCGCGAGTACGCCGGCGTCGAGGCGATGACGGTGGCGGTCATGGGCTGCGTGGTCAACGGGCCCGGCGAGAGCAAGCACGCCAATCTCGGCATCAGCCTGCCCGGCACCGGCGAGCGGCCGGTGGCGCCGGTGTACGAGGATGGCGAGAAGACCGTGACGCTCAAGGGCGAGCGCATCGCCGCAGAGTTCCAGGAGATCGTCGAGCGCTACGTGGCGCGCAGCTATCCGCGCCTCACACCCGGAGGTGGTGCATGAGCGAAGCCCTGGCCGAGCGCCGCTGCAAGCCCTGCGAGGGCGGCATCCCGCCGTTGACGCCCGCGCAGGCCGCGCAATTCCTCACCCAGGTCTCGGGCGCCTGGACGCTGACCGAGGAGGCGCGGGCCATCCGCCGCGACTTCGCCTTCCGCGATTTCTATCGCACCATGAGCTTCGTCAATGCGCTCGCGCACATCGCCAACATCGAGGATCACCATCCGGACCTCGAGGTCGGCTACAACTACTGCCGCGTGCGCTTCACGACGCACGCCGTGCGCGGGCTGTCGGAGAACGACTTCGTGTGCGCGGCGAAGGTGGACCTGATCCCGCTCGCCTGAAGCGGCGCCGCGGCGCCGCCGGCCGCGCCTCAGGGCAGGCCCGCGCCCATCGCGGCCTCGGGCTCGAAGTGCACCTTGGCGAGCCACAGGAGCGCGAACACGAAGCACCCGACGCTCAGGCCGAGGATGAGCACGATCACCTGGCGGAAGCGGTAATCCCAGCGCAGGTCCGAGAGGAACGCCGACACCGCCACCATCAGGTACACGTAACCGACGACGGTCAGCGGCAGGAGTGCCAGGACCGTGATATTGGCGAAGGTCGCCGTGATCCGCTGCCACAGCAGCGCGAACCAACCCGCCTCCGCGGCGACGAGCGCCGCGAACCACCACCGCCAGCGCAGCAGCGCCGGATTGTCCCGGGTGAGCCGCATGCGCGCGAAGCTTACCGCACCCACTCGTGCGGACGATCCCCGACCACCGTGAAGCCCGCGTTCCGCATGATCGTCCTCCGCTCAGATGCTGCCGGGCAGCGTGACTCGGGGGATTGTATCCACGGGCGCCGCGTCCCGGCGGGTTTCCCGCCACCAGGGCTCAGGAGGCGCCCTGCTCGAGGCGTCGGCGGATGTCGCGATAGGCCGCGGTGATGAGCGCCTCGAGCGCCGCGGCATCCACGGGCACGCCGGGCCGCAGCTTCACGTGGCGCATGGCCTTGCCGTCGCCTTCGAGCAATCCCGCCGGGTCCGCGAGCGAGGCGCCCTGGAAGAAGCCGACGTTGACGTGCGCCGTGAAGGCATTGGTGTATGCGAACGCCGCATCGCCCACACAGGCGGTCGGGTGGCCGTCGTGCAGCAGCTCGCGCACGTCGGCGCCGCAGGCGCGCATGCGCAGAAACCAGGTCCGCGCGAGCGCGCCGAGCCCGGGAGCGCGGCCCTCGAACCAGGCGTCGACGGCGGGGTCGCGCATGCGGGCGGTCGGGAAGCGCATCAGGCGCATCGTGAGGGGCTGCGACATGGCATCACCCGGAGCGATCGCCCCACCGCCACTTCGGCGGCTCGCCCTTCCAGTAGCAAAGGAGAGTCAGAACGCCAACCATGACGACGACGAAAGCGATGTTGGCGGCCTGCCCGTAGGGGTTGTGGCGCAGCAGGAATAGCCCCGCGACAACCATCGCGGCCCAGAGCGCCACCGCCACCCAGCCCTGCCACGTGACCGGCGGACCCCAACCCCAGCCGTATCTCTTGGCGGGGAACCAGTAGGAGTGACCGCCCGGCTGAGAGGCGTTGGCGGCATCCGCCGCGCGGGCCCCGGGGCTGCGGCCGGGGCCGCCGCCCCTGATCAGGTAGTAGCCGCCGACGAGAACCATGAGGCCGGCGAAGGCCAGAGCCGTGATCTGGCCGGCCCGGTACGCGCCGTTCCCCGCGGGGACGCCGACCACCCAGGCCCTGACCAGAATCGCCCCGCCCCACAGCAGGCCGATGGCGCCGAAGATCCGGTTGCGCATCATCCACTCACTCCGTGATCTCTTCCTGCCTGCACAGTGCCCGTGCTGCCTCCAGCTCCGCGGGCGTGTACTTGTCCGACACCTTCACGTAGCGGAGGCCATCCCGGATCGCGCGATGCTGCAGCACGTCCATCGTGGCTTCATCCTCCACGTACTTCTTCGGGTCCATCACATAGCCGTCGGTGGTCTCAACGACCTCCAGCTCACTGTGTGTCCTGGCGGTAACGACCACCACGAAGAACCCGACCTTGGTCTTGCGGTACTCGCGAAAGATCACACAGGCCTTGTGCGCCGTGAGCAATCCCCAGGCGGAAGGCGTATGCGGCTGCGCGGGGGGCTTTTCGTCCGCGGCACCGATCCCACTGGCGCAAGCCAGTGCCGCAAGCGCGCACCGCAGCGCCGCCGCCCTGGTGAAGCGAACCATGCCTTGTCTCCCCGGTTGGCCTGTGCCGGACATGCGACGCGACCCCTACCTGGACATGAGACCGAGGCATTGCCGGGCGCCATCGTTGACCTGGTCGAGGGTGAGCATCGCACCCTGCTGCGGGTCGAAGGCGATCCCGTCGAATCGCGACACCAGGACCGCGGCCGACAGGAACACCGCGGCGCATTCCTCCGGATGTACACCATAGCTCAGCGAATACACGACCGGGTTCGCCACCGGGACCTGCGCGAGGAGCGGGTACCGCACCGCGACGTCCGTCCCGGACTCGTTGAGGAACTCGAAGCCCGTCGCGCGTCCCCGCACCCTGACCGGCAGGAACCCGGAAAAGCGCTTCAGGTCCTCCGACCGCGAGAGACTCGCGGGCGCACGCGTGTCCCACAGCGCCTGATTCCACAGCGCCCAGTCGGGCGCCTTGCTCGCCGCGAGTATCACCAGCAGCTCCACCGACATGTCACTCCCCCTGCGTGCGTACCGCCTGCCCGGCCGGGGCGCCGCGCCGCGCCGCCTCCGGCAGCTCTCCGGTCATCCCGAGCGCGCGGCGGATGAAGAACCGCCGCAGCTCCTGGCTGCGGTTCACGAAGCCGAGTCCGCGCCGCGCCAGCCTCGCGAGCGGCCCGTCGCCGTGCGAAAGCAGCCGGTCGAAGGTGTCGATCGCAGATCCCATGAGGGCCACCTCGCTCTTGCGCCAGCGCTCGTAGGCACGCAATACCCCGAGCGAGCCTGGGTCCTCGCGCTGCGCGGCCGCCGCGGCGACCAGCTGCGCCAGCGCCGCGGCGTCGAGCAACCCGAGGTTGACGCCCTGGCCCGCCAGCGGGTGCACCACGTGCGCAGCATCGCCGATGAGCGCCACGCGGCGGGCGACGTAGCGGGGCGCCGTTAGGCGCCGCAGCGCAAACGCGGCGCGCTCGCTCACCAGCCGCGTCGCCCCGAGCGCGAGATCGGAGGCCCGGTCGAGCTCGGCGGCGAAGGCCGCCGGGTCCGCCGCGAGCAGACGCGCGGCGAGGGCGTCGTCCGCGGACCAGACGATCGAGCTCGTGCCGTCGAACAGCGGCAGGAAGGCGAGCGTGCCGTTGCCCATGAAACGCTGCCAGGCCGTGCGCGCATGCGGCCGCGCCGTGGCGACGCTGGCGACGATGGCGGTCTCGCGGTAGTCGCGCACCTCGGCGCCCAGACCCACCGCGGTGCGCACCGCCGACTGCGCCCCGTCGGCGCCGATGACGAGCCGCGCGCGGATTGCGCCGCGCGCGGTCGCGATGCGCACCGCATCCTCGCCCACCTCGAGGGAGGCGAGCGGCGCGGCCTCGAGCTCCCCCCCGGCCTGCGTGAAGGCCTCGAGCAGTGCCGCCTGCAGCAGCCGGCTCTCGAGGATGTAGCCGAGATTCGGCTCGCCGACGTCGGCGGCATCGAAGACCAGCGCGCTCGCGCCCCCGACCCCCGTGCTCTCGTGCCACACGTGCATGCGCTCGTAGGCGCACACCCGCGGGCCTTCGATCCCCGGCCAGGCGCCTGCGGCGCGCAGCAGCCGCTCGCTGGCGCGCGAGATCGCCACCACGCGCACGTCCGGCGGTTCGCCGGCTGACGGAAGTCGCGGGACGTGCGGCTCGAGGACCACGACGCGCAGCCGCGGCCCGCCGCCGGGGCGCGCGAGCAGCGCCGCGGCACACGCGCCGACCGGCCCGCCGCCGACGATCGCGACGTCGTAGAGCGGCGCCTCAGGCATGACGCACCGGCAGCCCGCGCGCGAGCCGCGGACTCGGGCCCCCGAACCCCAGGCTGATGCGCGCCAGCGCACTCTTGGCGGGCGGCGCCAGGTCGAAGGCGAGCAGCCCGAGGTTACGCAGCAGTCCCACCCCGGGGCGCGTATCGCCGAAGAGCTTCACCAGTCCGTCGGTGAAGCGCACCACGCCGCCGCGATCGGCGCCGCGCCAGGCGGCGAAGCGCGCCAGGAGCTCCGGCGCGCCGGGGTCGCCGTCGGCATTGGCCAGTACTTCGGCGAGCATCGCCGCATCGCGCAATCCCAGGTTGAAGCCCTGGCCGGCGACCGGGTGCAGTGCCTGGGCGGCGTTGCCGATCAGCACCGTGCGTGTCGCGACCGGCGCAGCCGCGCGCGACAGCTTCAGGGGGTAGGAGGCGCGCCGCCCGGCCTGCGTGAACCGGCCCGCGCGCCAGCCGAAGCGGGCCTGCAGCGTCGCGAGCCAGGCGGCCTCATCGAGCGCCAGCACCGCGGGCGCATCCGCGCTGCGGCAGGCCCAGATGACCCCGCGCCTCCCATCGGCGAGCGGCAGCACCGCGAGCGGACCCGCGGGCGTGAACCGCTCGTAGGCGTTGCCCTCGTGCGGCGTATCGCTCGTGACGTTCGCCACCACCGCGACCTGATCGTAATCCTCGACCGTGGCCGCGATGCCGGCCGCGGCGCGGATCTGCGAGTGTGCACCGTCGGCCGCCACGACCAGCCGCGCGGCGACCGCCTCGCGGCGTCCGTCGCAGTGAACCGTCATGCGCACGCCGGCGGCATCGATCGCCACCTCGCTGATCTCGCCCGGAACGCGCAGCGCGAGCTGCGGCAGCTCGCGCAGGCGGCCCCACAGGGCGGCACCGATACGGCGGTTGGGAACGACGTAGCCGAGCGCCGCGACGCCCTGCTCGGCGGCGCTCAGGTGCGCCGCGCCGAAGCGCCCGGCATCGGAGACGTGAATGGCGCGGATGGCGGCGGCCTCGGGGGCGATGTCCGCCCACACGCCGAGCGCCTCGAAGATGCGCCGGCTGGCGTTGCCGAGCGCCGTGGTGCGGTCATCGAAGCTCGGCTGCGCGCCCGTGCCGAACGGCACCGCCTCGATGAGAAGGATGCGCACGCCGGTGCCGGCGAGGCCCGCCGCGAGGCTCGCCCCCACCATGCCACCACCGACTATGGCGACGTCGACTTCGAGCGGACTGGTGGTCGCAGCCATGGCGTTCACGCGCTCAGCCGCGCGCCATCACCGCCTCGATCTGATCGGGATCCTTGGGTGCGCGGGCCGAGAGCACCTCCGCACCGCTCTTCGTCACCAGCACGTCGTCCTCGATGCGCACGCCGATGTTGCGCAAGCGCCGCGGCACGCCGCGTGCGCCCGCGGGCAGATAGATGCCGGGCTCGATGGTGAGCGTCATGCCGGGCTCGAGCACCCGCCACTCATCGCCCACCTTGTAGTCGCCGACGTCGTGTACGTCGAGGCCGAGCCAGTGCCCGGTACGGTGCATGAAGAAGCGCCGGTAGGCACCGCTGCGAATCAGGGCCGGCAGGCGTCCCTTGAGGAGCCCGAGTCTGACCAGCCCCTGGGTGATCACCCTGACGGCCGCCTCGTGCGGCTCGTTCCAGTGATTCCCCGGACGCACGCGCGCGATGGCGGCGCGATTGGCTTCGAGCACGATCTCGTAGACCGCGCGCTGCTCCGGGCTAAAGCGGCCGTTGACGGGGAAGGTGCGGGTGATGTCGGACGCGTAGCACTCGAGCTCGCAGCCCGCATCGACCAGCAGCACGTCGCCGTCGGCGAGCGGCTGGTCATTCTCGCGGTAGTGCAGGATGCAGCTGTTCGCACCGCCGCCCACGATCGGGTGGTAGGCGGTATCGGCGTTGTGGCGACGGAACTCGTGCAGCAGCTCCGCCATCACCTGGTACTCGGTGGCGCCGGGGCGGCAGAAGCGCATGGCCCGCAGGTGCGCCCGCGCGGCGATCTGCGCCGAGGTGCGCATGAGCTCGAGCTCGTGCCGCGACTTGTAGAGCCGCATGTCGTGCAGTACGTGATCGAGTGCCACGAACTCCTGGGGCGGGTGGCGGCCGTTGCGCGCCTGGGTGCGCAGCCCGTTCACCCACCCGACCACGCGCTGGTCGAAGTCCGCGTACTCTCCCATCGTGTAATACACGCGCGTGCGGTTCTCGAGGAGGCCGGGGAGGATGTCGTCCATGTCCCCGACCGGGAAGGCATCGTCGGCGCCGAAATCGCGCGCCGCGCCGGCGGGTCCGGCACGCCGCCCGTCCCAGATCTCGCGCGCCGGATCGCGCTCGCGCACGAACAGGATGTACTCGGCCTGGGGACGCCCGGGGACCAGCACCGCCACGGCCTCGGGCTCGCCGAAGCCGGTGAGGTACTGGAAGTCGCTGTCCTGGCGGTAGGGGTATTCGACGTCGTTGTTGCGGTGCCGGACGGGCGCCGCCGGCAGCACCGCGATCGAATCGCGCCCCATGAGGCGCATCAGCTGGTGGCGGCGGCGCGTGAACTCATCTCTCGCCATGGGGCGCGCGGTCACCTAATGCAGGGGCGCATCGGCCGGCAGCGGCGCATGGCGCGCCGGCGCGAGCTCCTCGAACAGCAGCTGCACCCCGACGCGCACGAACTCGACCAGCTCGGCGTAGGCGCTCTCGTTGGAGTCCTCGCCCTGCTCCTCATCGACGCCGGCGCGGGTGATCTCGGTGAAATCGCGCACGATCTCCCCCACGTCCCCCGGCAGCCCGCTCGCGTCCGGGATCGAGCCGGACCCCAGGCCGTAGAGGAACCCCTGGCACCACAGCGCCAGCGCCGCGGTGCGCGTCGCGAGCGGCTGCGCGTCGCTCGGCAGCAGCGGCTCGAACTCCATGTCGGTCTGCTCGAGCGCCGCGGAGGTCGCCGTAAAGAGCCCGTACAGGAGGTCGGCGGCCCCGGCCTCGGCGCGCCCCTCCGGCAGGATCTCCCGCAGCCAGTCCTGGAAGGCATAATCGGCCACCGCGCACAGGGAGCCGGCGAGCGTGCCGTGCGCTTCGGCGGCATCGGTGAGCGAGCGCTGCGCATTCAGCAGCTGCTCGACTTCGGCGTATTCAGGCTGATTCATGGGATCGGCGCATTATAGTTGAGTGTGATTGACCGCACGAAGAGCCCGGCTCTATAGTCCCGTGCCATGAGCGACACGACAAAAACACAACTCGATCTCGAGCTCACCCGTCTCACCAAGCGCATCGAAGAGCTGCTCGGCGTGCTCGAGCACCTCAAGGAAGAGAACCGCGCCCTCAAGACGCGTCACGAGTCCCTGGCCGGCGAGCGCGCCTCGCTGATGCACAAGAACGAGCAGGTGCGCACGCGGGTCGAAGCCATGATAGGACGGCTGAAGACCCTCGAGCACGGCGCGTGACCCCGCCCGACCAGGCACGCGTCAGCGTGCGCATCATGGAGAAGGAATACGTGGTGGCCTGCGCCTACGAGGAGCGCGCGGCGCTGCTCGATGCGGCCGAATTCCTCAACAACCGCATGCGCGATATCCGCGACAACGGCAAGGTGATCGGGCTCGACCGCATCGCCGTGATGGCCGCCCTGAACCTCGCGCACGAGTTCCTCAAGGTGCGCGACCGCGAGACCCGGCTCGACAGCGGCACCGGCCACCGCATCCGCGCCCTGCGGGAGCGCGTCGAGGGCGCCCTCGGAAAGGGACAGCAGCTCGATCTGTGATGCGACGGAGGTCTCAAGCGCACGCCGCACGCTTGGTGTACAGTCATCGCAGCGTCGCCTGCGGTGTTCGACAGCGGACCGGGTTACCTCGGACCCTAATTGAAACACCCTCGGGACTCAGTGCTTGCGGCAGCACTGTGCAGGTCCGCCTTTGAGCGGAAAGCCTTACCTGCTGCAGCACGTCCCACCTGTTGCTCTGGTTCGAGAGCAACGGTTCGTACCGGCACAGGCGGGTGGCGCTATCTGATCCCAGCCTGGGGCCGGCCCGCAGAGCGCTGCGGGCCGAGCTCAGCGCACGGCGCCGCGCCGTCAGCCGCGCGGCGCGCGCCGCGGCCGCCGCCCGTGCCGCCCGCATCGCCGCTTCCGCGCTGCACCTGCACGCCGGCCAGCGCATCGCGGTCTACGCCGCCCTTCCCGCCGAGCTCGACGCCGCGCCGCTCATCGCCCTCGCCCGCAGCCGCGGCTGCCGCGTCTATCTGCCGTGCATCGACCGGCGGCGCGTGTCGCGCGCCATGCGTTTCGTGGAGCTCGGTGCGACGCTGCGCGAGAACCGTCTGGGGATCGAGGAACCCGCGGACGGCCGCGTGCTGTCGGCGCGCTGGCTGGACCTCGTGTTCCTGCCGCTCGTCGGCTTCGACCGGCAGGGACTGCGGCTCGGGACCGGGGGCGGCTTCTACGACCGCGCCTTCGCCTTCCGGCAGCTGCGCCACGCGTGGCACAAGCCGCCGCTGGTGGGCTTCGCCTATGCTTTTCAGCAGTTCGAGCGTCTCGCCGCGGCGCCGCACGACGTGCTCCTGGACGCGGTGGTCACCGATGAGGGGTTCATCCGATGCGCTACTGGCTGATGAAGACCGAGCCGACCACGTTCGGGATCGAGCAGCTCGCCGCCGCGCCGCGCCGCACCACCGGCTGGGACGGCGTGCGCAACTACCAGGCGCGCAACATGCTGCGCGATGAGATGAAGAAGGGCGACCAGGCCTTCATGTACTACTCGAGCACCGAGGTACCGGGGATCGTCGCGATCATGGAGGTGGTGCGCGAGGGCTATCCGGACCCGACCGCCTTCGAGCGCCGGCACCACCACTACGATCCGGACAGCGATCCGCAGAAGCCGCGCTGGTTCATGGTCGACGTGCGCTTGCAGCGCCGTCTGACGCGCGTCATCACGCTGCAGGAGCTGCGTGCGCACGCCGGCAAGGAGCTCGCGGGGCTGGCGCTGCTGCGTCCGGGCAACCGCCTCTCGATCACACCGGTGGAGAGCGCGCATTGGAAGTTCATTCTCTCGCTCGAGTCGCGCGCGGCATCGAAGTGAGCGCTGCGCGCGCGCATCGCACCGTGCGCTCGATGAGTCGCGCAGCGCCGCGCACCTAGCACACTTCACTCGCGCTCGCTTGTAATTTGGATTCGCGTGCGTATACTCGCACCTCGGACTAACCCGTCACACTCATTGGAGAGCCAACATGGCGAAGGCAAAGAAGAAGGCCAAGAAGAAAGCCAGCAAGAAGAAATAGGCCTTAACTCGGCGGTCGCGCAAGTGGCCGCCGAGTCGTATTCGAGGACCGTGCCCGCTCGCAAAGCGGGCACAGTCGTTTTGGGAGAACGCATGACGGCGGACGGCGACGCAAAGAAGCGACGCGCAGCGGAAGCGGCGCTCGCGCTGGTCACGGACGACTCGATCATCGGCATCGGCACCGGCTCCACGGTGAATCTGTTCATCGAGGCGCTGGCGCGTCTGCCCCACCGGCCGCGCTGTGCGGTCTCGAGCTCCGAGGCCTCGAGTGCCAGGCTCGCCGCGATCGGTATCGAAGTGCGCGACCTCAACGAAGTGGCTGAGCTCGGCCTCTACGTCGACGGCGCCGACGAGGCCACCGCGGCGCGCCACCTCGTGAAGGGCGGCGGCGGCGCGCTCACCCGCGAGAAGATCGTGGCCGCAGCAAGCCGGCGCTTCGTCTGTATCGTCGACGATACGAAACTGGTGCAGACCCTGGGGCGCTTCCCGCTGCCCATCGAGGTGATCCCCATGGCGCGCACGCTGGTGGCCCGCGCCCTCACCGCCCGTGGCGGCCGCCCGCTGTGGCGCGAGGGGTTCGTCACCGACAACGGCAACCACATCCTGGATGTGCACGGGCTCGCGATCGCGGATCCGGTCGCCCTCGAGCGTGAGCTCAACCAGATCACCGGCGTCGTGACGGTCGGGCTGTTCGCGGCACGGCCGGCGGACGTGCTGATCGTCGGGACCGCCGCGGGGGTCGAGACCCGCTGACTAGCGCAGATTGCCGGCGACGAAGTCCCAGTTGAGCAGCTGCCAGAACCCCCTGAGATAGGCGCCGCGGTCGTTGCGGTGGTCGAGGTAGTAGGCATGCTCCCACATGTCGCAGGTGAGCAGCGGCGTGTGGCCGTCGCGCAGCGGCGTGTGCGCATTCGGTGTCGTGACGATCCGCACGGCGCCGGAGCGGTCCTTGACGAGCCACGCCCAGCCCGAGCCGAAGACGGCGATCGCCGCCCGGCTGAACTCGCTCTCGAGTGCCTCGAGACCCCCGAAGCTGCGCAAAGCGGCATCGAGCTCCCGGCCCGGTGCCTGCCGGCGCGGCGACAGGCATCTCCAGAAGAACGCGTGGTTCCATGCCTGCGCGGCGTTGTCGAACAGCGCGCCCTCGGCGCGCATCACCAGCTCCTCGAGCGTCGCGCCCTGTTGCCCGGTGCCGCGGATCAACAGGTTCACGTTGTCGACGTAGGCCTTGTGGTGCTTGCCGTAGTGATAATCGAGGGTCTCGCGCGACATGAGCGGCTCGAGCGCCTCGCGGCTGTAGGGAAGCGGAGGGAGAGTGATCGATTCGGCGGTTGCCATGGCGGAGTACTCCTTTACGCCGGTTGCCGGCGGCGCCCCCCGGCGAGGCGCTGCGGGCGGATGCTCCGGTGGACAGCGCGCGGCGGATTTAGTGCCGTTGCCGCGGGCCGTGCGTGCGCGCCTCTCCCGGACCCGGAATGAAAAAGGCCCGTCTTTTCAGACGGGCCTTGCCATTTGGCTGGGGGACTAGGATTCGAACCTAGGTAAACGGAGTCAGAGTCCGTTGTCCTACCACTAGACGATCCCCCAGGAGGGAATCTCGCCGGGCGGCCGCGAGGCCGCCCCCCGGCGATTCTTAGCGCTTCGAGTACTGCGGGCCGCGGCGCGCCTTGCGGCGGCCGACCTTCTTGCGCTCCACCTCGCGGGCATCGCGGGTCACGAACCCCGCGTCGCGCAGCGGCTTGCGCAGGCTCTCATCATATTCGATGAGCGCGCGGGTGATGCCGTGGCGGATCGCGCCCGCCTGGCCGGTGATGCCGCCGCCGTCGACCTGGACGGCGATGTCGAACTGGGTGTGCAGCTTCACCGCATCGAGGGGCTGGCGCACGATCATCCGACCGGTCTCGCGACCGAAGAATTCATCGAGGCTGCGGTCGTTGACCGTGATCTTGCCGCTGCCGGGCTTGAGGTAGACGCGCGCCGTGGCGGTCTTGCGCCGGCCGGTTCCGTAATGATTCGAGGTCGCTGGCATGGCAATGGGTCCTATTGGATCTCGAGGGGCTTCGGCTGCTGCGCCTGGTGCGGATGCTCGCCGCCGGCGAACACGTGGAGCTTCTTGAACATGCGCCTGCCCAGGGGGTTCTTCGGCAGCATGCCCTTCACCGCGAACTCGATCGCCCGCTCGGGATGCTCGGCGAGCAGCTTCTCGAGCGCGATCGACTTGATGCCGCCGATGTGCCCGGTGTGGTGGTAGTAGATCTTGTCGGTGAGCTTGCGCCCGGTGACACGGATCTTCTGCGCATTGACGACCACGATGTGGTCGCCCATGTCCACGTGCGGGCTGTAATCGGCCTTGTGCTTGCCCTTGAGGCGATGGGCAATCTGCGAGGCGAGACGCCCGAGCGTCTTGTCGCTGGCGTCGACGACGAACCAGTCACCGCGGACGGTGCCGGAATTGGCGAATACGGTCTTCATAGGTCACTCGTGGCAACGGGCTCGCGACCGGCGCGGGAATCCCCCTCGCGGCCGGGCCCAAAAAAAGGCGGGCAAGTTTACTCAAGGGCTTGGCGCAATGCAAAGCACTGCTCCATAAGCCCTTTCCGGCCCCCTGCAGCCGCCCCCGGGGCGTCTGCCGGGCTCCTCACACCCTATAATACAACCCCTGAATATGGTGTCCGGCCGCTCCTCCGACGCTGCAATCGCCGCCCTCGACCGTGCCCTGCGAGCGGTTTTCGCGCCGGCGCGGGCCGCCCGGCCGGTGCCCGGAACCCCGCCCGCAGGCCCCTCACCCCTCACTGCGGCAGAGCAGCGCGAGAGCGCCGCGCTCATGCGCGTCAATCATGCCGGCGAGCTCGCCGCCCAGGCGCTTTACCACGGCCAGGCGCTCATGGCCCGCAGCGCCGCGGCGCGCAGCATGCTGCTCGCGGCCGCCGCGTCCGAGGCCGATCACCTCGCCTGGTGCGAGACGCGGCTCACCGAGCTCGGCGCGCGCGCGAGCCTGCTGGACCCGCTGTGGTATGCCGGCTCCTTCGCGATCGGCGCGCTCGCGGCGCTCGCCGGCGATCGGGTGAGCCTCGGGTTCGTCGTCGAGACCGAGCGCCAGGTCGAAGGGCATCTGGATGAGCACCTCGGGCGGCTGCCGGTGGGCGATGACCGCAGCCGTGCCATACTTGAAACCATGAGAGCCGAGGAGATCGAGCACGGCGCGACGGCGGCCGCGGCGGGCGGCACGGCCCTGCCGGCGCCGGTGCGCGCGCTCATGCGACAGACCGCGCGCGTGATGACGGGCACCGCCTACTGGCTCTGACGGGCCGCGAAGGCTGTATATTTAAGAATGTGGTGACTGGGGGAGCCGGTATGGAAGAGAACATCAAGCCACTGAGCGAAATTCCGGCGATCAACCGGTTCCTGAGCTACTGCCGCATCCGCGCAGTGCCCTCGAAGACGGTCGTGATCCACGCCGGCGACCTGCCGGACGTCCTCTACTACATCATCAGCGGCTCGGTCGAGGTCATGATCGAGGACGAGGAAGGCAACGAGATGGTGCTCGCCTACCTCAACCGCGGCCAGTTCTTCGGCGAGATGGGCCTGTTCTACGAGCAGCCGACGCGCAGCGCCTGGGTCCGCACCCGCAACCAGTGCGAGCTCGCCGAAATGACCTACCCGCGCTTCCGGCAGATCGCCGCCGAGAGTCCCGGGCTGGTGTTCGAGCTCGCCACGCAGCTCGCCACCCGCCTCGACCGCACCAACAGGAAGCTCGGCGACCTGGCCTTCGTCGACGTCACCGGCCGCGTGGCGCACGCCATCATGGACCTGTGCGGCGAGCCGGACGCCATGACGCACCCCGAGGGTATGCAGATCAAGGTGAGCCGCCAGGAGCTCTCGCGACTGGTCGGCTGCTCGCGTGAGATGGCGGGCCGCGTACTCAAGGTGCTCGAGGAGCAGGGGCTGCTGCGCGCCACCGGCAAGACCATCGTGGTCTTCAACGCGCGCCCCAAGATGAAGACGCGCCCGGTGATCGTGCCCGCCAAGTCCGCCGCAGGCGCCAAGGCGGGCGGTCAGGTGGCGGTGGACGAGGACGACGATGACGACGACGAGGACGACGACGAATGAGCGTCGTCCCGCCGCGCGCGGGACTGTCCCGAATCCGATCCTTTAGCGGGCCCTGCGGGCCGCGCGCCGCGGCTGGCGGCGCGCCGCCAGCGGCATGACGGCGCCGCGGGCCTTCCTGCCGCCGCGCTCGATCTGCCGGCGCATCTCGGCGATCGTCTCCGCGTAGTCCCGGCTGCCGAAGATCGCCGAGCCCGCCACGAAGGTGTCGGCACCGGCCGCGGCCGCCGCCCCGATGTTGTCCACCTTGACCCCGCCATCGACCTCGAGCCGCACCTCGCGCCCGCACGCATCGATACGCGCGCGCGCGGCGGCGATCTTGCGCAGCGAGGTCGGGATGAACTGCTGGCCCGCGAACCCCGGGTTCACCGACATGATGAGCACCAGGTCGAGCAGCTCGAGCGTGTAGTCGAGGTAGTCGAGCGGGGTGGCGGGATTGAACACCAGGCCCGGCCGGCAGCCATGCTCGCGGATGAGCGCGATGGTGCGATCGATGTGATCGGTCGCCTCGGGGTGAAAGCTGATGAAGGTGGCGCCGGCGGCGGCGAAGTCCGGCACCAGGCGGTCGACCGGGCGCACCATGAGATGCACGTCGATGGGAGCGGCCACGCCGTGCCGGCGCAGTGCCTGGCACACCATCGGCCCGATGGTGAGGTTCGGCACGTAGTGATTGTCCATCACGTCGAAGTGGATGAGATCGGCGCCGGCCTCGAGCACCGCCTCCACCTCGGCGCCGAGCCGGGCAAAGTCGGCCGAGAGTATCGAGGGAGCGATCCACGGGGACGGCATGTGGCGGGTCTCCTTAGGCTGCGCTCACGGCCGGGTGAGCCGCGTGAGCGCCTCGCGGTACTTGGCGCTGGTGCGCGCGATGACGTCGGGGGGAAGCCTCGGCCCCGGCGCGCGCTTGTCCCAGTCGAGCGTCTCGAGGTAGTCGCGCACGAACTGCTTGTCGAAGCTCGGCGGGCTCTCCCCCGGGCGATAGGTGTCGGCGGGCCAGAAGCGCGAGGAGTCGGGCGTGATGACCTCGTCGATGAGCGTCAGGGTGCCCGCGGCGTCCACGCCGAACTCGAACTTGGTGTCGGCGATGATGATGCCGCGCTCGCGGGCGTGCGCCGCGGCGTAGCGGTACAGCGCCAGCGCCGTGTCGCGCACCCGGGCGGCGAGCGGCGCGCCGACCTGGGCCGCCATGGCCTCGAAGCTGATGTTCTCATCGTGGGCGCCGCGCTCGGCCTTGGTGGCCGGCGTGAACAGCGGCTGCGGCAGCTGCCCGGCGAGCGGCAGGCCCTGCGGCAACGCGATGCCGCACAGGGCGCCGGTCTTCTGGTAGTCCTTCCAGCCCGAGCCGATGAGATAGCCGCGCACCACCGCCTCGATCGGCAACGCCTTGAGGCGCCGCACCAGCACCGCGCGGCCCTCGAGCTGCGCGCGCTCCCCGGGGTCCGTGACGACGCTGTCGATGCTGCGGCCCGTCAGGTGATTCGGCACCAGGTGCGCGAGCTTCGCGAACCAGAAGTTGGAGATCGCATTCAACACGCAACCCTTGTCGGGAATCGGGTCGGGCAGCACCACATCGAAGGCCGACAGCCGGTCGGTGGTGACGATGAGCAGCGTCGCCGCATCGACGGCGTAGATATCGCGCACCTTGCCTTCGTGCAGGCGTTCGAGGCCCTTGAGGTGGGTGCGGTAAACGATGGGCGCTGACATGCGCTTGGTACTATACGTTGACATGGCGGCGGGCATGAAATGGTTCGGCAAGCTCACCGGCGGGCTCATCGGGCTCGCCTTCGGGCCGATCGGGCTCGCGGTCGGGGTGCTGCTCGGCCACCAGTTCGACCAGGCCCAGGAGGACGACGGCGAGGCGGGCGGCGCGCCCGCCGACGTGGCGCAGATCAGCGAGCGCTTCTTCCGCGCCACCTTCCACGTGATGGGTTACCTCGCCAAGGCCGACGGCCGCGTCTCCGAGCAGGAGATCGCCGCCGCGCGCGCGGTGATGACCGACCTCAGGCTCGATGCCGCCCAGGTGCGCCACGCCATCGCGCTCTTTACCGCCGGCAAGCACAGCGATTTCGACCTCGACGCCGAGCTCGCGGCGTTGCGCTCCGCGTGCCGCGGCCGCCCGGACATCCTGCGCATCTTCCTCGAGATCCAGGTGCGTGCGGCGCTCGCCGGCAACAACCTCGAAGGTCCGGTGCGCCCGCTCATGCAGCGTATCGCCGCCGCCATCCGCGTCTCCGGGCTCGAGCTCGCGCAGATCGAGGCGGTGCTGCGCATCCAGCGCCGCGGTTTCGGCGGCGAGCGCCCCGGCCAGGGCGGCGCCGCGGCGGCGGGCGCCGCCTCGATCGAAGCGGCGTACCGGGTGCTCGAGATCGAGACGGGCGCGAGCGATGCGGAGGTGGTCAAGGCCTATCGCCGCCAGCTCAGCCGTCACCACCCGGACAAGCTCAAGGCCAACGGGCTGCCCGAATCGATGGTCGGTCACGCCAAGCAGCGCACCCAGCAGATCATCGAGGCGTACGAGCTGATCCGGGTGCGGCGCGGAATGAGCTAGCTGATTGGCGGAAATCGCAGGAAGCGATTTCCGCGGACATTACTCCGTCGGCCGCCGGCAAACGACGCGGCGTTTGCCGGCTACGTATCAGGGAGCGATCTCACCAGCCCATTCCTGAATTACCGCCTGCAGCGCACGCACGCCGTCGGTGAGCGCCGCCGGCCCGGGCTGCAGGATGATCGCCGACTTGATCTCGCGCACGAAGCCGGTGCGCACCGCGGCGAGCTCCTGCCAGCCGGGACGCGCGGCCACCTGCCCGGGGCGGAATTTCTTGCCGCACCAGGAGCCGAGCACGATGTCGGGGGCGCGGCGCACCACTTCGAGCGGGTCGGCGATGATGCGGTTGCGCCCGAGACTCTCGCGGGCGAGCTCGGGGAAGCAGTCCTCGCCCCCGGCGAGCGCGACGAGCTGCGACACCCAGCCGATCCCCGAGATGAGCGGCTCGTCCCATTCCTCGAAGTACACCCGCGGCCGCCGCGTCAGCCGCGCCGCCCGCGCGCGCACCGCCTCGAGCCCCGCCTCGAGCTCGCCGAGCAGCGCCGCGGTCTTCGCCTCGCAGCCGATCATGCCGCCCAGGGTCCGGATCATCGCGAGGATCCCCGGGACGCTGCGCTGGTTGAAGACGTGCACGTTCAGGCCCCGGCGGATGAGCTCCGCGGCGATATCCGCCTGCAGGTCCGAGAAGCCGAGCACCAGGTCGGGCGCGAGCGCCACGATGCGTTCGGTGCGCGCGCTGGTGAAGGCCGAGACCCGCGGCTTCTCGCGCCGGGCCCGCGGCGGGCGCACCGTGAAGCCGGAAATGCCGACGATGCGCCACTCCTCCCCGAGGAGGTAGAGCGTCTCGGTCGTTTCCTCCGTCAGGCACACGAGGCGTTGCGGAAATCCGGAATTCGCGCTCACGAGTCAACCTCCGCCCGACACTGTATCCTTCCGCCATGTGGCAACGCATCTGGGGCTTTCTCGACCGGGTCCTGTTCGGGCCGGCCGCGCAGCGCCCCGGTGCCGTCGGCGCGTCGCTGCGCCTGCTGCGCTACCCGTACGCGCTGCTGCGCGATCTGTCGCGCGGCGAGATCAACCTGCGCGCCATGAGCCTCGTCTACACGACGCTGCTCTCCCTCATCCCGCTGCTCGCCTTCTCCTTCGCGGTCCTCAAGATGTTCGGCGGGCACCGCGACCTGGTGCCGATCGTCTACGAGCTGTTCCGCCCGGTGGGCGAGCCGGCGGCCACCGACCTCACCACCCGCGTGGTGCAGTTCGCCAACCGGGTGAGCAGCGGCGTGGTGGGCTCGGTGGGACTCGCGCTCCTCGCCTGGACGCTCATCGGCACCATCAAGAAGGTCGAGGACAGCTTCAACTTCCTCTGGCACGTCGAGCAGCCGAGGAGCTTCGCGCGCCGCGTGACCGAGTACTCGGCGCTGCTGGTCGCAGGTCCCGTGCTGCTGGTCGGCTTCATCGGCCTCACCCACCAGGCGCTCCTCAGCACTCCGCTCCAGGAGGTCATGCGGCTGCACCTGCCGCTGTTGCAGCAGATGCGCGCGGCCGGCATCCGCCTCGCCCCCTACGCGATGGTGAGCGCCTTCTTCACCGCCCTCTACATGCTGGTGCCCAACACGCGCGTGCGCTGGCGCCCGGCACTCACCGGTGCGGTGATCGGCGGCGTCCTGTGGGCGGCGGTCGGCAAGATCTTCACCGCCTTCGTGGTGTACTCGACGCGCCTCACGATCGTCTACGCGGGCTTCGCCTTCATCGTGGCGGGGCTGCTGTGGACCTACTTCGGCTGGCTGATCCTGCTTGCGGGCGCCCAGCTCTCCTTCTACGTCCAGAACCCGACGTACCTGCGCCTCGGGCTGCAGCCGCTGCGCCTCTCGGGGTTCGAGATCGAAGAGCTGGCGCTGCGCATCATGTACTTCGTCGGCCGCACGCACGTCGCCGGCGGCGGCCACTGGAGCGTGCATCGCCTCGCCACCGAGCTCGGACTACCCGGTGTCGCCGTGGCGCGCATGGTGGCGACGCTCGAGCGCGCCGGGCTCCTGGTGGTGAGCGACGACGACGAGCTCCTGCCCGGGCGCGACATCGGCCACATCCGCGTGCGCGAGATCCTCGAGCTCGCCCGCGGCGAGCGCAGCGGGCACGTGGTGCCGCGCGGCCTGGTCATCGCACCGGTCGAGCGGGTCATGGAGAGCCTCGAGGAGGCGCGCCGCAGGAGCTGCGGCGAGCAGACCCTGCGCGAGCTGGTCGAGGAGGCGCCGCGGCCGGCGCTCAGCCTCACTCACCGGCAATCGTCAGTTCGCTGATGAGGATCGAGGGCGCGCGCACCGCGCCGCGCACATCCGTGTCGGCGCCGAGGGCGGCGATGTCGAGGTACATGCGCTTGAGGTTGCCGGCGATGGTCACCTCGTGCACCGGGTACTGGATCGCACCGCGCTCCACCCAGAAGCCGCTCGCCCCGCGCGAGTAGTCGCCCGTCACCCCGTTCACCCCCTGCCCCATGAGCTCGGTGACGAGGAGCCCGGTGTCGAGCCGGGCGAGGAAGTCGGCCGCGCTCAGGCCGCCGTCGCTCGAGGCGACGAGCAGATTGTGGATGCCGCCGGCGTTGCCGGTGGTCTTCAGCCCCAGCCGCCGCGCCGAGTAGCTGCCGAGCACGTAGCCGTCGAGCACCCCGTCGCGAACGAGCTCGCGGTCGTGCGTGGCGGCGCCCTCCTGGTCGAAGGGGCTGCTGGCGAGCGCCTTGGGCAGGTGCGGCCGCTCGTGCATCTGCACGAACGCCGGAAACACCCGGGTACCGGCGGCGTCGAGCAGGAACGAAGCCTTGCGGTACTGGGCGGTGCCGCGGATGGCACCTATGAAGTGCCCGATGAGTCCGCGCGCCATGTCGGGCGCGAAGGCGACCGGCGCCCGGCGCGTCGTCAGGCGCCGCGCCCCGAGACGCGCCAGCGCCCGTTCCCCGGCCAGGCGGCCGATGCGCGCCACGTCCTCGAGATCGGCCGCATCGCGCGCCACGCTGTACCAGTGATCGCGCTGCATCTCCTCGCCCTGCTCCGCGATCAGCGAGCAGCTCACCGAGTGGCTGGTGGAGGAATAGCCGGCGAGGAAGCCGAGCGAATTGCCGTACATGCCGCTGTAGCGCTGGCTGCCGACGGAGGCGCCTTCGGAGTTGGCGATGCGCGCATCGACCGCCAGCCCGGCCGCCTCGCATGCGCGCGCCAGCTCGATGGCATCCTCCGGGGCGAGGTCCCACGGATGGTCGAGATCGAGGTCGGGAATGTCGCGGGCGAGCGCCTCCGGCTCGACCAGCCCGGCGTAGGGGTCCTCGGCGGTGTAGCGCGCGATGGCGCATGCCTTGGCGACGGTATCGATGAGCGCGGCGCGCCCGAGGTCGGCGGTGCTGGCCGAGCCCTTGCGCTTGCCGAAGTACACCGTCACGGCGAGGCCGCGATCGCGCTGGTACTCGACCGTATCGACCTCGCCGAGGCGCACGTTCACCGACAGGCCGCGGCTCACCGAGGCGTCGGCTTCGCACTGCGTGGCCCCCTGGCGCTGCGCCTCCTGCAGCGTGAGGCTGACCAGGTCCGCCAGCTGTCCGGCGCCGGCGAGCTCGGAACTCGGTGGCATGGTGGTAGTGTAGCAGCCGCGATGAGCCCCGCAGACGATGCCGGCGACACCGGCGAGCGCCCGAGCAAGAGCGCGCGCAAGCGCGCCGCGCATGCCGCCCAGGATCTCGGCGAGCAGCTGCTCGCGCTCCCCGACGAGGAGCTCGCCGCTCTCGGCATCCCCGAGGAGCTGGCGGCGGCGCTGCAGGAGGCGCGGCGCATCACCAGCCGCGCCGGGCTCGCCCGCCAGCGCCAGTACATCGGCAAGCTGATGCGCGCGCTCGATCCGCAGCCGCTGCGCGCGGCGCTCGCGGCGCGCGGCGCGGTGAGCGCGCAGGAAGCCGAGCGCTTCCGCCGCGTCGAGGCCTGGCGCGAACGCCTCATCGGGGACGACCCGGCGGCGCTCGCCGAGCTCGCGCGCGAGTACCCGCAGATCGACACGCAGGAGTGGGCGCGCCGCATCGGCGCCGCCCGCGCCGAGCGCGCCCGCGGCGGCCACACCGGCGCCGCGCGCGAGTTGTTTCGCGCGCTGCGCGCATTGTTGGCTACAATGCCGCGATGAAGGCCCTCGTCGGCATCATCATGGGCTCGGCCTCCGACTGGGAGACCATGCAGGCCGCCGCCGATACCCTCGACCGCCTCGGCGTCGCCTACGAGGTGCGCGTGGTCTCGGCGCACCGCACCCCCGACCTGCTCTTCGAGTACGCCGCGGGGGCGCGCGCGCGCGGCCTCGAGGTGCTGATCGCCGGCGCCGGCGGCGCGGCGCACCTGCCGGGCATGACCGCGGCCAAGACCAGTCTGCCGGTGCTCGGCGTGCCGGTGCAGTCGAAGAGCCTCTCCGGCCTCGACTCGCTCCTCTCGATCGTGCAGATGCCCGCCGGGGTGCCGGTCGCGACCTTCGCCATCGGCAGCGCCGGCGCCACCAACGCGGCGCTCGCCGCCGCGGCCATCCTGGCCAACAAGCATCCGGCCGTGCACCAGGCGCTCGAGACCTTCCGCGCCCAACAGACGGCGGGCGTGCTCGACAACCCCGATCCGCGTCAGCTCAAACGCTCATGACCGTCGGCATCGTGGGCGCCGGCCAGCTCGGCCGCATGCTCGCTTTGGCGGGCTACCCGCTCGGACTCGACTTCCTGTGCCTCGACCCGGCGAGCGATGCGCCGGCGGGGCAGGTGGCGCCGCTGCTCAACGGCGCCTTCACCGACCGCAGGCTCCTCGCCGAGCTCGCGCGGCGCTGCGAAGTGGTGACCTTCGACTGGGAGAACGTGCCGGTCGCGAGCCTGCGCACGCTGCAGCGCAGCGCGCACGGCGCACGCATCGCCCCGCCGGCGGCGGCGCTCGGCTGCGCCCAGGACCGGGTGAGCGAGAAGCGCCTGTTCGAGAAGCTCGCCATCCCGACGACCCGCTGGCGCGCCGTCGGCTCGCGCGCCGAGCTCGCCGCGGCGCTCGCTGCGGTGGGACTGCCGGGGGTCATGAAGACACGGCGCCTCGGCTATGACGGCAAGGGGCAGGCGGTGGTACGCACGCGCGCCGAGGCCGAGCGCGCCTTCGCGCAGCTCGGTGCCGCGCCGCTCCTCTACGAGGAATGGGTGCCGTTCGACTGCGAGGTGTCGGTGATCGGCGCGCGCGGCGCGCGCGGCGAGCTGGCGGTCTACCCGCTGTGCGGCAACGTCCACGGCGCCGGCATCCTGCGCCTCACCTGTGCGCCCTACGGCCCGAAGCGCTGGCAGAGGCTCGCGGCGCGCTATCTCGAGCGCGTGCTCACGCACTTCCGCTACCGCGGCGTCCTCACGATCGAATTCTTCGTGCGCGGCGGGCGGCTGATCGCCAACGAGATGGCCCCCAGGGTGCACAACTCCGGGCACTGGACTATCGAGGGGGCGGCGACCAGCCAGTTCGAGAACCACCTGCGCGCGATCCTCGGCTTGCCGCTCGGCTCGACGCGCCCGCTCGGCCACAGCGCCATGATCAACCTGATCGGACGCATCCCGCCGCGCGCGCCGCTGCTCGCCCTCGAGGGCGTGCACCTGCACGATTATGGCAAGCGTGCGCGCCCGGGCCGCAAGGTGGGCCATTGCACCATCGTCGAGCCGACCGCCGCCCGGCGCGATGCGCGCGCGCGGCTTCTGGCCGCCAGATTGGCCGCCGGAGTGCGCATCCCGTAACATTCCCCGCGAGTCCCACTCGCATGTACCTCGAGCTCTTCAAACTCAAGGAATTGCCGTTCCGCTTAAGCCCGGACCCGCAGTTCCTTTACCTCTCCAAGCAGCACGCCCGCGCCAAGGCGTACATGGAGTCGACCATCTGGCTGACGGACGGCTTCGTCGTGATCACCGGCGAGATCGGCTCCGGCAAGACCACGGTCATCGAGTCGTTCCTGAAGGAAGTGCCGGCCGACGTCGTGGTGGCGCAGATCAACCAGACGCAGGTGACCACCAGCGACTTCCTGCAGGCGGTACTGGTGCAGTTCGGCTTCTCGCCCTTCAAGATGCGCAAGGCCGAGCTCATCAGCACGCTCAACAACTTCCTCATCGAGCAGCACGCCGCCGGACGGCGCGTGCTGCTGATCGTCGATGAGGCGCAGAACCTTTCGCCCAAGGTGCTGGAGGAGATCCGCCTGCTCTCCGGAGTCGAGACCACCAAGGAGAAGGTGCTGCGCATCATTCTCGCGGGGCAGCCCGAGCTCAACGAGACGCTCAACTCCCCGCGGCTCGAGCAGCTCACGCAGCGCGTGCGCCTGCGCTTTCACCTGGCGACGCTCACCGAGTCCGAGACGCGCGCCTACATCGAGCACCGCCTCGAGGTGGCCGGCGCCGGCAACCGCGAGATCTTCACGCCCGACAGCTATCACGAGATCTACCGCTTCACCGCCGGCGTCCCCCGCCTCATCAACACGCTGTGCGACACGGCGATGATGGCCGCCTACACCGACAACCGCGATGCGGTGCGGCGCGCCGACGTGCTGAGCGCCGTGGCGGAGCTGCGCTGGCAGGCGCGCAAGGGCGGCCACGCGGATACCGCGGCCGCCCCCGCCGGTGCGGGAGACGCGCCGCTGCCGGCGCAGGCCGCGGCGCCGGAGCCGCACGCGCCCGCGGGCGCGGCGGGGGCAGCGGCGCCTGCCGCGCCGCCGGCCGCCGCCGTGTCGGCGAGCCCCGCGGGGACAGCGCGCCAGGCCGGTGCCCAGATCGGCAAGCTGCTCGTGGCCACCGACGGGCGCACCGTGCAGGAGGTGCCGCTGCGCATCGGGCGGCTCATCGTCGGGCGCACGCCCGACAACGACGTGCACATCGACAGCCGCTTCGTCAGCCGCCACCACTGCCAGATCATCACCACCGAGCACTCCTGCGTGGTCGAGGATCTCAACAGCACCAACGGCATCTACGTGAAGTCGGCGCGCGTGCGCCGCCACTACCTCAACGACGGCGACGTGGTGCTGGTCGGCAAGCACGAGTTGATGTACGTCGATGAGCGTGCGACCCACGGCCACGCCGTGGCCTCCGACACGCTGCCGAAGATCCCGGCGCTCGCGGAGATTCCCGAGCTGCACGCGGCGCCGGCCGCGGAGGGAACCCCGGACTCCAAGGGCAAGCGCAGCGCGGGTTGAGGCGCCCGCGGGCGCCCGCCCGCGGCGGCGTCCTCAGGGTTGGCCCGGGTCCTCGTCGCTCACCGAGTCGGGGTCGCCGTACTGCGAGCGCATGGCGCGGAAGTCACGCCGCCGCAGCAGCACCACCATGCCGTACACCAGCGCGACCAGGCCGAGCAGGCCCACGAGGTGACTCAGCATCCCGTGCGGCGCCAGGAGGTAGCTCGCGATCAGGGCGAGGAGCCCGAAGCCCATGTAGAACCAGGGCAGCCCCTCGTAGACCGGCCGGGACAGGTGGCGGCGTTCCATCCCGGCATCCTAACTTGCCGGGACAGCCGCGCATACCCGGCGGCGGCGCCGGGCCGGACGGGCCGCAGGAGCCGGTTATTTCAGGCCGAAGACCCCGAGCAGCCGCTCGATCAGCGTCGGCTTGAAGCTCTCGAGGCGGTAATCCGTCTTCTGTTTCGTATGCCGCTTCAGCTCCGCCAGCAGCTCCGCGGGCAGCTTCAGCGTGGAGGTGTCGGACATCGTCATGTTGGGCTCGGCTTGCATCGTGTCGTCCTTCCAGCGGCAGCAATCTGCCGGATGCACGCTACGGACTTGGCTCCCTCGGGGGCGTGTGGAAAATCACAAACCCGCCAACGGTCCCGATTATGTCGTGGGTCGCGGTGCGGGCCGCGCCTGCCTGCGCACGCGGGTGCATTCCTGCTCCGCCCGCGAGTGCAGCATCGCGGATCGCCGCGTGACCGCCCACGGCCCATATTGACCCGATGTGTGAAGAATCGCGATTGTCGTGGAACGCCGACGTCAGCGCGCGACGACAGTGCTCAGGCTGTTCCGCCCACGGTCAGGCCGTCGATCCTGAGCGTGGGCTGGCCGACGCCGACCGGGACGCTCTGCCCATCCTTGCCGCAGGTGCCGACGCCCTCGTCGAGCTTCAGATCGTTCCCCACCATGCTGACGCGCGTCAGCACGTCGGGGCCGTTGCCGATCAGCGTCGCGCCCTTGAGCGGCGCCGTGATGCGGCCGTTCTCGATCGCGTAGGCCTCGCTCGCCGAGAACACGAATTTTCCCGAGGTGATGTCCACCTGGCCGCCGCCGAAGTTGACGGCATAGATGCCGCGCGGCACCGAGCGGATGATTTCCTGCGGATCGTGGGGGCCCGGGCGCATGTAGGTGTTGGTCATGCGCGGCAGTGTCGCGTGGGCGAAGGACTCGCGCCGGCCGTTGCCGGTGGGCGCGACCCCCATGAGGCGCGCATTGAGGCGATCCTGCATGTAGCCGCGCAGCACGCCGTTCTCGATGAGCGTGGTGCACTGCGTTGGCGTGCCTTCGTCGTCGATGTTGAGCGAGCCGCGGCGCGCGGCGAGCGTGCCGTCGTCCACCACGGTGCACTCTGCGGCGGCGACGCGCTCGCCGATGCGGTTGGCGAACGCCGAGGTGCCCTTGCGGTTGAAATCGCCCTCGAGCCCGTGGCCGATGGCCTCGTGCAGCAGGATGCCGGGCCAGCCGGGTCCGAGCACCACGGTCATGGTGCCCGCCGGAGCCGGCACCGCCTCGAGATTGACCAGCGCCTGGCGCACCGCTTCGCGCGCGAGCGCGAGCGGCCGGTCGCTCGCCACCAGCTCGGCGAGCGAGTAGCGCCCGCCCGCGCCGGCGTAGCCCTGCTCGCGCCGGCCGTTCTGCTCGACCAGCACCGAGACGTTGAAACGCACCAGCGGCCGCACGTCCGCGGCGAGCTCCCCTTCACTGGTCGCGATCAGCACCACTTCGTGCACCGCGTTGAGACTCGCGTTCACGTGCACGATGCGCGGATCGAGGCGCCGCGCCTCGCGATCGACGCGCTCGAGCCAGGACACCTTGTCGGCGGTGGCGAGCGCGGCGGCGGGATCGGCCGGCAGATACAGCCGATGTCCCTGCGCGGTGCGCCACGGGCCGACCTGCCGCCCGCCGCCCTGTACGGCGATGGCACGCGCGGCGCGCGAGGCTTCCTCGAGCGCCGGCAGCACGATCTCGTCCGAGTAGGCGAAGCCGGTCTTCTCGCCGGCCAGCGCGCGCACGCCGACGCCCTGCTCGATACTGGCGCTGCCGTCCTTGACGATGCCGTCCTCGAGCGACCAGGACTCCTGGTGCGCGAGCTGGAAATAGAGGTCGGCGAAGTCGACCGCGTGGGTCAGCACCTGGCCGAAGACGTTGTCGAGGCGCCGGTCGTCGAGCCCGCCGGGCGCCAGGATCAGCTCGCGCGCCAGCGTGAGCGCATCGGTCGGCTGGCTCACGAGCGCGCCCCCTCGCCGAGCACGCGATGCGTGAGCGCCGGGAAGCCCGCGCGCACGCTCATCTGGCGCTCGAGGTCCACCTCCGCCACGGCGCAGCCGCGCCCGCGCGGCACGCGGCTCAGGATCCGGCCCCAGTAATCGACGATCATGCTGTCTCCATAGGTCTCGCGTCCGCTCGGATGGATGCCCGACTGCGCCGGCGCGATCACGTAACACAGATTCTCGATGGCCCGTGCGCGCAGCAGCGTCTCCCAGTGCGCGCGCCCGGTGGGCGTGGTGAACGCCGAGGGCACCGAGAGCAGCTGCGCCCTGGCGGCGCTCAGCTTGCGGTACAGCTCCGGGAACCTCACGTCATAGCACACCGAGAGGCCGAGCCGCCCCACGGGCGTATCGAGCACCGCCGGCCGCGCACCCGGGGCCACGTTGGCCGACTCGCGGTAGGTCTCGGCGCGTCCCGGCAGGTCGACGTCGAACAGATGGATCTTGTCGTAACGCGCCACGCGCGCGCCGGCTGCATCATAAACGAGCGAGGCGGCCGCCACCCGGCCGTCGGCGCCGCCGCGCAGCGGGGTCGTGCCGCCCACGATCCACAGCTTCAGGCGCCGCGCGCTGGCGGCGAGAAAATCCTGCACCGGACCGGTGCCGTCGGGCTCGGCCACGGCGCGCTTGTCGGCATCCTTCAGTCCCATGAAGGAGAAGTTCTCGGGGAGCGCGGCGAGCCGCGCGCCGCGGCGCGCCGCCTCCTCCAGCAGCGCGCCGGCCTGCGCGAGGTTGGCCGCGACGTCGGGGCCGGAGGTCATCTGCAGGGCGGCGACTTTCATGGCTCCGTTACCATGGGGTCATCCCACGTGCCGCGCAAGCGCCAGGCGGCGGGTGCCCGGCCCGCGCCCCCGAAGAGCTCGCGCAGCGACATCCACAGCGCCGCCATCCGGGCGGCGGGGGGCAGGGCCCGCACCGCCGCCGGCAGCCGCTCCTCGCCCCTGAGGACCCAGACCGCCGCGTCGTAGTCGTGCGCGGCGAGGCCGACACGCCCGTGCAGCAGGATCTCGGTGTCCCCGTCCAGATGCAGGTTCGCGGTGCGCGCCTCGCCCCCGGCGAGCGTGAAATCGCCGCTGAGACGTGCAAAGGGCAGCTGCGGCAACCCCAGCGCGGCGATGAGCCCCGGGACCGCGAGCAGCCCCGGCGGCGTGCCGGGTGCCCCCGCGCCCGCACTGCCCTGCGCCACGCCGTCCTCGAGCTCGAGGTGCACCGTGCCGTGCAAGGTCGTCACCGTGGGGGCGGCGCTGGCCGGCCAGGCGAGCTCGGCGCTCACCGCGCCATGGGCCGCCGCGAGATCGGCCCGCAGCCCCAGCCGCACGAGCATCGCCCCGGCATCGTGCGTCTCGAGACTGACGCGCGCGTGGCACAGCGGCGCCTCGCATGCGAGCGTGCCGCGGGCCACATCGCCCGCATCGCCGGCGGCGGGCTCGCGGATCTCGAACGAGCCCGCGCGCGCGGCAATCGTCGCCGCGAGCGTCCCGAGCGGACGGCCCTGCCAGTCGAGCTTCGCGACGCTGAGCTGCACCGCGGGGCCGAGCGCCGCAAGCGCCGCGCCCGTGGCGCCCGCATCGAGTCCTGCGAGGTCGAGCCGCTCGAGGCGCACCACCACCGGCTGCGCGGCATCGGCAGCCGCCGGCCAGCGTACCTCGCCCGTCAGCTCCGGCGACTCGACCCGCAGCCGGTCGACGCCCGGCCCACGTTCGGCGAACACCTGCGCGGCGGCGAAACTGCGCTCGCCGGCGCGCAGCTCCGCGGCCGCGAGGTCGACCGACAGCATCGGCCAGGCCGCATCGTGCGCGAGCTCGCGCCAGAGCGCGGCATAGGCGGCGAGATCGAGCCGCCCGACGCGGCCCGAAATGCGCATCTCGGGTCCCGCCGGCAGCACCGCGGCGCCGGGGTCGAGGCTCAAGGCCCCACGCTCGATCTGCCAGAGCTCGCCGCGGCGGCGCACCTGCGCCACGCCCCGCACCCGTTCGCCGAGCGCCATGTGCAGCTCGCCGGCGGCCTCGGTACCGGCGAGCTCGAGGTGCAGCGGCAGCGCCGCGGCAGCGCTCTTGGCGAAGGGCTCGGGTAAGCGGCTCGCCACGCCGATGAGACTCGAGTCGGCGCGGGCGCGCCAGCCTCCCGGCGCACCCCCCGTGCCGGGCACGATCCGCAGGTCCGCGCTCCATTCGGCGCGGCCCTCGAGCGCCCCCCCGGCCGCGCCCGCCGCAGCGAGCGCCTCGCGCATGCCGACCGTGCCGTGCCCCGTGAGCGCGAGCGCCCCGACACCGGCCTCGCGCCGTTCGCCGACCGTGAGGACGACCGGGCCGCCGAGCCACTGCCCGGTGATCGTCGAGCGCCGCAGGTGTCCGTCGGCGTAAGCCAGCGTGCCGCGCAGCGCCCCGATCGCGGGCAGCCCCGCCACGGGGCGCAGCCGCGCCGCATCGAGAAGCGCGGAGAGGCGCGTCGTGTAAAGCGCGCCGGGCACGCCGGGCGCGCCAGCGCCCGTGCGCCGCAGGTCGAAATCGACGACGGTGGCGCCGGACAGATCGAGCCGGGCCGCGCCCGCAGCGCTCGCGGCGAGCTGTGGATGATCGCGCAGCCATGCGAGCGCCTGCTCGAGCGGCCCGCTGAGGCGCCCGGATAGACGCGTCAGCCCGGCGTCGCGTGCGTCCCACTCGCCGCGGACGGCGGCCAGCTGAAAGCCGCCCGCTGCGGCGTGCGCGACGCGCGCCCGCACCCGGGCGCCGCGCCAGTCGAGCTGCGCATCGAGCCCGTGCAGGTCCGGCCAGTCTCCCGCCCCGGCGAGGGTCGCGTCGGCGAGCTCGAGGGCGCCGCTGAACTCGCGGTGCGCGCCGCTCCAGGGAAGCCCCCGATCGAGCGCACCGCGCGCCGCGAGCTCGGCGTGCACGATGCGGCCGCCGCTGAGCTCGCCCGCGGCCGGGCCGAGCGCGGCGAGAGTGCGTGCACCGAGGAGCTCGCGCAGCAGCGCGACCGGCACGGCCTGCAGCGCGGCGTGCGCCGCGAGCATCGGGGCAGCGCCCGGGGCGCCCGAGAGCGTGCCGCCCGCACGCAGCCGTGCACCCCCTGAGCGCATCTCGAGCGCGGGGGCGGTGAGCTGCCAGCCGCGAGGCGCATCCTCAAGCGTGAGACGGCTACTGACATTCAGGCCGGCAGCCACCGGGGCGGCATCGCCGCCGCGCAGCAGCCGGGCGTCGTGCGAGTGCAGCTCGGCGGTGAGCGTGCGCCCCGTGCCGCCGAGATGCCCCTCGAGACCGGTGAGGGTGAGCCCGCCCCCCGGAGCGGTCGCCGCGAGCTCATGCAGCTCGGCGCTGAGGGTGAGCTGCGTGCCCGGCGCCCGCGCGCGGCTGAAATCGAGGTGCGCGGCACTCACCGTTGCGGCGAGGCTCACTCCCGCGACGCGCAGCGGCACAGCGCCGGCGGGCTGCACGGCGAGATGCCAGTCGCCGCCGGCGCATTCGAGCTGCCAGCTGGCCGCGAGGTGCGCGAGCGAGAGGTCGGGCGCCGCCGCCAGCGCGGCGGGCCAGGCGAGTCCGGTGGCGTCGATCGAGCCCGCGGCACCCACGACGGCGCCGTGGGCGAACGCGAGCCGCACGGTGGCATCGCCGCGACCCGCGGCGGGCAGCGCCTGCGCCACGGGAAGGGCCGCGAGCAGCCCGTGCCAGCCGGCGAGCTCGAGCCGCGTGCCGCTCAGCGTCAGCGCACCGCTGAGATCGGCGTTGCCGCGCGCATCGCCGTGCAGACTCAACTGCGCGTGCAGCGCGGCGCCGAGGCTTTGCGGGAGCGTGAACAGCGCATCCGCCTGCCAGCCGCTGCCGAGGCGCAGCAGCTGCACGTGGCGGATGTCGGCGGCAAAGGCGACGCCGGCGTGCGCCGCGCGCAGCGTTCCGCCCACGACGTCGACGCGCGCGCCGCGCCAGTGTGCCAGCAGCCGCGCCGGATCCGCGGCGGGAGCCGTGGCGGGCTTCGCCGGCGCCGTGGACAGCGCGGCGGCGAGCGGGGCGCGCGTCAGGTCGATGTCGGGGTTGACGAGGGTGATGCGGCCGACGGCGAGCGCGCCGCTGCGCAACATGCGCCACAGGTCGACGCCCGCCACCAGCTGCGGCGCCGCGACCAGGAGCCGGTCGTCACCGGGCTCGCGCAGCTGCACCGCGTGGAAAACCGCCTCGGGACCGTACCAGCCCCAGCGCACCTCGAGCTCCCGGAAGCGCACGTCGAGGCCGGTCTCGGCGCGCACCAGCGCCTCGAGCGTGGCGCGCTGCTGCGGCACCTGCGAGGCGGTGAGCGCGCAGGCCACGAGCACGAGCGCCCCGAGGAGTGCCGTCCCGGCGAGCGCGAGCAGCGCTGCGCGGGCATGGGAGCGCGCGCCGGGCAGGCCCGGCCCGGCAGCATCCGCGGGCCTCCTGTGCATCGCGTGGATCCTTCGAGCCCTAGACCAGGACGACATCGTACTGATCCACCCCGTAGAGGGCCTCGACCTGCAGGCGGATCGGGCGGCCGACCTGCGCCTCGAGCTCCGCGAGGGTGGTGGACTCCTCGTCGAGGAGCCGGTCGACGACGTCCTGGTGGGCCAGTATCAGCAGCTCGCGGCTGGCAAACTGCCTGCTCTGTCGCACTATTTCCCTAAAGATCTCGTTGCAGACGGTCTCGGGACTGCGCACGAACCCGCGCCCCTCGCAACCCGGACACGGCTCACACAGCAGATGCTCCAGGCTCTCGCGGGTGCGCTTGCGGGTCATCTCGACGAGGCCGAGGGGCGACCAGCTGACGATGTGCGTCTGGGCACGGTCGCCCGCGAGCGCGCGCTCGAGCGCCGCCAGTACCGCGCGCCGGTGCGGCTCGTCGCGCATGTCGATGAAGTCGATGATGATGATGCCGCCGAGGTTGCGCAGCCGCAGCTGCCGCGCGATGGCCACCGCCGCCTCGAGGTTGGTGCGGAAGATGGTCTCCTCGAGATTGCGGTGTCCGACGTAGGCGCCGGTGTTGACGTCGATGGTGGTCATCGACTCGGTCTGGTCGAACACCAGGTGGCCGCCGGACTTGAGCGGCACCTTGCGATCGAGCGCGCGGCTCACCTCCTCCTCCACCCCGTTGAGGTCGAAGATCGGCCGCGGACCGCCGTACAGCTCGATGAGAGGCACGGCGCCCGGCACGAACGCGGCGGCGAAGGCCAGCATGGCGGCGTGCTCGCGCGGCGAATCGACCAGCACGCGCGCCACGCCGCGCGCGAGCTCATCGCGCAGCATCCGCAACGACAGCGGCAGATCCTCGTGCACCACCGAGCCGGGCTCCGCCTGCGCGGCGCGCGCACGCACGTGGTCCCAGAGCCGCGCGAGATACGCCATGTCCTCACGCAGACCCTCGGCCGTCGCCCCCTGCGCGGCGGTACGCACGATGTAGCCGCCGGTCGCCGTCGCGCCCGCGAGCTCACCGAGCAGGCCCTTGAGGCGCGCGCGCTCGGCCTCCTCCTCGATGCGCGCCGACACGCCGATGTCGGCGCCGCGCGGCAGGTACACGAGGTAACGCGAGGGCAGCGCGATGAAGGTCGTGAGGCGCGCGCCCTTGGTGCCCATCGGGTCCTTGATCACCTGCACCAGGATGTCGTCGCCGGGATTGAGCAGGCGGCGGATGTCCTCGCCCTGGCCGAGCTCGGCGGCGAGCGCCCCGACGAGGGTGTCCTCGGGGACGGCGCGGGCGATGTCGGCGGCGTGCAGGAACGCGGTGCGCTCGAGCCCGATCTCGACGAACGCCGCCTGCATGCCGGGCAGCACGCGCGACACGCGTCCCTTGTAGAGATTGCTGACGAGCCCGCGCCTGCTGGTGCGCTCGATGTGGATCTCCTGCACCACGCCGTTCTCGAGGAGCGCGGCGCGCGTCTCGCGCGGGGCGACGTTGATGAGGATCTCGGTGCTCACCAGCGCAGGCCCGCCGCGGCGAGCAGCTCGCCGGTCTCGTAAAGCGGCAATCCCATGACGCCCGAGTAGCTGCCGCTCAGGTGCTCGATGAAGAGCGCGCCGCGCCCCTGAATGGCGTAGCCGCCCGCCTTGTCGAGCGGCTCGCCGCTCTCCCAGTAGGCGGCACCCTCCGCCGCGGACACCCGGCGCATGCGCACGGCGCTCGTGCTCAGACGGAACTCGAGGCCGGCGGAGGTCGCGAGCGCCACGGCGGTCAGCACCTCATGGGTGCGGCCCGCGAGCCGCGCCAGCATGGCGAGGCCGTCGGCGCGGTCGCGCGGCTTGGCGAGGAGCGCGCCGTCGATCACCACCGTGGTATCCGCCGCGAGCACCGGGAGCGCCATGCCGCGCGCGCGCACCGCGCGCGCCTTGGCGCATGCGATGCGGACCACGTACTGCGCGGGGGGCTCGCCCGGGTGCACCGCCTCGTCGATATCGGCCGCCTGCACCACGTGCGCCACGCCGATCTGCCGTAGCAGCTCGTGGCGGCGCGGCGACACCGAGGCGAGACACACGAGCGGCGCGGCCGGCGGCACGGTTCAGTCCCGGTGGTAAGGGTGGTTGGCGAGGAGGCTGTGCGCCCGGTAGAGCTGCTCGAGGAACAGCACCCGCACGAGGGCGTGCGGCAGCGTCAGCCGCGACAGCGCCAGCCGCCTGGCGGCGCGCGCGAGCACCGCGGGCGCGAGCCCGTCGGGGCCGCCGATCACGAATGCGAGGTCCTCGCCTTCCTGCATACGGGTCTTCAGCCACGCGGCGAGCTCCCGGGTGGAAAGCTCGGTGCCGCGCTCATCGAGAGCGATCACATGATCGGCGTCCCGCAGCATCGCGAGTACCCGCTCGCCTTCCTGCGCGACGGCCCGCCCGGGCGGGGTCCCGGCGCCGCGCCTGCCGGGCGCGATTTCGGTCACCGTGACCGGCAGTCGCGCGCCGAGGCGCCTCAGGTAATCCTCACACGCCTCGCGCACCCAGCCGGGAGGGCGCGTGCCCACGGCGATGAGGCGCACCCGCATGGCGCGCCGCGGATCAGCTGACGGCGTGCCGGCGGCGCGGCGCGCGCGCGGCGGGCGCCGCGGCGGCGCCGTTCTCCCACAAGTGCTCGAGCCCGTAGAACTCGCGTACCCGCGGCAGCATCACGTGGACGATGAGGTCCTGCAGGTCGACCAGCACCCACTCCCCGTCGCGCTCGCCCTCGGTGCCGATCGGCCGCCGCCCGATCGCCCGCGCCTTCTCCACGACCCGGTCGGCGATCGAGCGCACGTGGCGGTCGGAGGTGCCGGATGCGATGACCATCGTATCGGCAATATCGGTCAATCCTCGTACATCCAGAACCTTCACATTCGCGGCTTTCATGTCTTCGAGCGCGGTCGTCACGGCTTGCTGCAGGGCTGAGACGCGCTCCGTCGCGGGGCGCAGGCGTGTACGGGTGGTCATGTGCTTAAGTGCTTCTCCTGATGGCGGCCTCGGGGGTCATGCTAACGACCTTGCTCTGCAGCATAGCACCTCGTCTCGAGGATGATCTGGCGGACCGCATCGGGGACCAGGTAGCGCGGATCGCGCCCCGCGACGATGAGCGCGCGCAGCTCGGTCGAGGAGATCTCGAGCTGCGTGACGGGCCGCACGTGCAGGCAGCCCGCCGGCCGCGCGTGCAGGTCGCGGATCGCCCCGGTGCCGTGATCGACCATGAGCTCCCCGAGCGGTCCGCGCGTCGGGGCGCTCCACCCCGGACGGTGGGCGACGACGATGTGGGCGAGGCCGAGGAGGTCGCGCCAGCGATGCCAGGTGGGCAGACCGAGGAACGCATCCATCCCGAGCAGCAGGCACAGCGAGCGCTGCGGATACTCGCGGCGCAGCTCCGCGAGCGTGTCGACCGAGTAGGAGACGCCCGTACGGCGCACTTCGCGGTCGTCGACCACGAAGCCGGGCTGGTCGGCAATCGCCGCCTCGACCATGCGCACGCGCAGCTGCGCGCTGGCGTACAGGTGGTCGCGATGCGGGGGGCTGCCGGTCGGCAGGAAGCGCACTTCGGCGAGCCCGAGCTCCTGCCACAGCTCGAACGCTGTGCGCAGGTGCCCGCAGTGGATCGGATCGAAGGTGCCGCCGAAGAGTCCGATGGGTTGCATGGGCGCGAGCGCGGTGCGCCTAGGCACTGGCGGCCGCGGTGAGCAGCGTCAGCTCGTCCCAGGCGTTGCCCGGGAAGCGCCCCTTGATGATGCGGTCGGCGCGCGCGGCGCGCGCGGTGAGCTCGCCGAAGGCCATGCGCGGCGCGCGCCGCCGCGCCTGCTCGAGTGCGCCGGCGCGCTGCCAGCCGCGCGGCGCCCCGCCGCCGCCGGCGATGGCGCCCCAGGCGTCGTGCAGCGCTTTCACCAGCGCCCACAACACCAGGGTCGGCTCGGTGCCTTCAGCGCGCAGCCCCGCCAGGATCCGCAGCGCCCGGGCGGGTGCGCCGGCCAGCACCGCCTCGGAGAGCTGGAAAACATCGAAGCGCGCGCTGTCGGCGACGCTCGCGAGTACCGTCTCGGGCGTGACGGCCTCCCGCCCGGCGAGCAGCGCGAGCTTGGCGAGCTCCTGGTGCGCAGCGAGCAGATTGCCCTCGGTGCGCTCGGCGAGCACTGCGAGCGCCGCATCGCTCACCTCGAGCTCCATCTGCCGCGCACGCGCGCGCAGCCACGCCGGCAGCCGCGCGGCATCCACGGGCCAGACCGGCAGCCAGGCGCCGTGCTGCTCGACGGCGCGCACCCATTCGGCGCCCTGCGCCTCGCGCTCGAGGCGCGGCGTGAGGATCAGATACAGCGTGTCGCGATCGGCGGCGCCGAGCAGCGCGACCAGCGCGGCATTGCCGGCGGTACCCGGCCGGCCGCTCATGCGGATCTCGAGCACCCGGCGGGCGCCGAAGAGCGAGAGGTTGGCGGCGCTGCCGCGCAGCTCCTCCCAGTCCCCGGCGCGCTCGATGAAGTGCACCTCGCGCTCGCTGAAGCCGGCGGTGCGCGCCGCGGCGCGCACCGCGTCCGCGGCCTCGCCGGTGAGCAGCGGCTCATCCCCCGAGACGAGGTAGACCGGCAGCAGCCGCTCGCGCAGGTGCGTCGCCAGGGAATCGGCGCTGAGCTTCAAATGCGATCCGGTGCAACGGCCACCGGCGCATTATCAACCATAAGCCGCCCGCGGTCAGGATCTCAGAACTTCCAGCTCAGCCCCCCGTAGAGCCCGCGCCGCGGCCCGTACTGGGACGCGAACACACCGACGCCGCTGCCGTCGCGAATCTCGTAGACCTTGTCGAAGAGGTTGATCACGTCAAGACGTGCCGTCAGCGGCCCGGAGCCGGCCAACTGGAAGTCGTGGCTGAGCCCGAGGTTGACCTGTGTGTAGCTCGCCGTGTGATCGCCGTTCGGGATGACGGAACCGTCGGGCAGAGTCAGATCAGAGCGCAGCCCGGTGCCGAAGATGAAGTCGGTGCTGAAGCGCGTACCGAGCCACAGGTACGACACCCCACCCGAGGCGGCGACACGTCCCTCGTGATCGAGGTGGATGTAGTTCTGCGACACATACGCGAAGTCGTCGGGCGCGAAGCTGAACTGCGAGGACTCCCACTGCTTGCCGTGCGCGGCCTGGAAGGAGACGTTGCCATAGGCGGAGAAACCCTGCACCGAGTAATTGGCGGTGAACTCCACGCCGCCGATCAGGCCGTAGCGGTAGTTGAAAGGCGTGAGGATGATCGGCGCGCCGAACTGTCCCTCGTCGATCAGGTGCACCGCCTGCTCGTAGAAGCTGTCGACACCGAGCGTCAGGGCCTTGTCGAGCAGCTTCTGCTGGATGCCGAAGTCGTAGTAGTTAGCGCGCGCGGCGATCGGTGAGGTATCCAGCGTGACCGACCCCGGCGGCAGCGCGGTCGTGTTGATGAACTTGGTGAGCGTCTCCGAGCCGATGAGCTCGAAGGGCGGCGGCGTGAAATAGCGCGAGTAGCCGCCGTGCACGGTGGTGCCCTCGGCAAGCTGCCAGACGAAATTCACGCGCGGACTCACCTGACTGCCGCTGGCGTAGGCGCTGTAGTGATCGAAGCGCAAGCCGTAGTTGATGGTGAGGGGGTTGAGCACCTTCCATTCATCCTGGAGGTACACGCTCTCGAGGCTCTGCGACTGCGTGCCGTTGTCGATCACGACCTGTGGCACGTCGGTCGTCTGCACGCCGGTGACGGGATCGACCGGCAGCACCTGCGAGGTCGTGTTGCTCTGGGCGCTGTCGTGCTGAATGTAGAGCCCGGCACGCACCGTGTGAGCGTCCCCCGCCTGATAGGAGGCATCGGTCTGCCAGCCGAAGGCGGTGTCGGATTTGTAGGCGTCCTGGGCGATGCCGTTGTAGAGCAGGTCGCCGAGCAGGTCGGGCGCGAAGTGCAGCGTGGTGTAGCGCGCCGAGAGCGAGGTCTGCCAGTTCAGCGGTCCCTGCGAGTGCTGCCAGCTGAGGATCGCGTACTGCGCCGCCTCATGCTGATTCTCGTTGAGGTTATCGCTCAGGAACATCGTCTGGCCGTTGACGGTGAGGCCGAGCCCGGGCTCGAGGCCGCGCTGGTTCGGAACCTCGAAGGCCTCGTTGGTGGTGCCGAGGATCAGTGACAGGCGATTGTTCGGATCGAGGATGTCCTCGAAGTAGCCGAAGCCGTGCACCTGCTGGGTGTGATCGTGCAGCGGGCTGGTGCTGCCGTCGGGCGAATCGATACCGACATTGTCCTGCTTGTAATCGCCGGTTACGTAGTAGCTGAGATTGCCCGAGCTGCCGCCGTATTCGAACGCGGGCTCGAAGGTGCCGAAGCTCCCGCCATAGAGCGACACCGTGCCCCCGGGCTGCAGCAGCCCGCTGTTGGTGGAGAGGTCGATGATGCCGGCGGTACGCAAGCCGTATTCCGCCGGCAACGCGCCGGTGATCAGGCTGAGCGAGGAGATCAGCCGCGGGCTCAGCGTCTGGCTGAAGACGCTGATGCCCTCGGGCAGGATGATGCCGTTCAGGCGGTACTGCAGATCGTTATGGTCGCCGCGCACGTGCAGCTGCCCGAAGGAGTCCTGCACCACGTCCGGCGCCTGCAGCAGCACCTGGTTCATCTGCACGTTCTCGCCGCCGGGAGTGGCGGCGATCGCATCGCTGGTGATGACGTAGGTCGAGGCACCGGTCTGCGTCTCGATCGTGGAACGCGCCTCGTTGAGGCGCTTCGCCGTGATTACGATGGTCGACAGCGC
>DATKPR010000022.1:0-7871 GCA_035523985.1 Steroidobacteraceae bacterium | reverse complement strand
ACCACGACGAGATTCAGCCCGTGCTCGCGCTTGACGCGCCGCGCACGGGCGCGCAATTCCGTCGGATTGAGGGCCGGCGTCTCGTCGACGAAGATCTTGGCCTCCGAGAGCTGGCTGGTGGCGCCGGTGATGCGCACCCAGTCCTCATCGGAGATGTGCCCGCTGCGCAGGCTCGCGAGCGGCACGCCGCCCACGGATGCCAGCATGCGCGTGATCACCTGGTCGGAGGGCATTTCCATGGTGAAGATGGCGACCGAGGCCCGCGTGCCGGGATGCACCGCGGCGTACTCGGCCATGTTCACGGCGAGCGTCGACTTTCCCATCGAGGGACGCCCGGCGATGATGATGAGATCCCCGGCGCGCAACCCGCCGGTGATCTTGTCGAAGTCGGTGAATCCCGTCGGCAGTCCGCGCAGCTTGTCGGGGTTGGTGTGCCACTCGTCGATCTGGTCGATGACCGCGGGCAGCAGGTCGCGCACCGGACGGGCGCCGTCGCGGCCGCGGAACGAGCCGTCGGCGATCTCGAATACGCGCTGCTCGGCGCGATCGACGAGATCGCGCGCCGTGGTGCCGTCGTTGTTGTAGACGGCCGCGGCGATCTGCGTGCCCGCCTGGATGAGCTGGCGCATCAGCGAGCGCTCGCGGACGATCTGCGCATAGGCGCGCACGTTGGCCGCGGTCGGCGTGTCGCGCGCGATGGAGCTCAGGTAAGCGAGACCACCCGCCTTCTCGAGCGCGCCGGAGCGCTCGAGGTAACCGGCGACGGTCACGGCGTCGCAGGGCTTGCCCTCGCCGGCGACGGCGGCGATGCCGCCGAAGATGGCCTGGTGATCCGGGCGGTAGAAATCCTCCTCCCGCACCACGTCCGCCACCTGGTCCCAGGCGCTCGGATCGATGAGGAGGCCGCCGAGCACCGCCTGCTCGGCTTCGACCGAGTGCGGCGGCGCAGGCGCGTCGAGCAGAGCGACCGAGCCCGAATCACGCGCCTTGGCGGAACCGGTCACGGACGCTTCCCGGGATTACTCTTCGGCGACGATCGATACCGCCAGCGGCACGTCGACATCCGCGTGCAGGTGCAGGTTGACCATGTGCTCGCCCAGGGTGCGCAGCGGCCCCGTCGACAGGCGCACCTCGCTGCGCTCGATCTTGAAGCCGGCCTTGTTGCAGGCCTCGGCGATGTCCGCCGTGCCGATCGAGCCGAAGAGCTTGCCTTCGGTGCCCGCCTTCGCGTGGATGGTGAGCTTGAAGTCCTTCAGCGCCGCGGCGCGCTCGCCCGCGGACTCGAGCTGCTCGCGCGCCGCCTTTTCGAGCTCGGCGCGGCGCGCCTCGAAGCGCGCGATGTTCTCGGGCGTGGCCAGCGTGGCCTTACCCTGGGGCAGGAGGAAGTTACGCCCGAAGCCCGAGCGCACCTTGACGCGGTCGCCGATGTTGCCGAGGTTGGCAACTTTCTGAAGCAGGATGACTTGCACGGCCGCGCCCCTTTAGTGCTGGTCGGTGTACGGCAGCAGCGCGAGGAAGCGCGCGCGCTTGATCGCAACCGCCAGCTGCCGCTGGTAGAAGGACTTGGTGCCGGTGATGCGGCTCGGCACGATCTTGCCGGTCTCGGTCACGTAACCCTTGAGCGTGGCGAGATCCTTGTAATCGATCTGCTTGACGCCCTCGGCGGTGAAGCGACAGAACTTCTTGCGTCGTGAGAAGCGGCTGCCGCCGCCCCCACCGTGTCCTCTGGACATTGCCATGGATCAGATCCTCGAGATTCGTTTGAGTGTAGACGGATTCAGGCGTTGTCGGACGCCGAATTGTCGTCGTCGTCGGCGCCCACCGCAGATTCCTCGCGCGAGCGCTCACGGCGCGGCCGGCCGCCCTCGCCCTCCTCGTCCGCGGCCTTGGCCATCGGCGAGGGCTCGGTGACGGCGGCGTCCATGTTCACGACCAGGTGCCGCAGCACCGCGTCGCTGAAGCGGAAGGCGCCCGTCAGCTCGTCGAGCGTCTTCTGGTCGGTCTCGACGTTCATGAGCACGTAGTGGGCCTTGTGCACCTTGGCGAGCGGGTAGGCGAGCTGCCGGCGGCCCCAGTCCTCGAGGCGATGCACGTGGCCGCCGCCCGCGGCGATCATGCCCTTGTAGCGCTCGATCATGGCGGGCACCTGCTCGCTCTGATCGGGATGCACGAGAAAAACGATTTCGTAATGCCTCATTCAAGTCTCCTTACGGGTTGAGCCGCCCGGCGTGAAGGCGTACCGGTGCGGCAAGGAGTCACGTCGCTCGGGGCTTTGCTCGCCCGGGCAGACGCCCCATCGGGTTCGAAAGGGGCGCGAAGGATACTCAAAGGGCGCCCGCCGTGCAATCCCCGGGGAAGCCTCTTGTTCTTTACGATCAATAACTTGGGGCCCCGGACCGCAGAAATCCGCGCCACTCCTCATATAAGGAGCCTCAGCTCAGGAGCCTCAGCCGCCGAGATGCTCCTCGACCTGCCGCCAGGCAAGCTCCGCGGTCTCGCGCGCCCGCTCGCCCGCCTCGCGCGCGTGGCGGCTCGCCGCCGTGCCCTCGAGCACCCGCTTCATGATGCCCTGGCGGATGCAGGCGATACGGAACAGGTTGTAGGCCATGCAGAACTCCCAGACCGCGGGCTCGATGGCGGCGCGCCCGGTGCGGCGGCAATAGGCCGCGACGTACTCCTCTTCCGTCGGGATCCCGAGAGCGGCGAGATCGACGCCCTTGAGTCCCGGGATCTCCCCCGCGCCCACCCGCCACAGCATGACGTGATAGGAGAAGTCCGCGAGCGGATGCCCGAGCGTCGAGAGCTCCCAGTCGACCACGGCGAGCATGCGCGGCGCGTCGGGGGCGAAGATCATGTTGTCGATGCGGTAGTCGCCGTGCACCAGGGTCGTCTCATCCCCGGCCGGAATGTTCTGCGGCAGCCAGCCGAGGAGCCTTTCCATCGCCTCGATGCGCCCGGTCTCCGAGGCGCGGTACTGCCTGCTCCAGCGGTCGATCTGACGCGCGAAGTAGTTGCCGGGCTTGCCGTAGTCGGCCAGTCCCAGGCGCGCGAAATCCGCGCCGTGCAGTGCCACCAGCACGCGGTTCATCTCGTCGTATATCGCGGCGCGCTCCTCCCTAGACATGCCGGGAAGCCGTGGATCCCAGAAGTTGCGCCCGCGCACGTAGGACATGACGTAGAACACGCTGCCGATGACGCTCGCGTCCTCGCAGAGGCAGATCGGCTCGGCCACCGGCACGCCCTGCCCGAAGAGCGCGCGGGTGATGCGGAACTCGCGCTCCACGGCGTGCGCCGAAGGCAGGAGTTGCCCCGCGGGCTTGCGGCGCAGCACACATTGCACACCCTGGCCGGTGGTGAGCAGGAAGGTGGGGTTCGACTGGCCCCCGCGGAACATCTCGACCGTGAGCGGCCCCCTGAACCCCGCGACGTGGCTTTCGAGGTAGCGCGCCAGCGCTGCCTCATCGAAGCGCTGCCGCTCGGGGACCGGCATGGTGCCGGCGAATTCCTGACCGAGCATGTCAGGAATGCCGGGCGAGCTCGAGCCTGCCGATCTGGTTGCGATGCACTTCGTCCGGACCGTCGGCGAGACGGATGGAGCGCGCGTGTGCGTAGGCGCTCGCGAGCTCGAAGTCCTCGCACAGTCCCGCCGCCCCATGCGCCTGGATCGCCCAGTCGGTGACCTGGCAGGCGGTGTCGGCGGCGGCGATCTTGATCATGGCGATGTAGGCGCGCGCGGCCTTGTTGCCCACCGTGTCCATGAGCCACGCGGCCTTGTAGACCAGCAGGCGCGCCTGATCGATGCGGATGCGCGATTCGGCGATGCGCTCGAGGGTCACCGACTGCTCGGCGATCGGCCGTCCGAACGCGGTGCGCGACTTGACCCGGCGGCACATCTTCTCGAGGGCGCGCTCGGCGACGCCGATCAGGCGCATGGCGTGATGGATTCTTCCAGGACCGAGGCGCCCCTGCGCGATCTCGAAGCCGCGCCCCTCGCCGAGCAGCAGGTTCGCCGCCGGCACGCGCACGTCACGGAACTCGATCTCCATGTGTCCGTGCGGCGCGTCGTCGTAGCCGAACACCGGCAGGTGCCGCAGGATGGTGATGCCGGGCGTCTCGCGGGGCACGAGGATCATCGACTGCTGGCGATGCGCCGGCGCCGCGGGGTCGGTCTTGCCCATGAAGATGAAGAGCCGGCAGCGGGCGCTGCCGGCGCCGGAGGTCCACCACTTGCGGCCGTTGATCACGTAGCCGTCGCCGTCGCGCACGATCGAGCTCTCGATGTTGGTGGCATCGCTCGAGGCGACCCGCGGCTCGGTCATGGCGAAGGCCGAGCGGATCCGGCCCTCGAGCAGCGGCTCGAGCCACTCGTGCTTCTGCGCGGGTGTGCCGTAGCGCTCGAGCGTCTCCATGTTGCCGGTGTCGGGAGCGGCGCAGTTGAACACCTCCGGCGACCACACGACGCGTCCCATCATCTCGCACAGCGGCGCGTACTCGAGATTGGTGAGTCCCGCGCCGTGGGTCGAGTCGGGCAGAAAGAGGTTCCATAGCCCCAGCGCCCGTGCCTTCTGCTGCAGCTCGGCGATGAGCGCCGGCTCCTCCCAGCGATCGCCCGCATCGCGCTCCTCGCGGTAGCGCTGCTCGTTCGGGTACACGTGCTCGTCCATGAAGGCGCCGAGCCGTTGCAGGTAGTCGTTACTTCGTGCGCTCAGCTCGAAATCCACGCTGTCACTCCTGCCGCTGCCAGCGGCCCCGCTGGCGTGCTGCCTCGTAGAGCAGCATGCCGGCGGCCACGGAAACGTTGAGACTCTCGACCGCGCCGAGCTGTGGCAGCCGCGCGAGGAAATCGCAATTCTGACGCGTCAGCTGCCGCAGGCCCGTCCCCTCGGCGCCGAGCACCAGCACCACGGGGCCCTTGAGATCCACCGCATCCGCAGCCTGCGCGGCCATCGCATCCGCCCCCACCGCCCACAGCCCCGCTTCCTTGAGGAGCTTCAGGGTGCGCACGAGATTGGTGACCGCGACCACCGGCGTGGTCTCCGCGGCGCCCGCCGCCACCTTGCGCACCGTCGGGGTCAGCTGCGCCGCGCGGTCTTTCGGCACGATCACCGCGAGCGCACCGCAGGCGTCCGCGGTACGCAGGCAGGCGCCCAGGTTATGGGGATCCTGCACGCCATCGAGCGCCAGCAGCAGCGGCGCGGCGTCGCTTTGCAGCGCCGTAAGAAGCTCCTCCTCGTCCCAGGGCGCAAGCGGAGCGATGTCGGCGGCGACTCCCTGGTGCACCACCTCGCCGAGGAGACGCTTCAGGACCGCGGCATCGACGCGCTCGACGCGCCGCTCGTGGCGCTGCGCGAGCTCCTCGATGTGGCGCACGCGCGGGTCGTCGCGCCGCTCGGCGAGGCGTAGCAGATGCACGCGCTCGGGATGGCGCTCGAGCATGATGCGCACCGCGTGCAGACCGTAGATGGTTTCGGCGGCCTTCAGGCCTAGGCCTCCTCCGCGAGCGTGAGATCGATCAGGCTCTCGATCGGGTTCACGGCGGTCACGACGACGCGCACGTGGCTGCCGGTACGGAGCCGGCGGCCGCTGCGCTTGCCGCGCCAGGCATGCCCGTCGTCCTCCATGACGTACTCATCGTCGCGCAGATTGTCGAGGTGCAGCAGTCCGTCCACCGCGGCGTCGAGGATCTGCACGAAGCAGCCGAATTCGACCACCGTGGTGATGAGACCGCGGAAGGTCTGGCCGATACGCTCCTTCAGATAGGTGCACTTGAGGAAGCCCGACACGTAGCGGTCCGCCTCGTCAGCGCGCTTCTCGAGTTTCGAGGTGCTCTCGCCGAGTGCCCCGAGCTCACTGGTCTCGTAGCGTATCGCCGAGCCGCCCTTGGCCCCGATCAGGGCTTTGAGCGTCCGGTGCACGACGAGATCCGGGTAGCGGCGGATCGGCGAGGTGAAATGCGCGTAGTGCGTGAGGGCGAGGCCGAAGTGCCCGATGTTGGTCGCCTGGTAGACCGCCTGCTGCAGGGAGCGGATCACGAGGGACTCGACGAAGGCGCGCTCGGAAGCATCCGGCACGCGCCGCGCGATCGCCTGCAGGTCGCGCGTGGTGACGGTCTGCGGAACGCGCGCCTCGATGCCGAGCGCGGCCAGTGTGCTCGAGAGCCGCTCGAGCTTCTCGTCCTCGGGTGTGCCGTGCACCCGGTAGAGCGTCGGCACGTGCGCCTTCTCGAGCGCCTGCGCCACCGCGACATTGGCGAGGATCATGCACTCCTCGATCAGGCGGTGCGCATCGTTGCGCGAACGCAGCTCGATGGCACGCACGCGCTCGGCCTCGTCGATCACGAACTCCGCTTCCGCCGCGTCGAAATCGAGCGCACCACGGCGGCTGCGCGCCTTGTAGAGGGCGCGGTAGACGTCCACCAGCACCAGGAGCTTCTCGCTCAGGGGACCGAGCTGGGCGCGGGCGGCGGGCCGGCCTTCGAAGAGCGCCTGGTTAGCGAGCGTGTAGGTGAGGCGCGCCGCCGAGCGCATGACCGCCGGGTAGAAGCGCGCGTCCTGCAACGCACCGTTACGGCTCACCACCATGTCGGCCGCGAAGCACAGCCGATCGACGTGGGGCGCGAGCGAGCACAGGTGATCGGAGAGCGCGGTCGGCAGCATCGGCAGCACACGCGTCGGGAAATACACCGAGGTGCCGCGCAGCTGCGCCTCCGCGTCCACCGCCGATCCCGGCCGCACGTAATGGCTCACGTCGGCGATGGCGACGATCAGCCGGAAGCCGGCCGGATGCGCCTCGGCGTACACCGCATCATCGAAGTCGCGCGCGTCCTCGCCGTCGATGGTCACGAGCGGCAGCGTGCGCAGGTCGACGCGCGAGTTCGCTTCACGCGGGTCCACCTGCTCGCCGAAGGCCTGCGCCTCGCGCAACGCCGCCGCCGGAAACTCATTCGGCAGATCGAAGCGTGCGATGGCCGACTCGGTGGCGAGCTCCACCGGCCGGTCGGGATCGAGGCGCTTGACGATCGCGGCCTGTGCCGCGGACGCAGAGCCGGCGTGGCGCGTGATGCGCGCGATGACCCAGTCGCCGGAGCGCGCGCCGTGCAGATCCGCCGCCGCCACCGCACAACGCAGCTGCAGCCGCCGGTCGACGGCGTTCACCCAGACGCTGCGGCCGAGCACCTCGACGGTGCCGAGGAAGGCGCTGACGCCGCGCTCGAGCATCTGCACGACCGCGCCCGACCAGCGCCCCGATCCGTCGCGGCTCAGCTTCACGCGCAGCCGATCGCCGTGCATCACGCCGCGCATCTCGGGAGGCGGCAGGAAGACACTCTCTTTAAGGCCCTCGACGCGCAGGAAGCCGTAGCCCGCGCGGTTCGCACTCACGATCCCTTCGGCGGTAGCGCCGCTTTTGAACGGCGAGCTCGACGCGGCGGCGCGCGCCGGAGTCCTGCCGCCCGTGGGGCGCTGCGCGCGTTGGCCGCCCGAGGCGCCGTGCTGCGACGCGTGGCCGTGCGAGCCGACGCGCGGTGACTTGGGGGTGGCCCGCTCATGTCGGCCGCGGCGCCCCGACTTGCCTCTACCGGCCTTCAATTGACAGCCTCAGGAGCCGTGCGTACATTGCGCGGCCTTCCTCACCTGCCCGGGTGGCGGAATTGGTAGACGCACTAGTTTCAGGTACTAGCGGGTAACTCCGTGGAGGTTCGAGTCCTCTCCCGGGCACCATTTTCAATAATTTACGATACATTTTTGATCTGATTTATAAGACGCTGATCCGACCTGATTTGGCGGATCAGCGGGCGCAATTCTACGCACCCTTCTTGAGGCGCGGGTGCTAATTGTCCCGACGTCTGCGGGACTCAATTTATTCTTTCTTAT
>DATKPR010000021.1:0-43731 GCA_035523985.1 Steroidobacteraceae bacterium | reverse complement strand
CAACGCCAGGAAAGCCGCCGAGGAGCGCGCCGCGCGCAAGAGCGGCTCGGGAGCGGCACCCGCGACGCTCAACGGCCAGAACGTGGAGCTCAAGGACGGCGCGGTGCTGATCGCCGCGATCACGAGCTGCACCAACACCTCGAACCCCTCCGTCATGCTCGGCGCCGGGCTCCTCGCCCGCAAGGCGCGCGAGCGCGGCCTCACCGCCAAGCCCTGGGTGAAGACCAGCCTCGCGCCGGGCTCGCGCGTCGTCACCGACTACTTCAGGAAGGCCGGCGTACTCGAAGACCTCGCCGCGGTGGGGTTCGATCTGGTGGGCTACGGTTGCACCACGTGCATCGCCGAGGGGACACCCGTGCTCCTCGCCAACGGCACCAGCCGCCGCATCGAGCGCATGCCCGATGCCGGTGGGCTCAGGGTTTTCGGACCCACGGAGGATCGCCGTCTCGGCATCGCCGTCCAGACCGAGAGGATGGTCCAGGGCGAGCGCGAGTGCGTGACGGTCGTGCTGCAGGACGGGCGCAAGCTCGTCTGCACACCCGATCACAAGCTGCTCGCGGCGGATGGCCGCTGGGTGCGGGCGGACGCGCTCGTCAAGGGACGCGACCGGCTCGTCATGGGTCTCGAGGCGCCGCTCGATGAGCCGGCGGCGGATGAGTCCGGTTACACGCTGTGCGCGGGCGACTTGCGCTTCGAGCTCACCAATGAGCACGAGCGCGCGCGCACCCTCGCCTTTGCGCGCCTCGTCGGTCACCTCATCAGCGATGGGTCGATCAGCGTGCTCGGCCAGGGCCGCATGAACGTCGGCCAGGCGCTCGACCGTGAGGCGGCCCTTGCCGATATCGAGCTTCTCACCGGCAAGCGCCCCGCTGCCAACCGGTACGACGAGCGCAAATGGTCGATCGCGTTGCCCAAGGAGCTGACCGCGGCGATCAGCGCACTTCCCGGCGTGCGCATCGGACAGCGCATCCATCAGGCCCCGATGCTCCCCGAGTTCGTCTTGCAACCGGACTGCCCGGTCTCGGTGGTACGTGAGTTCCTCGGCGGCCTGTTTGGCGCGGATGGTCACGCGCCCACGCTGGGCCGCCAGGGCTCGAACGAAGACCGCGCTGTGCTAAGAGCCCCGGCGTACTCGCAGAGCGCCAAACCTGAGCACGTGCAGCAGCTCAAGGCGGTAATGCAGCAGATCATCGAGCTCCTGGTCCGCTGTGGTGTAAAAGCCCATGGCGCGCATGTATACGCCTACCCAACGCGGCGCTCCGCCTCTACTTACGCACCCGCCCGTGACGGCACTGAGCGAATCGAAGTCCGCCTAGCCCTGTCCGAAGGCCTGTCGTTCGTGGAGCGCCTCGGGTTCAGATACTGCGTCGACAAGTCGCTGCGTGCGAGCGCCGCCGCCGTCTACTGGCGCACGATCGATACAATTAACCGGCAGCGATTGTGGATGGCGGATCGTCTCGAGGCTTTGCGCGAGAACTACGACTTTGGCTTCCAGCAGCTGCGCCGGATGGCGGCAGCGGAGCTGATGACGCATGAGACGGCGCTCTTTCCGCATTATGCATTGCTTGAGGGCCATCAGCACTTCAGCCGCCTTCCACGTGGGGAATTCGTGCCTCTGCACCGGGAAACGCACGAGTTCCCATCACCCGTTGGCCTGTTCAGCGAGATCGGAGCGCGGGATTGGTTCGCCCGCCTGCAGCCGCGCGAAGTCGGTGATTCTCCGAAGCGCTACTGTGTGGAGAAGGACTCCCTGACGTTGCCCACGTTCTCACTCAAGGTTACGGACGTGCGCGAGGCAGGCCCGAGGCGCGTGTTCGATCTGGCGGTCAACGACCTGACGGCTTTCGTGGCTGGAACTGTCTGTGTCCATAATTGCATCGGAAATTCCGGCCCGCTGAAGCCCGAGATCTCCGCCGCCGTCAAACAAGGCGACCTCACCGCCTGCTCGGTGCTCTCCGGCAACCGCAACTTCGAGGGCCGCGTGCATCCGGAAGTGCGCATGAACTTCCTCGCCTCCCCGCCCCTCGTGGTCGCCTACGCGCTCGCCGGCTCGCTCGACATAGATCTCACCACCGAGCCGCTCGGCACCGGGCGCGATGGCAAGCCGGTGATGCTCGCTGACGTGTGGCCGAGCGACACCGAGGTGCAAGAGCTCCTGAAGCGCTCCATCGACTCGCAGATGTTCCGCACGAGCTACGCGAGCGTCTTCCAGGGCGATGAGAACTGGGCCGGAATCCAGGTACCGGCGGGGCAGCGCTACGCCTGGGACGCGAAGTCCACCTACGTGAAGAACCCGCCCTATTTCGATGGCATGAGCATGACGCCGCCGCCGCTCGCGGACGTGAAGGGGGCGCGCGCGCTCGCCGTGCTCGGCGACTCGGTCACGACCGATCACATCTCGCCCGCCGGCAACATCTCCCGCTCGAGCCCGGCGGCGCGTTACCTCGTGGACCAGGGCGTACAGCCGAAGGACTTTAACTCCTACGGTGCCCGCCGCGGCAACCACGAAGTCATGATGCGCGGGACCTTCGCCAACATCCGCCTGCGCAATCTCCTCGTGCCGGGCGTCGAGGGCGGCGTCACCGTGCACCTGCCGGACGGCGAGCAGGCCTCGATCTACGACGCGGCCATGCGCTACAAGAGCGAGGGCACGCCGCTCGTGGTGCTCGCGGGACGCGAGTACGGCACCGGCTCCTCGCGCGACTGGGCGGCCAAGGGCACGATGCTGCTCGGCGTCAAGGCCGTCATCGCCGAGAGCTTCGAGCGCATCCATCGCTCGAACCTGATCGGCATGGGCGTGGCGCCGCTGCAGTTCCTGCCGGGCGAGAGCGTCGCCTCGCTCGGGCTCACGGGCCGCGAGCTGTACGCCATCACCGGGCTGACGCAGCCCGATGCGCGCGAGGTCACGGTGACCGCGACCGCGGACGGCGGCGCGTCGAAGTCGTTCAAGGTCCGCCTGCGCATCGACACGCCGAAGGAGCGCGAGTACTACCGACACGGCGGGATCCTGCAGTACGTGCTGCGGCAGCTCGCCTCCGGGACGCCGGGCGGGTAAGCCGGCCTGCGCGCACTCGCGCTGTTCGACCTCGACGGGACCGTCACGCGTCGCGACACGCTCGCGCCCTACGTGTTCGGTTTCCTGCGCAGCCACCCGGCGCTCTTCGCGGGGCTGCCGCGCGTCCTGCCTGCACTCGGACGCTTCGCGCTGCGCCGCGCGGATCGCGGGCAGCTCAAGTCCGCCTTCATCCGCGCGACGCTCGCGGGGCGCTCGCGCACCGAGCTCGACGCCTGGACCGCGCAATTCATCCCGCGCCTGCTGGCCCACGGCGTGTGGCAGGACGCGCTCGCGCGCATCGCGGCCCACCGCACGCAGGGAGACATGCTGGTGCTCATGAGCGCGAGCGTCGATCTCTACGTGCCCGCGATCGGCCGCGCGCTCGGCTTCACCGAAACCGTGTGCACGCCGCTCGTCTGGGACGGCGAGCGTCTCGATGGGGCGCTCGCGGGCGTCAACATGCGGGGCGCGGCCAAGGCCCGCGCCCTCACGGACCTGCGCGGCCGTTATCCCGGAGTCCAGGTCACCGCCTATGGCAACGCGGCGAGCGATCTGGGTCACCTCTGCCTCGCCGATCACGGCGTGCTGGTGAACGGCAGTGCCGGCGCGCGCCGCGCCGCGCGCGCGCTCGGTCTCGAGGTGACCGAGTGGCGCTGAGGCCGCGCGCCGCCGCCCCTCACTGCAACAAAATCCGCCGTGCCACGGTCTTATGGGGAGTAGTCGCCGCCGGGACTTGAGCCGCGGCCGACGGAGCCTGAATGATCATCGCGATCCTCGCATTTCTGGGTGGCGCCCTGACCATCCTGAGTCCGTGCATCCTGCCGGTGGTGCCCTTCGTGCTGGCCCGGACCGAGCAGCCGTTTGCCCGCAGCACGCTGCCGCTGCTCATCGGCATGGCGGCAACCTTCGCGGCCATCGCCACACTGGCCGCGGTCGGTGGCGCGTGGGCCGTGCACCTCAATGCCTACGGGCGCATCGCGGCGCTGGTGCTGCTCGCGGTGAGCGGACTCGCGCTCCTCTCGCGCGGCATCGCGGACCGGCTCACGCGTCCTTTCGTGGCGCTCGGCTCGCGTCTGTCGCAGCAGGGCGGTGGCCGCGCGGGCGTCGCCGCCTCGCTCCTGCTCGGGGTGGCGACGGGGTTTCTGTGGGCGCCGTGCGCCGGACCGATCCTCGCGCTCATCCTGACGGGCGCCGCGCTGCGTGGCCCGAGCACCGCGACCACCTTGCTGTTGCTCGCCTATGCGCTCGGTGCCGTGACTTCGCTGGCCGTGGTGGCCGCCGCCAGCACCCGCGTGATCGCCGCCCTCAAGCGCTCGTTCGCCGCGGGGGAGTGGCTGCGCCGTGCGCTCGGTGCCGCCGTATTGATCGCGGTGGCCGCCATCGCCTTCGGCTGGGACACCGGGGTCCTGACGCGCCTGTCGCTCGCGCGCACCCAGACACTCGAGGAGGCGCTGATCGCGCGCGTGGCGCCCCGCAAGGATTCCGAGTCGATGCAGGGCGCGATGACCGGCACCATGACCGGCACGATGACCGGCACCATGACCGGAGCGATGCAGGGCACGCCCGCCGGCGCCGCGACCCGGGCGCCGGGGGTCGAGGGAGAGCTGCCGTCACTTGCCGGCGCCGTCGCCTGGCTCAACTCCCCGCCCCTGACGCCGCAGTCGCTGCGCGGCAAGGTGGTGCTCATCGATTTCTGGACCTATTCCTGCATCAACTGCCTGCGTGCCCTGCCCTACATCGAGGATTGGTACCACCGCTATCGGGACCAGGGGCTGGTCGTGATCGGCGTGCATGCGCCCGAATTTGCCTTCGAGAAGGATGCCGCCAACGTCACGCGCGCGGTGCACGACCTCGGCATCGCCTATCCGGTGGCGCTCGACAACAACTACGCCATCTGGCAGGCGTTCGACAATCAGTACTGGCCGGCGCACTACTTCGTCGACGCCCAGGGCCGCATCCGCGGCCACCACTTCGGCGAGGGCGACTACGCGCAGTCCGAGGAGCTGCTGCGCACGCTCCTCACCGAGGCCGGCGCTGCGCATCTGCCGCCCGCCGCGAGCGCGATCCACGCGACCGGCGTCGAGGCGCCACCCGATGAAGCCGACATCGAGTCGCCCGAGACCTACATCGGCTACCAGCGTGCCGAGAACTTTGTCTCCACGGGAGGCCCCGTGCCGGACGCCTCCCATCCCTACCAGGCCCCCGGCGCGCTCGCGCTCAACCAGTGGGCGCTCTCGGGCAACTGGCGCATCGAGAAGGAGCGTGCGGTCGGCACCGGCACACCGGGCACGATCGTGTTCCGCTTCCGCGCCCGCGACCTGCACCTGGTGCTGGGGCCGGCCGCCTCCGGCCGGCCGGTGCGCTTTCGCGTCACGCTGGATGGCCACGCGCCGGGGAACGACCACGGCGTCGATGTCCAGCCGGATGGCTCGGGCACCGTGGACGGCCAGCGGCTGTACCAGCTGCTGCGCCAGAGCGGCCCCGTGGCCGAGCATACGTTCGCGATCGAGTTCCTCGACCCGGGCGTACAGGCCTACTCGTTCACCTTCGGCTGAGGAGAGAGTCATGACTCGAGAGCTGCCTTCCCCGCTGTCACGACGCGCGCTGCTCGCCGGCGCGGCCTTGCTCGGAGTCCTGACGGCGACGCGCCGGGTGCGGGCGGCGTCGCTGCTCTCGGGCCCCGCGCCGGCGGCCACCGTGACGATCGAGAACTTCGCCGCCAACGGCCGCAGCACCGGTACCGTGACGGTGCCGCGGGTCGTCAAGACCGACGCCGAGTGGCGTGCCCAGCTCACGCCGCTCGCCTACGAGGTGACCCGCCACGAGGCGACCGAGCGGGCGTTCAGCGGCGCGCTCGATGCCAATCACGCCGACGGCTTGTACTCCTGCGTGTGCTGCGGCACGGCGCTATTCGACTCGCGCACCAAGTTCGACTCCGGCACCGGCTGGCCGAGCTTCTACCAGCCGATCTCGCGGTTGAATGTCGTCGAGAGCACCGACCGCAGTCTCGGTATGGCGCGCACCGCGGTGTCCTGCAAGCGCTGCGCCGCCCACCTCGGGCACGTGTTCGATGACGGACCCCGGCCCACGGGACTGCGCTATTGCATGAACTCCGTGGCACTGACCTTCGCGCCGCGCGCATAGCGGCGCGCCCTTTAAGGAGAGCCGCCAATGAAAGTCAGCCATTCGCTCCGCCGTGGGCTCGCCGCGGCGACGCTCGGCAGCCTGCTCGCCTCCTGCAGTGTCGGTGCGGGGGCCGCGCCCGCCGTCGTCCCGCCGCCCGTGGTGGACAGCCCGGCCGAGCACGGCAAGCTGCAGACCGCCGTGCTCGCCGGCGGCTGCTTCTGGGGCCTGCAGGGCGTCTTCGAGCATGTGCGCGGCGTGCACCGGGTACTCGCCGGCTACTCGGGGGGCACGCGCGGCGCGGCCAGCTACGAGGAGGTCAGCAGCGGCACGACCGGGCACGCCGAGTCGGTGCAGATCGTCTTCGACCCCGCCGAGGTCACCTACGGCAAGCTCCTGCAGATCTACTTCAGCGTGGCGCACGACCCCACTGAGCTCAACCGCCAGGGCCCGGACAGCGGCACCCAATACCGTTCGGACATCTTCTACGCCGACGATACGCAGCGGCACATTGCCGAGAGCTACATCGAGCAGCTGAACAAGGACGGAGTGTTCCGGCAGCCGATCGTGACGCGCGTGGATCCGCTCAAGGGCTTCTACGCCGCGGAGGCCTATCACCAGGACTATTACCTGAAGAACCCCGGGCAGCCTTACATCGTCTTCAACGACCTGCCGAAGATCAGGAATCTCAAGCAGCTCTTCCCCGATGTCTGGCGCGAGCAGCCCGAGACGGTCGGCGCGCTCTGAAGGCCTACATCGACGTGCGGATCTGCCACAGCTCGGGAAAGAACTTCAGCTCGAGCGCCTTGGCGAGGTAGGACACGCCGCCGGTGCCGCCGGTACCCGGCTTGTAACCGATGATGCGCTCGACGGTTTTCAGGTGATGGGCGCGCCACAGCTGGAAGTTGTGATCGAGGTCCACGAGCTTCTCGGCGAGCTCGTACAGGTCCCAGTCCCTGTCGGCGTTGTGGTAGACGCCGAGCCAGGCCCCCGCCACCTGCTTGCTCGCCACGTAGGGCTCGCGGAAGTCGCGCGTGAGATAGTCCTCCGGGATGCCGTAGCCGCGGCGGCTGAGCAGCCGCAGCGCCTCGTCGTAGAGTGAGGGCTCGGCGAGCGCCCGCTCGAGGGCCGCCAGGGCCGCCGCATCTCGCTTGTGCACGGCGATCATATCCGCGTTCTTGTTGCCGAACAGGAACTCGAGCATCCGGTACTGCACCGACTGGAACCCGGAGGAACGCCCCAGGGCGTTGCGGAATGCCGTGTACTCGAACGGCGTCAGGGTCGAGAGCACGTCCCACACCGAGATCAGCTGGCTCTGCGCGCGCGCGATGCGCGCCAGCATCTTGAGGGCCGGGTCGAGATCGTCGCGCCGCACGCAGCCGATCGCCGCCGTCAGCTCGTGCAGCATGAGCCGCATCCACAGCTCCGACACCTGGTGCACGATCACGAACAGCATCTCGTTGTGCTCGCGGGTGAGCGGGTGCTGCGCCGCGAGCAGCTTGTCGAGATGCAGGTATTCGCCGTAGGACAACGAGCTGCCGAGATCCCAGTGCACCGCCTCGTCGGCCAGCTCGACGCGCTCGGACTTCTCGTACTTGCGGTCGGTCATCGCCCGGATGGTACACGTCGGCGGCCGCGCGCCAAAGGCGGCAGACGCCTGCGCCCCGATCCGCTAGGATCGCGCGGACCGTGAGCACACCCCTCCTCGAGGTCCGCAACCTCGTCAAGCAGTACCCGGCCACCACCGCCGTCGACGGCGTCAGTTTCGCGGTGGCCGAGGGCATCTGCTTCGGTCTGCTGGGACCCAACGGCGCCGGCAAGACCACCACGGTGGAGATCATGGAAGGGATCCTGCCGCCGACCTCCGGGGAGGTGCTGTACCGCGGCGAGCCGCTCGGGCCGCGCTTCCGCGAGGATGCCGGCATCCTCTTCCAGAAGACCGCGCTGCAGGACCATCTCACCGTGCGGCAATGCGTCGCGCTGTTCCGCGGCCTCTATAGCCACGGACTGGACGTCGGGGAGGTGCTGCGCATCTGCGCGCTGGAGGCGCTGGCGCGGCGCGACGCGCGCAAGCTCTCCGGCGGACAGCAGCAGCGGCTGCTGCTCGCCATCGCGCTGGTGAACGATCCGGCGGTGCTGTTTCTCGATGAGCCGACGACGGGCCTCGACCCCCAGGCCAGGCGTAACTTCTGGCAGCTGGTGGAATCCATCAAGGCGCGCCGCAAGACCATCATCCTGACCACGCATTACATGGAGGAGGCGGAGCTGCTATGTGATGAGATCGCGATCATGGATCGCGGCCGTATCGTCGCCCAGGGGCCGCCGCGGCGGCTGCTGCGCGAGCATTTCGCGGAGGTGCTGCTGGAGGTGCCGCGGGCGGACTTCCCCGATGCGGCGCGGGCGCTGCCGCTGAAGCTCATCGACACCAGCGACCGCGTCGAGATCACCACCCACGATCTGGAGGAGACGCTGCGTACGCTGCTCGCGGCGCACGTGCCGCTCACCAACCTGCGCGTGCGGCCGCCGAACCTCGAGGATCTGTTTCTCGAGCTCACCGGCAAGGAGCTGCGGCCATGATCCGCCGCCTGCTGTCGGTATTCCACGCCCGCAATCTCGAGTTCCTGCGCGACCGCGGCACGCTGGTGTTCACGCTGCTGCTGCCGGTCATGCTGGTGATCGGCATGAGCTTCGTCTTCGGCGGGCCGCCGCGGCCGCTGTTCAAGGTGGGCGTGCTCGACCAGCCTGCCGGTGGGCAGACGCATCCCTTCCTCACCGAGAAGTACGTGCAGATCGTGCCGCTCACGGATCGCGCCGCGGCGCTGCGCAAGCTCACGCACCAGCAGTTCGATCTGCTGGTCGAGTTCGGCGGCGGCACGCGCTACTGGGTCAACACCGATTCGCCCAAGGGGTACGTGGCCGAGAAGCTGCTGCTGGCGGCCGAGCCCGGCGCGCAGCGCCAGCCCGTCACCGGTCAGGCGCTGCGCTACGTCGACTGGCTGTTCCCCGGCATCCTCGGCATGAACATGATGTTCAGCTGCCTGTTCGGGGTCGGCTACGTGGTGCTGCGCTACCGCAAGAGCGGTTTCCTGAAGCGCCTGCACGCCACGCCCCTCACCGCCTTCGAGTTCCTCTCGGCCCAGGTGCTCTCGCGCCTCACCCTGATCGTGGTCGTGACGATGATCCTGTACCTCGGCATCGGCGCCATCATCCACTTCCACTCCGCCGGCAATCCGGCGCTGCTGGCGCTGCTGGCGCTCCTCGGAGCGCTCTCCATGATCGCCCTCGGACTGACCATCGCGGCGCGCTTCTCGAGCGAGGAGCTGGTCGGCGGGCTGCTGAACCTGCTCACCTGGCCGATGATGCTGCTCTCGGGTATCTGGTACTCGCTCGAGGGCTCGCCGCGCTGGGTGCAGTGGGTGGCTCACCTCTTCCCGCTGACGCATCTGCTCGATGCGGCGCGCGCGGTGATGCTCGACGGCGCCGGGCTGGCGCAGATCGCCCCCAACCTGTTGTATCTTGCCGCCACGACGCTGGTCTTCCTGGCCTTCGGCGCCTGGTCATTCCGCTGGCGCATCGATTGAGGCCCGGCGGTCCGCTCACGAGGAGCCTGCGGCTTTGAAATTCTTCAGCGACAACACCGCCACCGCCTGCCCCGAGATGCTCGCGGCCATCGCCGCGGCGAATCACGGTCCGGCGCGCGCCTACGGCGACGACGAGTGGACCCTCAGGCTCGATGCGGCCCTGAGCGAGCACTTCGGTACGGCGGTGCGCGCCTTCGCCGTCACCACCGGCACCGCCGCCAACTCCCTCGCCCTCGCCACGGTGAGCCCGCCCTATGGAGCGATTTTCGCCCATCAGGAGGCGCATATCGCGGTCGACGAGTGCGGCGCGCCGGGTTTCTTCTCCGGCGGTGCGCAGCTCGCGCTGCTGCCCGGGGAGCACGGCCGGCTCGATGCGAAGACCGTCGGCACCGCCCTCGACAACCACCCGCGCCACCTGCACAGCGTGCAGCCCGCGGCCCTGTCCCTCACCCAGGCGACCGAGCTCGGCACCGTCTACCGGCCCGCCGAGGTCGCGGAGCTCGCCGCGCTCGCCCACCGCGCCGGCCTCAAGGTCCACATGGACGGCGCACGCTTCGCCAACGCCGTGGCCTTTCTCGGCTGCCACCCCGGCGACCTCACCTGGCGTGCCGGGGTGGACGTGCTGTCCTTCGGCGCGACCAAGAACGGCGCGCTGACCGCCGAGGCGGTGGTGTTCTTCGACCCGACCTGCGTGCGCGACTTCGAGCTGCGGCGCAAGCGCGCCGGGCACCTGCTCTCCAAGTCGCGCTACGTCGCCGCGCAGCTGCTGGCCTACGTCGAGACGGGCGTATGGAAGCGCAACGCCGAGCGCACCAACGCCCTCGCCCGCCGCATCGGCGCCGCCGCGGGCGCCCATCTCCTGCACCCGGTCGAGGCTAACGAGGTGTTCGTGCAGCTCGGGGTGGCGCGCCGGCAGGCGCTGCGCACCGCCGGCTTCGATTTCTATGACTGGGGCGCGGAAGCGGCCGGGCAGGCGCGCCTGGTGGTCTCCTGGGACCAGTCCGAGGCCGACGTCCAGGCGCTGTGCGCGGCGCTGGCGCGGCTGTAGCGCCGCCGCGCCGGCAATCAGCTCTCCCGCAGGCTCGTGGTGACCGGCACCCGCGCGGCGCGCAGCGCCGGCAGGAATCCGCCGATCATGCCGATGAGCACCGCAATGACGAGTCCGCGCGCCACCAGCTGCGGCGTCACCTTGAAGCTGAACACCACCTGCGTGAAATTCTGCCCGAGCGTCGCCACGGAGAGGTTGTTGAAGAGCACATAGGCGATCAGCGCGCCGAGCACGGCCCCGGCGAGCGCCAGCAGCAGTGCCTCGATCATCACCGACACCACGACGGGCAGTCCGCCGAAGCCGATGGCCCGCAGCGTCGCGATCTCCTTGCCGCGCGCCGCCACCGCGGCGTACATGCTGTTGAGCGCGGCGAACACCGCGCCGAGGCCCATGATGACGGTCACCACCCCGGCCAGCACGCCGATCGTGCGGCGGAACTGGCGGGTCTGGGCGCTGAAGTAGTCGTCCTCGCGCACCACGTCCATCGACAGGCGCGGATCCGCCGCGATCGCCGCCTTCAGCCGCTCGAAGCCACCGGGCTCATCGAGCGCCACCAGCACCGAGCTCGAGCCGAGGCGCCCGAAGGTGGAACGCGCCACGTTGATGTCGGCCCACATCTCGCTGTCGTGCGAGTCGCCGGAGGCGAACTCTCCCACCACCCGCCATTCGGAGCCGCGCATGCGCACGGTCTCACCGACGTCGGCGCCCTTGAACTGCTGCAGCACCCCGCGCCCGACGATCAGCTCGCGCAGCCCCGGGGTGAAGTTGCGGCCCGCGATGATCTTCAGCTGCGGCCGCAGCGCAAAGGACGCCGGCTCGACGCCGCGCACCGTCACGTTGGCGCCGCTCCGGACGTCATCGCGGCGCACCAGCTCGGCGATCACCATGAGCTCGGCGGAGGCGAGCGGCTTGCCGTCGGCACCGGGCCGGATCCCCGGCTCCTGCTTGATGAGATCGGTCGAGTCGCGATCGAAGCCGGAGTTGAGCTCCGCGTCCGAGCCGCCCCGCAGGATGATGGCCGCATCGTGACGCCCGGTGGATTTGAGCGTGCTCTCGAAGCCGGCGGCCATGGCGAGCAGCGCAGTGAACACCGCGACGACCCCGGCCAGGCCGATGACGATGACGAGCGAGGGCGCCCAGCGCTCGGGGATGCTGCGGATGCTGAGCGCGGTGATGGCGAATGCCTGTCTCAACACGTGCGATCGCTCCTCGTATGCATCAGCGCCCGGCGAGCGCGTCGACGATCCGCAGCCGCCGGGCGCGCAGCGCCGGCAGGACCCCGACCGCGAGGCTCATCAGCACGATCGCCGCCACCCCGAGCAGCCAGACGCTGCCGTCGAGCTCGAGCAGGAACTGGCCGCCGGTCTGCTTCTCCACCATGGCGCCGGCGATGGACGCCAGCGCGAGCCCGACCAGGCCGCCGAGCAGCACCAGCGCGAAGGCCTCGGCGAGCACGAAGCCGAGCACGCTGCCGTCGGAGAAGCCGAGCGTCTTGAGCACCGCGAGCTCGGGAATCCGCTCGCGCACGCTCTGCGCCATGGTGTTGCCGACCACCAGCAGCAGCGTGAAGAACACCGCGAACAGGATCCAGCGCACGATCAGGCCGATGTCGCCGATCTGCTTGACGAAGCTGATGTTGAAGTCCTTCTCGGTCTGCGTTTTGGTCTCGTCGGGCGAGTTCTCGAACATGGCGTCGACCGTCTTGCTGATGGCCTCGGCGTTCGCGCCCGGTGCGAGCTTGAGGATGAAGAAATTGGTGCGTCCCTTGACGCCGAACTGGTTGGCCTCGTCGAAGTAGTCCTGCTGGATGAAGGCGAGATTGGTGCGCTTCTGCCAGTCCGCATCCTTGCCGTCGAAGATGCCGACGAGGTCGAACTGCCAGGCCTTGCTGCCGTTCTTCTGCGGCCAGATGTTGGAGGAGATCGGCACCTTCTGGCCGATCTTCCAGCCGTACTGCGCAGCGAGCTGGCGGCCGACGATCAGGCCGGTGCGCGTGTGCGCGAATGCCTGCCACTCGTCCTCGGGCATCTTCCACTCGGGGTAGACGTCGTGGTATCGCTGCGGATCGAGCGCAAACATGATGAGCGGCGTGTTGGTGGGCAGCCAGACCCCGCCGAACCATTGCTGGTAGGCGACGCGCACCACGCCCGGGATCGCCTCGAGCTTGGGCACCATGCTCACGGGCAGCGAGGCGGTGAAGGAGACGCGCGCCTGCACGAACAGCCGTGTCGCTCCGACGAAGTCGGCGCCCGAGCTGAACACCGTGTTCACCGACTGCAGCAGACCGAACAGCAGGAACGCCATGATCACCGACAGCAGCGTGAGAACGGTGCGCACGCGCTTGCGGAAGAGATTGGCGATGACGAAGCCGGTGCGGGTCATGGCGGCGCTGCGCGTGCGGTCTTCAGGCCGCCTGCTCGAGCAGCTGGCCCTTCTCGAGGTGCAGCGTGCGCCGCGCGAACTCGGCGGCCTTCGGATCGTGGGTGACGATGACGATGGTCTTGCCGTGCTCCCTGTTGAGCACCTGCAGGAGCCCGAGGATCTCGTCCGCGGTCTTTCTGTCGAGGTCGCCGGTCGGCTCGTCGCACACCAGCAGCTGCGGGTCCGAGACCAGCGCGCGCGCGATGGCGACGCGCTGCTCCTGGCCGCCGGAGAGCTCGCGCGGCTTGTGCTTGGCGCGGTCGGCGAGTCCCACCACCTCCAGTGCCACCGCCACGTTCCTGCGCCGCTGCGCGGCGGAGAGCTTCGTGAGCAGCAGCGGCAACTCGACGTTGGCCTCCGCGGACAGCACCGGCATGAGATTGTAGAACTGGAACACGAAGCCGACGTTGTGGGCGCGCCAGCGGGCGAGCGCGCCGCTGCCGAGCTGGTCGATGCGGTTGCCCCCCACGGTGATCTCGCCCGAGGTCGGCTTGTCGAGCCCGCCGATGAGGTTCAGGAGCGTGGTCTTGCCGGAGCCCGACGGGCCCATGAGCGCGACGAAGTCGCCCCTGGGGATGTCGAGCGTCAGACCGTGCAGCACCTCGACCTGCTGCCTGCCGCGCTCGTAGACCTTGGTGACGTTGTGCACCTGAACCATCGGCTCTGACATGACGTTCCTCTCCACAACTGCGGCTATTTTGCCGCGGACACCGCCGCCCCGTCCTTCAGACCGGCCGGCGCATCGACGATCACGGTCTCGCCGGCGGACAGCCCCGCGAGCACCTGCCGCGAGTCCCCGCTGCCGCCCCCGACGGTCACCGCGCGGCGCAGCGCCCGCCCGTCCTTCACCACGTACACCACGTCCTCGCCGGCGTCCTTGCGCAGCGCATCCGCCGGCACCAGCACGCCGGGAAGGCGCTGCGCGGCGGCGGCACCGGCGGCGGCCTTCTCCTCGAACGAAACCCGCACGCCCATGTCGGGCACGATGCGCGGATCCCTGGTGTCGAAGCCGATGCGCACCTTGACGGTGGCCTTGGAACGGTCGGCGGTCGGGATGATGGCGACGACGTGCGAAGGGATGCGCCAGTCGGGGTAGGCGTTGAGCACCGACACCACCGGCTGCCCGGGCTGGACGCGATTGATGTAGGCCTCGTTGACGTCGACCTCGATCTCGAGGGAATCCATGTCGACCAGCGTGCCGATGCCGGTGCGCGTGAAGCCGCCGCCGGCGGAGAACGGCGAGACGATCTCCCCGACCTGCGCGGCCTTGGCGATGACGACGCCGGTGAAAGGGGCGCGCACGGTGCAGTAGTCGAGCTGCACCTGCGCCGCGCGCACGTTGGCGGCGGCGAGCTCGATCTGCCGGCGCTGCGACTGCACCAGCGCGGTGCCGGTCTCGACCAGCGTGCGCGCCTGCTCGGTCTCCTGCTGCGAGACCAGATGACGCTGGACGAGGTCCTCATCGCGCGCCACGTCGCGCACGCTCTGCGCGAGCTGCGCCTCGTCCTGCGCCAGCACCGCCTGCGCCGACTGCCACTGCGCCCGGGCCTGTGCCAGCGCCGCCTGCTGGGCGGTGTCATCGAGGCGTGCGATCACCTGTCCCGCCTTGACGTGATCGCCCTCGTCGAACAGCACCTGGGTCACCGTGCCGGTGATCTGCGCCGACACCGTCGCCTCGCGCCGCGCGGTGACGTAGCCGGTGGCATCGAGTACCGAGGCGACTGCGCCGCTTGCGGCCAGCGCCTGGGCGGTCGCCGTATGCACCGCGAGGCCGCCGGCGCCCGAGAGCGCGAGCCAGGCACCGCCCGCGAGCACCACGGGCAGCGCCAGCGCCGCGCCGATGATCCAGGGGCGCCGACCGGGGCCGGCGCGCTCCGGTTCCGGCTCGCGATCGATCCGCAGCTGACCCAACAGCGCTTTCTTGTCCGGTTCGGCAGCCATCCCCTCGGCCCTTCAAAATCAGGCGCGCACGATAACATCAGCCTCACACGGCCGCATGCGCCGCGGCGACATCCAGTGGTGCCCCCGCGGCGAGCTGTTCAGAGGGAACGCCGGCGGCGCCTCAGCCGGCGACGATTTTCGCCATCAGCCGCCGCGCCTGCGCGAACTCGGGGGCGATCAGCAGTGCGTGCTCGAGGGCATCGCGCGCGCCGACCGGGTCGGCATGATCGAGCAGGTCGCGCGCCAGGTAGAGATAGGCTTCGGCCGCGCCCCAGCCCGGCAGCCGCTCGACCCCGGCGCGCTCGGCCTCGAAGGCCGCGACCGCACGCCGCAGTTTCGTGAGGGCACGCTCCTTGTTGCCGTCACCGGCGGCGGCAAGCTGGTAATCGCTCGCGCCGTCGACCAGCAGCGCGCGCGGATCGCGCGGTGCCAGCTCGAGGGCGCGCCCGAGATCCTTGCGCGCGCGGTGCACGGACAGGGTCGAGTTGCGCGCGCTGAGCGGCGTCGCGAGACAGGCCGCGCGCAGCGCGAGCGCGTCGCTGAAGTCCGTCTGCGCTTCGAGCACCGCATCCAGCTCGGCAACGCAGCGCTGCGCGAGGTCGGCGGCGGAGACGCCACGCGCCGCGCCCTGTGCGGCGAGCTGCGCCTGCCGCCAGTCGAGGAGCGCCGCGTAGTAGCCGTGCAGCCGGTCGTGCGACTCATCCGCGGCGATCAGTCCGGCGAGACCGCGCAACGCCGCCGCATCCTCGGTGTAGTAACCGTACTGGATGCGGCTCTCGATGTCGCGCCACGAGGTATCGCCCTCGGCGGCCGCCGCGGCGCCGCTCAACGCGAGCAGCCACGCCGCCGGCAGTAGAATGTTCGCGCGCATGCAAAACCATAGCATAGCCGCGATGACGCCCGCCGCCCCGCCCGGGGCGCAGCCGCCCCTCATCGATATCGGCATCAACCTGGGGCATGACAGCTACGACGCCGACCGGGACGCGGTGCTCGAGCGCGCCCGTGCGGCCGGCGTCGTGCAGATGATGGTCACGGGCGCGACGCTCGCCGGCAGCCGGGAGGCCGCCGTCCTCGCCCGCCAGCACCCGGGAGTGTTGTTCGCCACCGCGGGCGTGCATCCGCATCACGCCGCCGAGCTCGGCGCGGCGGACATGGATGAGCTCGGCGCGCTGGCCGCCGCACCCGAGGTGGTGGCGGTCGGTGAATGCGGGCTCGACTACTTTCGCGACTTCTCCCCGCGCGCGGCGCAGCGCGCCGCCTTTCACCGTCAGCTCGAGCTCGCCGCCCGGCTCGGCAAGCCCGTGTTCCTGCATCAGCGCGAGGCGCACGCGGACTTCCTCGCCATCCTGCGCGAGCACGGCCCCCGCCACCGCGGGGTCGCCCATTGCTTCACCGGCGGCGCCGCGGAGCTCGAGGCCTATCTCGAGCTCGGACTCGCGATCGGGATCACCGGCTGGATCTGCGACGAGCGGCGCGGCGCACATCTCGTACCGCTGGTGCGCGCCATCCCCGCCGGGCGGCTGCTGCTCGAGACCGACGGTCCGTACCTGCTGCCGCGCGACCTCACGCCGCGCCCGGCCACGCGGCGCAACGAGCCGGCGTTCCTGCCGCATATCGCCGCCGTGGTGGCGCGCGCCCGCGGCGAGCCGCTCGCCTCGCTCGCGCACTCGAGCACGCAAGCCGCGCGGGCGCTCTTTGGACTGCCGGCGGACACGGCGGCTTAAAGGCGGTATATACATGGGCGCGGCGACGGTGGCTGCGCGGCGTCGCATGAGAAATGACTTTTCTAATACGTCGTAAGTAATTTATATATAAGAGATTAATGCCATGGACCTCAAGCGTCTGAACGGCTTCGTCGGCAACACCTGGGACAGCTCGATCCTCGAGCGCCTCACCGCGTACGTGCGCATCCCCAACAAGTCGCCGCACTTCGACCCCGACTGGGAGAAGCACGGACACATGGAGGCCGCCGTGCAGCTCATGGCCGAGTGGTGCCGGCTGCAGCCGCTGCCGGGGGCGCGGGTCGAGATCCGGCGCCTCCCCGGGCGCACGCCCCTCCTCCTCGTCGACATCCCGGGCGAGCTGCCCGGCTGCGCGCTCCTCTACGGACACCTCGACAAGCAGCCCGAGTTCACCGGCTGGCTGCCGGGCCTGGGTCCCTGGGAGCCGGTGATCCGCGACGGCAAGCTCTACGGCCGCGGGGCCGCCGACGACGGCTATGCGGTGTTCAGCTCGCTCACCGCGATCGCCGCGCTCAAGGATCAGCAGGTGCGGCTGCCGCGCTGCGTGGTGCTGATCGAGGCGTGCGAGGAAAGCGGCAGCGACGATCTTCCGGCACACCTGGCGGCGCTCGGCAACGCGATCCCCGAGCCCTCGCTCGTCGTGTGCCTCGATGCCGAGTGCGGCAACTACGACCAGGTATGGTGCACCACCTCGCTGCGCGGCAATCTCATCGGCACGCTCACCGTGCGCGTCCTCACCGAGGGCGTGCATTCGGGGATGGCGACCGGCATCGCCCCGACCCCGTTCCGCATCCTCGAGCAGCTGCTCGCGCGCATCGAGAATCCGGTCACCGGCGACCTGCTGCTCGATGAGCTGCACGTGACGCTGCCCGCGGACCGGCGTGCCCAGGCGGCCATCGCCGCGCAGGTGCTCGGCGCCAGCGTGGCGGGCAAGCTGCCGTGGGCCCGGGGGGTGCAGGCGGTCTCCAACGATCCGGCCGAGCTCATCATCAACAGCACCTGGCGCGCGACGCTGGCGGTCACGGGGGCGGACGGGCTGCCCCCGACCGCCGCCGCCGGCAACGTGCTGCTGCCGCAGATCACGGTGAAGATCTCGCTGCGAACCCCGCCCACCTGCGATGCGCCGCGGGCCGCGCAGGCGGTGCGCGAGGCGCTCGAGCGCGATCCGCCCTACGGCGCCGAGGTGCGCTTCGAGCCCGGCGGTGCCAATACCGGCTGGAACGCCCCGGCCTTCGCCCCCTGGCTCGAGCAGTCGATCGGGCGGGCGAGCGAGGTGATCTACGGGCGCGACGCCGTGCACATCGGCTGCGGCGGCACGATTCCCTTCATGGGCATGCTGGGCGAGCGCTTTCCGCATACCCAGTTCTTCATTACCGGGGTGCTCGGGCCGCACGCCAATGCACACGGGCCGAACGAGTTCCTGCACATCGAGTACGCCAAGAAGCTCACCGCCTGCGTATCGCTGGTGCTGGCGGATCACGCCCGTACCGTGGCATAGGGCGCCAAAGCCGCGCCTTTGGCGCCCGGCAACGAAGCTGATGTCCGAAAAAATCGCCGCAGGCGATTTTTTCCCATGAGTCAGCGCATGTCGGCCATGTAGCTCGGCTTCACCGCGTCCTTGAGGCGCTGCCAGCCCTCGCGCAGGGGCGCCGTGGCCTCGGCGTGCGGCTGGTACTCGACGGCGGGGAACTCGGCGCGCAGCGCATCCACCATGAGGGTCCACTTGGGCAGGCCCTTGGGGAACTTGCCGCGCCGCGTGAAGACGATGCGTCCTTCCACCGGTACGTCTCCCGCCACGGCCTTCACCGCGGCGATGCGGTCGTACAAGGCACTCTGCGGGTTCGTGAAGGTGAAACGCCGGGCGCCGTCCATGACGGTCCATTCGGCCATCTGGTCGCCGCCGAAGATGTTGCCGCGGACGTCGCGCAGGTCGATCACCACGACGCCCCGCATGGTGAGCAGCAGGAAATCGACGTGAAAGCCGCCGCCCATGCCGTCGGGCACCAGCGCATTCACCAGATGATCGGCCGCGCCGCCCGTCACCGCGCTGCGCAGCAGCCGGCGGGCCCGATAGCGGCCGTACCAGCGCACCGCCCACCAGAGCGCCAGACCGAGCCCCACCGCACCGACCGCCGCGGCCCACACGAGCGGCGGCAACTTGCTCAGATCGTCCACGAGCTCCCCTGCGTCCCGAGCGCCGCGCGCAGCGCCGCGAGCGTAGCGTCGATTTCAACACAGTGGACCGGTCGCGCAAACAGCCGCGCGAGGCTCCCGGGCATCGGCACCTCGCGGCCGATCAACGGCTCGACGATCTCGCGGAACTTGGCCGCGTGCGCCGTCGCCACCAGCACCCAGCGGCCGCGGGCGCGCTCCCCGGGCGGCAGCCGCTCGAAGGCCTCGGCCGCGGTGGCGGTGTGCGGACACCAGACCTGCCCGTAGGTGCTAAAGCCCGCGCGGATGCGCGCGCGGATCTCCTCGTCCGTGACGCTGGTGGCGCTCACCGCCGCGCGCAACTCCCCGAGCCGCGGGTAGAGCGCGCGCAGCCGCTCCATGTTGCTCGGGTTGCCGACGTCCATGGCCGAGGCCAGCGTGGCGACGCTCGGCCGTGGGCGCCATTCGCCGCTTTCGAGAAAGTCCGGGACGCTGCGATTGGCGTTGTGGGCCAGGACCACCTGCGCGATCGGCAGCCCGAGGCGCCGCGCCCACAGGCAGGCCAGCGAGTTGCCGAGGTTGCCGCTCGGGATGACGAAGGAGGCACTCTCGCCGTACTGCCGGTAGACGGCGAGGCTGGTGGCCGCGTAGTACACCGCCTGCGGCAGCAGACGCCCGAGGTTGATGCTGTTCGCGGAGGACAGCGCCCGCTGCTCGCGCAGCTGCGGATCGAGGAATGCCTGCTTCACGAGCCGCTGGCAGTCATCGAAGGTGCCGCGCACGGCGAGCGAGCGCACGTTGTCCCCCCAGCAGGTGAGCTGGCGCTCCTGGGTCGGCGAGACCAGCCCCTTGGGGAAAAGCACCGCCACCTCGATCCCGGGACGCCGATGGAAAGCGGCCGCGACCGCGCCCCCGGTATCGCCGGAGGTCGCCACCAGGATCGTGAGCGGACGGCTCGCCGCGCCACGCAGCCGGGCGAAGCAGGCGGCGAGGAAGCGCGCGCCGAAGTCCTTGAAGGCGGCGGTCGGCCCGTGGAAGAGCTCGAGCACGGCCAGCCGGCCGTCCGCGGACAGCGGCACCAGCGGCGCCGGAAAGTCGAAGGCCTCCGTGGCGATGGACGCGAGCTCGCCCGCCAGGGGGTCGCCGGCGAGCAGCGGCGCGAGCAGCCGCTGCGCCACCTCCGGCAAGGCCGCGGCGCCGTCGAAGGCGCCGAGGGGGAGCTGCGGCCACTCGGCGGGCACGTACAGCCCGCCGTCGGGCGCCAGGCCCTGCAGCAGCGCCGCGCTGAAGCCGAGCCGCGCGCCGGGATCCCGCGAGCTCGAGTAGAGGAAGGCGCCGCTCATCGCGTCCGGGCCGCGCGCACCCGCGGCCCATTCATCCGATCACCCTGGCGCCCGCGCCCGCGAGATCCACGATCCAGCCGTCGGTGGCGAGTCCCTTGGCCTCGAACTCGCGCCGCATGGCGGCGAGCACGGCCGGGGCGCCCGGCTCGAGGGCCCAGGCGAACATGGACGGTCCGGCGCCCGAGATGGAGCAGCCGAGTGCGCCGGCCCCCATGGCCGCGCGCCGCACCTCCTGGAACGCGGGGATGAGCGCCTGGCGCTGCGGCTCGATGACCACGTCCTCGAGGGAGGCGCGGATCATGTCGAGGTCGTCGGTGTAGCAGCCGGAGATGAAGCCGGCGAGGTTCGCCGTCTGCCAGACGAAATCCGACAGCTCGACGCTGCGCTTGAGGATCGCGCGCGCCCTGGCGGTCGCGAGGAACATGTGCGGATGCACGATCACCGCGCGCACACCCGCCGGCACGGGGATGCGCTTGACGCGCGGCTCGTCGATGCCGACGGTGAGCACCAGTCCGCCGTAGAGCGCCGGGGCGATGTTGTCGACGTGGCGCGAGCCGCTCGCCACCGCTTCCCCCGCCATCGCGAACTTGAGGAGCTCGAGGGGACCGGCCGGTGCGGGCAGCAGCGCGTTGGCGGCCACCACCGCACCCACCGCGGACGCCGCCGAGCCGCCGAGCCCCGAGCCGAGCGGAATCCCCTTGTCGATCTCGACGACGAAACCGAATCCGGGCCGCAGCGCCTCCTGCATGGCGAGCAGCGCGCGGCCCGCGGTGTTGTCCTGCGGCTCGCGCGGCAGCTCGCCCGCGATGCCGCGCACCGCGGCGATCTCGACCCCGGGCGCCGCACGGCGCGCCACGCTGACGCGATCGCCGAGTGCCTCCACGGCGAAGCCGAGGATGTCGAAGCCGATGGCGACGTTGCCGACCGAGGCCGGCGCGAAGGCGGTCGCGCGCTCGCGCGGACCGCCGCTCACAGCCGGGCCCCGAGATAGGCCGCGAGCCGCAGGAGGTCCGCGAACACCCCGCCCGCGGTCACCTCGGGTCCGGCCCCGGGCCCCTGCACGATGAGCGGGTTCTGGTTGTAGCGGCGCGTCGCGAAGCGCACCACGTTGTCGGTGAGCGCGATGTTGGCGAAGGCATGATCCGCGGGCAGCTCGGTGAGACCGACGCTCGCAGCGCCCGCGGCGGTGAGGCGCCCGATGTAGCGCAGCACCTTGCCGCGGGCGCGCGCGGCATCGAGGTGACCGCGCATCATCGAGTCGTAGCGCGGCAGCTCGCGCATGAAGTCCTCGATCGAGCCGGCGCGCAGCTCCGCCGGCACCAGGCTCTCGACCTTGACGTCGGCGAGCTCGAGTCCGAGGCCCATCTCACGCCCGAGGATGATGAGCTTGCGCGCCACGTCCGTGCCGGAGAGGTCGTCGCGCGGGTCGGGCTCGGTGTAGCCGCGGCTGCGGGCATCCGCCACGATCTGCGAGAAGGGCGTGCGGCCGTCATAGACGTTGAAGAGGTAGGCCAGCGTCCCCGAGAGAATGCCCTCGATACTCGTCACCTCATCGCCCGTCTGGCCGAGATCGCGCAGCGTATGCACGATCGGCAGCCCCGCGCCCACCGTCGCCTCGTAGAGATAATGCGAAGCGCCCGCGCGGCGCGCCTGCTCGAGGCGCCGGTAGTACTCGAGCGCGCCCGAGTTGGCCTGCTTGTTGGGGGTCACCACGTGGATGCCGGCGGCCAGCCAGTCGGCGTAGTGCGCAGCCACGGCGGCGCTCGCGGTGCAGTCGACCAGCACCGTATGCGGCAGGTAGTCGACGCGCACGTGCTCGACGAAGGCGCCGAGGTCGGCCGCGGTACCGCGGCGCTCGAGCCCGGCGCGCCACTCCCCGGGCGCGATGCTCGGATCGCCGAGCAGCATGCGCCTGGAGGCCATGACGCCCCGCAGCCGCAGGTCGAGCTGGAACTGCTCGCGCAGCCGGTGGCTCTGCGCCGCGAGCTGCTCGAGGAATACGCGCCCGACGGTGCCCGGCCCGATGACCCCGACCGAGAGGGTGGTGGCCGAGAGGTACAGGCCGGCGTGCACCGAGCGCAGCGCGCGCGTGGCGCTGCGGCCCTCGACCACCACCGAGATGTTGCGCTCGGAGGCGCCCTGGGCGATGGCGCGCACGTTGACGCCCGAGGTGCCGAGTGCGCTGAAGACCTTGGCGGCCACCCCGGGGGTGCCGGCCATGCCGTCGCCCACCACCGCGAGGATCGCCAGGTCCGGGTCGACGTCGACGCTCTGGATGTGCCCTTCGGCGAGCTCGCGCTCGAAGGCGCGGCGCGTCACCGCCACCGCGCGTTCCGCCTGCTCCTGCGGAATCGCGCAGCAGATCGAGTGCTCGGAGCTGCCCTGCGAGATGAGAATGACCGACATGCCCTCCTCGCGCAGCGCCCCGAAGAGGCGATGAGCGGTGCCCGGCACGCCGATCATGCCGGTGCCCTCGAGGTTGACGAGCGCCACCCGCTCGATGCTGGTGATGCCTTTCACCGGGAGCGTCGAGGCCGGGTGCGCACAGATCAGCGTGCCCGGTTTCTGCGGCGCGAAGGTATTGCGGATCCAGATCGGGATCGAGTCCTTGACCGCCGGCGCCATGGTCTGCGGATGAATCACCTTGGCGCCGAAGTACGCGAGCTCCATCGCCTCGTTGTAGGAGAGCGAGTCGATCACCGTGGCGTCGGGGACACGGCGCGGATCGGCCGACAGCACGCCGTCGACGTCAGTCCAGATGTGGATCTCGGACGCCCCGAGCAGCGCGCCGAATATGGAAGCGGAGAAATCGCTGCCGTTGCGCCCGAGCGTGGTCTGCACACCGCGGCGGTCGGCGGCGACGAAACCGGTGATGATGAGCGTGCCGGTGAAGTCCGCCGGCACGAGGGCGGCGAGCTGCGCCCGCGACTCGGCCCACTGGATGCCGGGCCCGAGCGGCCCCCACTCGGCCACCACCACGCGCCGCGCGTCGATCCACCGGACCGGTCCGGCGCGCCCGGCGCGCTCCTCGAAGAAACGCGCGAAGAGCTGCGTCGACCACAGCTCGCCGTAGCCGGCGATCAGGTCGCTGACGTTGCGCGCGGCGGCGCGCGTCAGCTTGACCGAATGGAGGATTCCCTCGAGGTCGTGCACGTCGCGGTCGAAGCCCGCCAGATAAAGCCGCGCGGACTCCTGCGACAGGAGCGCGTCGGCGATGCTCGCGTGCCGCGCGCGCAGTTGCGCGAGCTCGGCGCGGTAGCCCTCGTCCTGGCGCTCGGCGAGCGCCACCAGGCGCAGCAGCGCGTCCGTCACACCGCGGCACGCCGACAGCACCACGCCAAGCCGCGTGCCCGGAAGCGACTCGAGTATGGCGGCGACACGACGGAAGCAATCGGCGTCAGCGACGCTCGATCCCCCGAACTTGTGCACGACCCAGGGATCGGTCTTGGTCATCGAGTTGGGATGCCGGCAGGCGAATTGGAAAAAGGCGTGGGGACTCTACTGAAGCGGCACGGGTGCATGCAACGCAGGGCGTCGGCGCGCCGCCGTCGCGGCGGCGGGGACTGGCATACTCTCGGGCCGCGGACGGGTCTCGCGAGCGGTGGCCGCGCTTCGGCCCGCGGCGTCTTGTGGAAGTATTTATCGATATTATTCATGCTATTACAATCGTTATCTAGAGTATTTTGTATCCAATGCTATGAATGAGATTCAGCTGCTGCGCGAGCAGCTGGCCACCGAGCGCCGTCACGTGCGGGCCGTCGCGAGCGCGTGTGCCGCCGCGCACCGCGGTGCGGCCGCTTCCGCCGCGTCCGCGGCCCTGCCGGCGCTGCGGGAGGCAGCCGCCGCGCACCTGACGCTGGTCCTCGGCTGGTTCGAGGCGCGCGACGCCCTGCTGGCCGCGCTCGGTATCGAGCTCCCGCCCGGAGACTCGCTCGGGCGCGAGGCGCTCGGGAAGCTGCGTCCCGGTGCGGACGCGGCCACGGCCTGGGCGGCCTGCGCGGGGCTGGTGAACGGCGCCTGGGACGAACGGCGCGCCGTCATCGAGTCCCTGTGCGCCGCGAATCCCCGGGTGACGGATTGGCGCGCGTTCGCCCGCGTGGATGCCGACTCCATCCAGCAGGAGCGCGCCCTCTACGCCCGCGTGCGTTCCGCTCTTCCCGCGGGGCTCACGCTCGAGTGATGGACGCCTCAGCCGCCACGGGACGCAGCCGCGATCGCCTGTACGCGATCGTGCTCGCCGCGGGCGCCTCGACGCGCTTCGGCTCGCCGAAGCAGCTGGTGCGCATCGGCGGGCGTCCGCTGCTGCACACGGTGGTGTCGCGTGCCGCGGACGTCACGGGCAACGCGCTCATCGTCGTGCTCGGCGCGGGCGCGGGCGAGCTGGCCCCGCTCTTGCGGCACTCGCCGGGGTCCGTGGTCGTCAACCGCCAATGGCGCGAGGGGATCGCGAGCTCCATCCGTCTGGGCGTCGCGCGGCTGCCGCCGACCTGCACCGCGGTCATGCTGGTGCTGGCCGATCAGGCCGCCGTCACGCGCGATGACCTGCGGCGCCTCGCGGGCACATGGCGCCGCCGCCCCACCCTGATCGCCGCGGCGCTCTATGCGGGGACCACCGGCGCGCCGGCGATCTTCCCGCGCAGCAGCTTCGCGGCGCTCGCGGCGCTGCGCGGCGACCACGGCGCCCGTGCGCTCCTGCGCCGCAGCGCCGACCGTCTGGTGCGCGTGCCGATGCCGAGCGCGGAGCTCGACCTCGATACGCCCGAGGATCTGCTCACGCTCGCGCCGGCGCAACCGCCCTCCCGAGGGCGCTGACCTCAGGAGCGCTTGCGCGCGGTCACCTCGATCTCGATCTTCATGCGCGGATCGGCGAGACCGGCCGCGATCATGGTGGCGGCCGGCCGCACCTCTGCGAAGTGCTGACGCAGCACCGGCCAGCAGCGCGGGAACAGCGCGGCATCGGGCACGATGTAGGTGACGCGTACCACGTCGGCGAGGGAGGCACCCGCGGCCGCGAGCGCCGCGGCGAGGTTGCGAAAGCATTGCTCGGTCTGCGCCACGATGTCCTCGCCGATCGACATGGTGGCGTAATCGAAGCCGGTGGTTCCGGAGACGAAGATCCACTCCCCATCGACCACCGCGCGTGAGTAGCCGATCTCCCGCTCGAAGGTCGAGCCCGAGCTGATCAGCCGCCGCCTCATGACGTGCCTGCGCGCGCGCGGCCCGCCGCGAGCACGCGCTGCGCCTGCAGCAGGTGCGGGCGATCGATCATCTGTCCGTCGAGGCTCGCGACGCCGGCGCCGCCGGCCGCGGCGAACGCCGCCATCACGCGCCGCGCGTGCGCACGCTCCTCCTCGGTGGGCGTGAAGGCGGCGTTGATCGGCGCCACCTGGTCAGGATGGATGGCGAGCTTGCCCGCGAAGCCGTCGCGGCGCGCCTCCGCGAGCTCGCGCGCGAGCGCCGCGCCGTCGCGGAAGTCGACCTGCACGCCGTCGATCGCCGCCACGCCGAGCGCCGCGGCGGTGAGCAGACAGGTGGTGCGCGCCAGGGCGAAGGTGAAGGTGAGCGCCCCGCCGGCCTCGCGCTTGCCACGGGCGCCGAGCGCGGCGCTCAGGTCCTCCGCGCCCCAGGTGAGTCCGGTGAGCCGCGCCGCCGCCGCCGGCGCCGCCTCGAGCGCCTGCGGGTATTGCGGCAGCGCCAGCAGTCCCCGCGGCGTCTCGGTCGCGATCACGAGCAGGGCGACCGCGCCCTGGCGCAGTCCGTGCTCCTGCTCGAGTGCCGCCAGGCGCTCGGCGACCGCTCCGAGCTGCGCCGCCGAGGAGATCTTGGGCAATACGATTCCCGCCGGTGCGCGCTCGCCGAGCACCGCCGCGAGATCCTCGCCCCAGCATGCGCTCTGCGGCGGGTTGATCCGCACCCACAGCTGCGGTCCCGGTCCCGCGGCGTGCGCGGCCAGCAGCTCGCGCGTGCGGGCGCGCGCCGCCGGCAGCTGCGCCGGGTCGACCGAGTCCTCCAGGTCGAGGATCAGCGCATCGGCCGCGGTGGTCAGCGCCTTCGCCTGCTTGCGCTCGCTGTCCCCCGGGACGAACAGCCACGAGCGCGGCACCGGCGGCTGCGCGCCGCTCATACGGACGGCTGGCGCAGCATGAGCGCCGCACGGCGGCAGAAGGCGACTTCCTCGTTGCGCTGATTGAAGGCGCGGTGCTCGAGGACCACGATCCCGGAGTCCGGGCGCGACTGGCTCTCGCGCCTGGAGATCACCGCGGTCACCGCGCGCAGCGTATCGCCGATCAGCACCGGCTTCGGAAAGCGCACCTCCTCGAATCCGAGGTTGCCGATGGTGGTACCGAAAGTCGTGTCGTAGACCGAGAGCCCGACCAGCAGCCCGAGCGTGAAGAGGCTGTTCACCAGGCGCTCGCCGAAGGGCGTGGTCCTGGCGTATTCGGCGTCGAGGTGGATGGCCGCCGGATTCATCGTGAGGGTGCTGAAGAGCACGTTGTCGGCCTCGGTGACGGTGCGCCGTACCGCATGCTCGAAGCGCTGTCCAGGCTCGAACTGCTCGAAATAGAGTCCCGCCACGGCCGCCTCCGCTAAAGCCCCGCGGCGCGTGCGCGCCGCTCGCCGGGGGCTAGTGTTGCACACGCTCATAACCCCAGAAAGAGGCGCACCCAACCACTCGGTATTTAGGCCGCCGGGGAGCGCGCGCCTATAGTCGCAGCGCATGTACCGTTACGACGACCTCGACCGGGCCTTCATCGCGCAGCGCGTCGAGGAGTTCCGCGACCAGACGCGCCGGCATCTCGCGGGCGAGCTGTCCGAGGAGGAGTTCCGGCCGCTGCGCCTGCGCAACGGGCTCTACATCCAGCGCCACGCGCCGATGCTGCGCATCGCGATTCCCTATGGGTTGCTGCGCGCCGCCCAGCTGCGCAAGCTCGCCGACATCGCCCGCCGCTACGACCGCGGCTACGGCCATTTCACCACCCGGCAGAACCTGCAGCTCAACTGGCCCGCGCTGCCCTGCGTCCCCGACATACTCGCCGAGCTCGCCACGGTCGAGATGCACGCGCTGCAGACCAGCGGCAATTGCGTGCGCAACGTGACCGCCGATCACCTGGCCGGCATCGCACCCGACGAGGTGGACGACCCGCGCCCCTACTGCGAGATCGTGCGCCAGTGGGCGGCGCTGCACCCGGAGTTCACCTACCTGCCGCGCAAGTTCAAGATCGCGATCACCGGCTCCCCCGAGGATCGCGCCGCCTCCGAAGTCCACGACATCGGGCTGCACATGCGGCGCGATGACGCGGGGCGGATCGGCTTCGCGGTCCGGGTGGGCGGCGGTCTCGGCCGCGCCCCGGTGATCGGCGCTCTGATCCGCGAGTTCCTGCCGCTCGCGGACCTGCTCGGTTACCTCGAGGCCATCCTGCGCGTCTACAACCGCTACGGCCGCCGCGACAACATCCACAAGGCCCGCATCAAGGTCCTGGTAAGGTCGCTCGGTGCCGCACGCTTCGCCGAGGAGGTCGAGGCCGAGTGGCGCGCCGGCCGCGACGCGGCGCCGGTTCTCACGAGCGCGGAAATCGAGCGGGTGCGCGGCTTCTTCCGTGCCCAGCCCTACGAGACGCTCGCGGACCTGGACGTGACGGCGGGCCGCGAGCCGCGGTTCCGCGCCTGGTACCGCTACAACACCAGCGCCCACCGCGTGCCGGGCTACCGTGCGGTATTCGTCTCGCTCAAGGCGCCGGGTGCCGCTCCCGGCGATGCCACCTCGGATCAGATGGAAGCCCTCGCCGGCCTCGCCGAGCGGGTCAGCTTCGGCCTGATTCGCGTCACCCACACCCAGAACCTGCTGCTCGCCGACGTGCCGCAGCGCGCGCTGTACGCGACGTGGGCCGAGCTCGAGCGGCACGGACTGGCGACCCCCAACATCGGCACGCTCACCGACCTCATCGCCTGCCCGGGGCTCGACTTCTGCGCGCTCGCCAACGCCGGCACCCTCGGCGTGGCGCGCGATATCCAGCAGCGCTTCGGCGATCTCGACTATCTCTACGACCTCGGGCCGATCGAGATCAAGATGTCGGGCTGCATGAACGCCTGCGGCCATCACCACGTCGGCCACATCGGCATCCTCGGGGTCGATAAGCATGGCGAGGAGTGGTACCAGATCAGCCTCGGCGGCTCCGCCAACGGCTTCACCGCGCTCGGGGAGGTGATCGGGCCCTCGGTCCCGAAGGCGCAGGTCGCCACGACCCTCGAGCGCATCGTCGAGGTCTACCGGGCGCACCGCCTCGAGGGCGAGCCCTTCATCGACACGGTCCGGCGCCTCGGGCTCGAGCCCTTCCGCGCAGGCGCCTATGCCTCACATCCTCAGGCGGCGTGAGCGGGTGGCGGACGGCTGGGCCTGCCTCGGCGAGGAGAGCGCCGGGGACGTGCTCATCGTGCCGCTCGCGCAGCTGCGTGCCGAGGAGGCGCGCTGGCGCGCCTGGTCCGGGCGCCTCGGCGTACGCCTGACACCCGCCGATGCTCCCGAGGAGCTCGGCGCCTGGCTGGCGCGGCTCGAGCTGATCGCGGTGGAGTTCCCCAATCCCGGCGACGGCCGCGGCTACTCGCAGGCCCGGCTGCTGCGCGGGCGGCTCGGCTTCAGCGGCGAGCTGCGCGCAGTGGGGGCCGGCGTGAAGCAGGATCAGGTGTTCCTGCTCGCGCGCTGCGGCTTCGATGCGCTCGAGCTCGCCGCGGGCGAGGACCCTGAGGCCGCGCACCGTGCGCTCGGCCGCTACACGGTCGCCTATCAGCCGGGGGCGGACACCGTGCCGCTCGCGCGGCAGCGCTTCCGCGCGCCCTAACGCTCCGGCAGGTCGATCCCGGCAAAGAGCCCGGCGACCTCCTCGGCGGAGCTGGCGCGGTGCGCCCGCTCGACCAGGCGCCGCTCGAGATGCGGCGCCAGCAGCTGCGCGAAGTCGAACATGTACTTGCGCAGCAGCGTGCCGCGGCGGAAGCCGAGCCAGGTGGTATGAGCCGCGAACAGATGCGTGGCATCGATCGCCACCAGGTCCGGATCCGCCGCATCGATCGCCATGTGCGCGACGATCCCGACTCCGAGCCCGAGCCGCACGTAGGTCTGGATCACGTCGGCATCGCGCGCGGTGATCGCCACGCTCGGGATCAGACCGGCTTTCGCGAATGCCTCGTGGAGCGAGGACGGCCCGGTGAAACTGAAGGTATAGGTGATGAGCGGGAAGGCCGCCAGCGCGCGCAGCGTGAGGCGGCCGCCGGCGGCGAGCGGATGGGTCTTCGGCACGATGACCGTGCGGTGCCAGCGATAGCAGGGCAGGAGCGTCAGGTCGGAGAACAGCCCCTCGGAGCCGGTGGCGATGGCGCAGTCGATGCGGTCGCCGGCGACCATCTCGGCAATCTGCTCGGAGGTTCCCTGGTGCAGGTTCAGGCGCACCTGCGGATAGCGGCCGAGAAAGGCGCGGATCACGTCCGGGAGCACATAGCGCGCCTGGGTATGGGTGGTGCCGATCGACAGGCTCCCCTTGCCCTCATCGCGCAGCTCCGTCGACAGATCGCGGATGCTCTGCGCCTCCTGCAGGATGCGCAGCGCCCGCTCGATCACCTGCTGACCCGCCGGGGTGATGCGGGTGAGATTGCGCCCCTCGCGCACGAAGATCTGGAAGCCGAGCTCGTCCTCGAGCAGCTTGATCTGCTTGCTGACGCCGGGCTGGGAGGTATGCAGCTTGTGGGCCGCCGCCGTGATGTTGAGCCCGCTCTGGGCCACGGCGGCCAGATAGCGCAGTTGGTGCAGTTTCATGGGGCCGCCAGTGTATAACCGGCGCGCAGTCCCTAAGAAGCAATGCTTCGTTCTGCCCCCGCGCGCGGCGCGCCTATAGTCGGCCATGGATTACCTTCCGGTGTTCCTGCGCATCGCAGACGCCCCCGCACTGGTGGCCGGGGGCGGACGGGTGGCGGCGCGCAAGATCGAGTGGCTCCTCAAGGCCGGCGCCCGCGTCACGGTGGTGGCCCCGCAGCTGCTCCCGGAGCTCACCGCACGCGTTGAGCGGGGCGAGCTCGCCTGCCTGCCGCGGCCCTTCGAGCCTGCCCAGCTCGCACGCGTGCGGCTGGTCGTCGCCGCGAGCGACGACCGCGAGGTGAACGCCGCCGTATCGCGCGCGGCCCGTGAGCGGCACATCCCGGTCAACGTCGTGGACGCCCCCGAGCTCTCGACCTTCATCTTCCCCGCCATCATCGACCGCTCGCCGCTCGTGGTGGCGGTGAGCTCCGCCGGTGCCGCGCCGGTCCTGGCACGGCGGGTGCGCGCGCACATCGAGGCGCTGCTGCCCGCGCGGCTCGGCGCGCTGGCGCGCTTCCTCGGCGCGCGCCGCGCCGCGGTCGCCAAGGCGCTGGGCGCGCCCGCCCGGCGCGCGTTCTGGGAGCGCATCGTCGGCGGCCGGGCAGCGAGTGAGCTGCTCGCCGGCAACGAGGGGGCAGCCGGGCGCGCGTTCGCGGCCGAGCTCGCCGCCGCACGGCTCGCAGCGGACGGCGCCGCCACCCGGGTCGCCCCCGGGGAGGTCTACCTGATCGGCGCCGGACCCGGCGACCCGGACCTGCTGACGCTGCGGGCGCTGCAGTTGCTGCAGCAGGCCGACGTCATCCTGCACGACCGTCTGGTTCCCGAGTCCATCCTCGAGCGCGCGCGGCGCGATGCCGAGCGCATCTTCGTCGGCAAGGAGAGCGGCGACCCCGCGCAGCAGTCACGCATCAACACCCTGCTGGTCGAGCTCGCGCGCGCCGGCAAGCGCGTCGCACGGCTCAAGGGGGGCGATCCCTTCATCTTCGGGCGCGGCGGCGAGGAGGCGCAGGTGCTCGCGGCCCACGGCATCCCCTACCGTGTGGTACCGGGCATCACCGCAGCCCTGGGCGCCGCGGCCGCGGCCGGCATTCCCCTCACCCACCGGCACCTCTCCCACAGCGTGACCCTCGTAAGCGGCCACGCGGCCCTCGACGACACGCTCGACTGGCGCGCCCTCGCCCGCACCCGGCAGACCGTGGTCTTCTACATGGGCGTCGCGCAGCTGCCGCACATCGTCGCGCGGCTGCGCGCGGCGGGTGCGGGCGCGGAGCTCCCCGCGGCGATCGTCGAGCGGGCCACGCTCGCCACGCAGCGGGTGCTGCGCGCACCGCTCGCGGGCATTGCCGCGCTCGCGCTGCGCGAGCAGGTGGCGGCTCCGGCGCTGCTGATCGTGGGCGAGGTCACCGCGCCCGGCGCGCGCGCGGCGCCTGGCGGTATCCTCGCGGCAGTCGGACTCGAGGCGGTGGCTTGAGCGCGGTCGCGGGCTTCATCGGCGCGGTGGGCAACACGCCCCTCATCCGGCTGCGGCGCGCGAGCGAAGAGACCGGCTGCGAGATCCTCGGCAAGGCGGAGTTCATGAATCCCGGCGGCTCGGTCAAGGACCGCGCCGCGGCGGCCATCGTGGCGGACGCCGAGCGCCGCGGCGAGCTGCGCCCCGGGGGCGTCGTCGTCGAGGGGACCGCCGGCAACACCGGTATCGGCCTCGCGCACGTCTGCAACGCACGCGGCTATCGCTGCGTCATCGTCATGCCGGACAACCAGTCGCCGGAGAAATACCGGCTGCTCGAGATGCTCGGCGCCGAGGTGCACAAGGTGCCGGTCGTTCCCTACAGCAATCCCAACCAGTATCAGAAGGTCGCCCAGCGCCTGGCCGCCTCGCTCGCGGGCGCGATCTGGTCGAATCAGTTCGACAACACCGCCAACCGCGACACCCACCGCGCCACCACCGGGCCGGAGATCTGGGCACAGACCGGCGGACGCATCGACGCCTTCGTTGCCGCCACCGGCACCGGCGGCACGCTCGCCGGCACCGCGCAGTTCCTCAAGTCGCGCAACGCCGCCGTGCGCTGCATCCTCGCCGACCCGCCGGGCAGCAGCCTCTACGAATACTTCCGCAGCGGCACCCTGAAAGCGACCGGCAGCGGCTCGATCACCGAAGGCATCGGCATCGGCCGCCTCACCGCCAATCTCAAGGACGCCCCCATCGACGGCGCGGTGCACGTGCCGGATGCGGACACGGTGCGCTGGGTGTACCGGGTGCTCCACGAGGAGGGGCTCTTACTCGGCAGCACCAGCGGGATCAACGTCGCCGCTGCCGTGCAGGTGGCGCGCCAGCTCGGCCCCGGACATACCATCGTGACCGTGCTGTGCGATGGGGGCGGCAAGTATCAGTCGCGCCTGTTCAACCGTGCCTGGCTCGAGGAAAAGGGTCTCGCGGCCTTCGCCCCCGCGCCCGCCCCGGGCGCCCCGATCAGTCTCGCGCAAACCCTGGTCGCCTGAGGGCCGCGCTCTGGCCGCCGGTCGGCCGAACGTGCGAAAGTCCGGCCGTGAGCCCACTGCTAAGCTCGGCCGAGGCGGATGCGCTGCGCCTCAGCCTCGAGGTCGCCACCCGTAGCGTCGTCTTCAGCCTGCCGCTCGCGGTACTCGCCGCCTGGGTGCTGACGCGCGCCCGCTTTCCCGGGCGCACGCTGTTCGACGCCTTCGTGCATCTGCCGCTGGTGCTGCCGCCGGTCGCGGTCGGCTACGTGCTGCTGCTGCTCCTCGGCACGCGCGGTCCCCTCGGCGGCTGGCTGCACGCCCATTTCGGGATCCAGCTCCCCTTCACCACCGCCGGCGCGGCGCTCGCCACCGCGGTGATGACCTTTCCGCTGATGGTGCGCGCCATCCGCCTCTCGCTCGAGAACGTCGACCGCGGTCTCGAGGCCGCCGCGCGCACGCTCGGCGCGGCACCGCTCGACCGCTTTGTCACCATCACGCTGCCGCTGATGCTGCCCGGAATCCTCGCCGGCGCCGTCACCGCCTTCGCCGCCGGCCTCGGCGAGTTCGGCGCCGTGATCACCTTCGCGGCCAACATCCCCGGCGTCACCCGCACGCTGCCGCTCGCGCTCTACACCGCGATGCAGTCCCCCGACGGGGACGCGCTGGCGCTGCGCCTGGCGATCCTGTCGTTCGCTCTGGGGCTCGGGGGACTGCTCGCCGCCGAGCTGCTGGTGCGGCGCGTGCGCCGCCTGCTCGGCCGCTAGCGCGGCCGCCGTCCATGCTGCAGGTGTCACTCACGAAGCGGCGCGGCGCCTTCACGCTCAGCGCCGCCTTCGCCGCGCCCACGCCCGGAGTGATCGCGCTCTTCGGCCGCTCGGGCAGCGGCAAGACCACCCTCATCGAGATGCTCGCGGGTCTGCTGCCGCCCGACGAAGGCGCGGTGCAGCTCGCCGGCACGACGCTCACCGACACCCGCCGCGGCATCGCGGTGGCGCCGGAGCGGCGGCGCATCGGCTACGTGTTTCAGGACGCGCGGCTGTTTCCGCACATGACGGTCGCCGGCAATCTCCACTACGGCGAGAAGCGCGCCGCTGCCGCCCCGCACTACATCCGTTTCGGGGAGATGGTCGAGCTCCTCGGCATCGGCGCACTCCTCGGACGGCGGCCCCATCAGCTCTCGGGCGGCGAGCGCCAGCGCGTCGCCCTGGGGCGGGCGCTGCTCTCCCAGCCGCAGCTGCTGCTCCTCGATGAGCCGCTCGCCTCGCTCGACGTTGCGCGGCGCGAGGAAGTGCTGCCCTATCTCGAGAGGCTGCGCGACTGGCTGTCGATTCCCATGGTGTATGTCAGTCACCAGTTCGACGAGGTGCTGCGCCTCGCGACCTACCTGGTGCTGCTCGAGACCGGCCGGGTCCTGGCGGCCGGCCCGGTCGGTGAGCTCAGCCTGCGGGCGGAGCTGCGCAGCGTGCTCGCGCCCGACCTCGTCGGCTCGGTGGTCGACGGGCTGGTCACGGCGCTCGATGCGGCGGCCGGCACGGTCGAGCTCGCGGTCGGCTCGGGGAAGCTGCGGGTGAGCCTGCGCGATGCGCCCGTGGGCACGCGGGTGCGCGTGCAGCTGCTGGCGCGCGACATCATCCTCGCGACGCAGCCGATCCAGGGACTGAGCGTGCGCAACGCACTCCTCGGCACCGTCGTCGACGTCACGCCGGACGATCCTGCGAGCGTGCTGGTCAGGGTGGACGTCGGCGGACCGGCGGTGCTGGCCCGCATCAGCACCGCTGCGCTCGAGGCGCTGCGCCTGCGGCCGGGCGATGCGGTGTGGGCGCTGGTCAAGGCCGTGTCGACGCGCGGGCACGCGTTTCGGCTCTTCGGCGCGCCGGCGCCGCGGGCCTGAGGTGCGCGCCGCAACCCTCAGCCGTCCGGTAGCGCCTGCTCGCTCACCAGGGTGAGCACGTCGTAGTTGGCGACCGCTTCGCCGGCCTGGTTGGTGATGGCCGTGTCCCAGCGCACCTCGCCGTAGCCCGCACCCGCGCGCAGCGACTTCTCCTTGCAGGTGAGTCGCACGCGGATGCGGTCGCCGGGCTTGACCGGCTTGACGAAGCGCAGGTTGTCGAGGCCGTAGTTGGCGAGCACCGGGCCATAGGGCGGATCCACGAACAGTCCCGCCGCCGCCGACACCAGGAAGTAGCCGTGCGCCACGCGCCCGCCGAACAGCGGATTGCGCGCCGCCTGCGCCTCGTCCATGTGCGCATAGAAGCGGTCGCCCGAGAGCGCGGCGAAGCGCTCGATGTCCTCGACCGTGACCTCGCGCTCGCCGGAGCGGAAGGTATCGCCGATCGCGAGGCTGCCGAAGGGCTTGCGGAACGGATGCACGCCGGGATCGAGCTCGCGCGCGCCGCGCGTCCAGCGGCCGCTCGCCGCCGTGATGACATCCGGCGTGCCCTGCACGGCGGTGCGCTGCAGGTAGTGCATCACGCCGCGGATGCCGCCGAGCTCCTCGCCGCCTCCCGCGCGGCCCGGGCCGCCGTGCACCAGGTGCGGGAGCGGCGAGCCGTGACCGGTCGATTCCTGCGCGCAGTGGCGGTTCACCACGACGATGCGGCCGTGGTACGGGGCGAGGCCCAGCACGAGCTGCGCCGCCAGCGCCTCATCGGCGGTGAATACCGATGCGGCGAGGCTGCCGCCGCCACGGCGCGCCAGCGCGATCGCCTCGGCGGGATCGCGGTAGGAGAGCAGCGTACACACCGGACCGAAGGCCTCGACCGAGTGGACGGCGCGCGCGCGGCCCGCGTCCCGGCAATAAAGCAGCGTCGGCGCCATGAAGGCGCCCCGCTCGGCATCGGCGCCGAGGGGCGCCGGAGCGTCCGCGCCGACGACGACCTCCGCCTCCTGCTCGAGCTTGCCGAGCTGCGCGCTCACCTCGCGGCGCTGCGCGAGCGAGGCGACCGGTCCCATCTTCACCGACTCGAGGCGCGGGTCCCCGACGACCACCCGGGCGAGCGCCGCGCGCAGGGCTTCGAGCACCTGCGCGGCACGTGCCTCGGGCACGATCGCCTTGCGGATCGCGGTGCATTTCTGGCCCGCCTTCACCGTCATCTCGCGCACCACTTCTCTCACGAACAGCTCGAGCTCGGGCGAGCCGGCGCCGGCGTCCGCACCGAGGATCGAGGAGTTGAGCGAGTCGGTCTCGGCGGTGAAGCGCACCGCGTGGTCGGCGACGGTCGGATGCTGGCGCAGCTTGAGCGCCGTGGCCGCCGAGCCCGTGAAGGACACGACGTCCTGGCAGGTGAGGTGGTCGAACAGATCCCCCACCCCACCGCAGATGAGCTGCACGGCGCCCTCGGGCAGGATCCCCGACTCGAGGATACGGCGGAACACCCGCTCGGCGAGGTAGCAGGTCTGGGTCGCCGGCTTGACGATTGCCGGCACACCGGCGAGCAGCGCCGGTGCGAGCTTCTCGAGCATGCCCCACACGGGGAAGTTGAAGGCGTTGATGTGCACCGCCGCGCCTTCGAGCGGGACGCACAGGTGCTGGCCGACGAAGGTGCCGGTCCTGGAGAGCGCCTCGACCCCGCCGTCGATGAACACCCTGCCGTTCGGCAGCTCGCGGGTCCCCTTGCTCGCATACACGAAGAGCGTGCTGATGCCCCCGTCGATGTCGATCCAGGAGTCCCCGCGCGTTGCGCCCGTGGCGAACGACACCGGGTAATACGCGTCCTTGTGCTCGGTCAGATCCCGGGCGAGCGCCTTGAGCATCGCGGCGCGCTCGTGGAAAGTCAGCCGCCGCAGGTTCGGTCCGCCGACCTCGCGCGCCCAGGCGAGCATGGCGCCCGTGTCGAGTCCCTCGGCGCCCGCGTGTGCGATGAGCTCTCCGGTCGTCGCATCGCGCAGCGCCATACCGTCGCCGCGCCCGCTGCGCCACACGCCGGCGGCATAGCTCAGAAGCTGCATCGCTTCACTCCTCAAGTTGCGTCACCTGGCCTGCGATGCGGTAGGAGCGGCCGCGGAACAGCGCCACCCGCTCGCCGCGCTGGTTGGTCACGGTGATCTCGTAGATGCCGTTGCGCCGCGTGCGCCACAGCTCCGCGGCCTCGGCGGTGAGCTCATCCCCGGCGCGGGCGGCGGCCAGGAAGTCGATCGCCGCCGCCGCCGCGATCGTGCTCTCGTTGTACGTGTTGCAGGCAAAGGCGAAGGCGCTGTCGGCGAGCGCGAACACCAGGCCGCCGTGACAGACGTCGTGACCGTTCACCATGTCCGGCCGCACCGTCATCGTGAGGCGCGCCCAGCCGGGCCGCACCGCCACGAGGCGCATGCCGAGCGCCTGCGAGGCGCGATCGCGCTGCCAGAGCGCCTGCGCCGCCTGCGCGGCGGTGCGTTGTGCGTCAGGCCCGGGTGTCGCCGATGGCATGGATGCGGACCCGCGCGTCAGCGGCCGATGAAGCGCGGCGTGCGTTTCGCGCCGAAGGCGGCGACGCCTTCGGCGTAATCGGCGCTGCGCCCGAGCTCGGCCTGCAGGTCGCGCTCCACGTCGAGTTGCGCGGCGAGGCTGCGCCCCCAGCTCTCGTAGATCGCCTGCTTGGTGCGTGCCAGCCCGAGCGTCGGCGCCTCGGCGAAGCCCCGCGCCAGCGCCTCGACGGTCGCGGGGAGCTCCGCGTCCTCGACACAGCGCCAGATGAGTCCCCACTCGGCCGCCTGCTCGGCGGTCAGCTTCTCGCCGAGCAGCGCGAGTCCGAGGGCGCGCGCCGTGCCCACCAGGCGCGGCAGGAACCACGTCCCGCCCGAATCGGGCACCAGGCCGAGCCGCGCGAAGGCCTGCACGAAGCTCGCCGAGCGCGCCGCGACCACGAGGTCGCAGGCGAGCGCGATGTTGGCACCGGCACCCGCGGCGACGCCGTTGACCGCGGCGATGACCGGCATGGGCAGCGCGCGCAGCGCGAGCACCAGCGGCTTGTAGTGCGCTTCGATCGAGGCGCCGAGGTCGGCGGCCTGCCCGCCGGGGGCGACGGCACGGTCGTTGAGATCCTGCCCGGCGCAAAAGCCGCGCCCCGCGCCCGTGATCACCAGCACCCGCGCCCCGGAGCCGGGCAGCGCAGCGAGCACGCCGCGCACCTCGGCGTGCATCGCGGTATTGAAGCTGTTGAGCCGCTCGGGCCGGTTGAGCGTGAGTCGGGCGATCCCGTCCTCGAGCGCGTAGCGGATGTTCTGGTAGCTCACGTCGATCCTCCGCCGCCCTACTTCTCGTCGTAGTCGAGCTCGAGCACCGCGCTGCGCACGCGCGACTGACACGCCAGCACGTAGCCCTCCCCGACCTCCCAGTCCTCGAGCGCGTAGTTCTGCGCCATCTCCACCTCGCCGCGCACGACCTTGGTGCGGCATGTCGAGCACACGCCGGCGCGGCAGGAGAACGGCAGCTCGATGCCGGCACGCGCGGCCGCATCGAGCACCGTCTCCCCGTCCCGCTGCATGTGGAAGGTGCGCCGGCGCCCGTCCATGAGAACGGTGACCTCGGCGGCCGTGCCGGCGGGCGCGCCGCCAGCCGCCGGTGCCGCCGCCACCGGTGCGCTGAGCGCGGTCGGCGCCGCGCGCGCCGCGGGCTCGCCGGCGGTGGCGACCGCGAAGTGCTCGCTGTGGATGCGCGTGCCTTCGACGCCGAGTGCCGCGAGCGCCGCACCCACCTGCTCGATCATGTCCCCCGGTCCGCAGACGAAGTACTCCGCGACCTCGGTGGGTGCGAACAGCGCGCCGGCGAGCTCGCGCACGCGCGCGCCGTCGAGGCGCCCGTTGTAGAGCGCCACCTCCTGCGGCTCCCGGCTCATCACGAAGTGCAGCGACAGCCGCTCGAGGTAGCGGTCCTTGAGGGCCAGCAGCTCCTCGAGGCACATCGCGCGGGCGGTGCTGCCGTTGCCATAGAAAAGAATGACGCGGGTCAGCGGCCGCGCGAGCAGCGCGCGCACCACCGAGAGCACCGGCGTGATGCCGCAGCCGGAGGCGAAGGCCACACAGGTGCCGCGGCCCGCGGCGCCGCGCGGCGTGAAGCTGCCGTTCGGCGGCAGGACCTCGAGGCCGTCGCCGGCGCGCAGCTGCTCGGCGAGATAGCGCGACATGCGCCCGCTCGCGTGCACCCGCGGCACGATCCGCAGCGGCCACTCCCCCGGCGCGTTGACCAGCGAGTAGGTGCGCCGCACCTCCTCGCCCTCGAGCCGCGCGCGCACCACCACGTGCTGGCCGGGGCTGCCGGTGTATTCCCCCCGCAGCTCGGCCGGCACCTCGAGCGCGATCGCAACGGCGTCCTCCGCGTCCGCGGTGATGCTCGCGACCCGCAGCGTGTGGAACCTCAGCATGTCAGATGCACTTGAAGCGGTCGAAGGGCTCGCGACACTCCGCGCAGCGGTAGTGCGCCTTGCAGGGCGTCGAGCCGAACTCGCTCACGCGCTCGGTCGCCGCGCTCCCGCAGCGCGGACAGCGAACCGGGTCCGCCTGCGGCGGCGCGATGCCGAAGGCGGCGAGCCGCGCGCGTCCCGCGGGCGTCACCCAGTCGCTGCTCCAGGCCGGGGCCAGAACCTCCTCGAGGAGCGCGTCCGCGTAGCCGGCCTCATCGAGCGCGGCGCGGGTGGCGCTGCGGATCGCGGCGGTGGCCGGACAGCCGCTGTAGGTCGGGGTGATGCCGACGTGCAGCCGCCCGGCGCTATCGCGGCGCACGTAGCGCACGATCCCCAGGTCGACGATGCTCACCACGGGGATCTCCGGATCCGGTACCCCCGCCAGCAGCCGCCACACCTGCTGCTCGAGCGCGGAGGACTCTGCCGCGGCGCTCACCAGCGCACACCGGGGTAGGCGCGCTGCAGGTGCTGCATCTCACCGAGCAGGTGGCCGAGGTGCTCGGTGTGCACGCCGCGCCTGCCATGCCAGGGGTACTGCGGCGGCGGCGGTAGCGCGAGCGTCGCCGTGTCGAGGTCCGCGGCGACGCGCGCGCGCCAGCGCTCCGCGGCCGGCGCGAGCGGCGCGGCGATCCCCGCCGCCGCCATGCGCTCGTCCACCTCATCGGCCGCGAACAGCTCCGCGGTGAAGCGCCACAGCGAATCGAGCGCCGCCTGGGTGCGCGCGCGGCTCTCGGCCGTGCCGTCGCCGAGGCGCGCGAGCCAGCCGCTGCTGAAGCGGTGGTGATAGCGCGTTTCCTTGACGGCCTTGGCGGCGATCGCCGCGAGACGCCCGTCGGATGAGCCCGCGAGGTCGGCGTAAATCTCGAGCTGCCAGCAATCGATCAGCCACTGGCGCACGATGGTCTGGGCGAAGTCGCCGTTCGGCTGCTCGGCAAGCTGGAGGTTGAGAAACTCCGGCGCATCGCGCAGGTATGCGAGCGCGTCCTCGTCCCGTCCCTTGCCCTCGACCTCGCCGGCGTAGGTGAGCAGCAGCCGCGCCTGGCCGATCAGATCGAGCGCGAGATTGGCCAGCCCTAAGTCCTCCTCGAGCGCCGGGCCATGCCCGACCCATTCCCCGAGCCGCTGACCGAGCACCAGACTCGTGTCCGCGAGGCGCAGCACGTAGCGGCACAGCGCCTCACCGAGCGCCCGCTCGCCCTGCACGGGCGCCACTGCCCCGCCGCTCACAGATTCTTCACCTCGTCCGGTATCGCGTAGAAGGTCGGATGGCGGTAGACCTTGTCGCGCGCCGGCTCGAACAGCGCATCGGCGTCCGCGGGATCGGAAGCGACGATGTCCGCCGAGCGCACCACCCAGATGCTCACGCCCTCCTGGCGGCGGGTATAGACGTCGCGCGCGTGCTCGACCGCCATGCGCGCATCGGCCGCGTGCAGGCTGCCGACGTGCTTGTGCTCGAGTCCCGAGCGCGAGCGGATGAAGACCTCGTACAACGGCCAGTCGGCCGGGGCGGCGGCGCTGCCCGGATCACTCATGAATTCGTCCCCGCGGGCGTGCACCCGCTGTGTTTGGCCGCGTAGGCCGCGGCCGCCTCGCGCACCCAGGCGCCCGCTGCGTGCGCCGCGCGCCGTGCCTCGAGGCGCTCGCGGTTACACGGTCCGTTGCCCTTGAGCACGGCGTAGAACTCGCTCCAGTCGATCGGTCCGATCTGGAAATGCTGACTCGGCTCGTCCCAGCGCAGGCCGGGATCGGGGATGGTGAGGCCGAGGAACTGCGCCTGCGGCACGGTGACGTCGATGAACTTCTGCCGCAGCTCGTCGTTGCTGAAGCGCTTGATCTTCCAGGCCATCGACTGCGCGGTGTGTTTGGAGTCGCCGTCCGGGGGGCCGAACATCATGATCGACGGCCACCACCAGCGATTCAGCGCGTCCTGGGCCATGGCGTGCTGCGCGGCGCTCCCCTGCGCCAGCGTCAGCATGATCTCGAAGCCCTGACGCTGGTGAAAGCTCTCCTCCTTGCAGATGCGCACCATGGCGCGCGCGTACGGACCGTACGAGCAGCGGCAGATCGGGATCTGATTCATGATCGCCGCGCCGTCCACCAGCCAGCCGATCGCGCCCACGTCCGCCCAGGTGAGCGTCGGGTAGTTGAAGATGCTCGAGTACTTGGCGGCGCCCGAGAGCAGCTGATCGATGAGCTGCGCGCGCGATACGCCGAGGGTCTCGGCCGCGCTGTAGAGGTACATGCCGTGGCCGCCCTCGTCCTGCACCTTGGCGATCAGCACCGCCTTGCGGCGCAGCGTCGGCGCACGCGTGATCCAGTTGCCCTCGGGGAGCATGCCGACGATCTCCGAATGCGCGTGCTGGGAGATCTGCCGGATCAGCGTTTGGCGGTAGGCCTCCGGCATCCAGTCCTTGGGCTCGATCTTCTCCTCGGCATCGATGCGGGCCTGAAAGCGCGCGGCCGGGCCCGCGGCCTCCGCCGCCGGCACCGGCTCGCGCCCGTGGGTATCGAGCGCCTGCGTGTACATGGCGCAAGGCTAGCACATCGATATCGGGGGGCGCCCCGAGGCCGCAGAGCAGCGGCCGGCCGCCGCTGCTCTGCGCCAGGCCAGCCGGCGCGGCGGCTCAGTCGCTCAATTCCACCGCCATCACGTTCACCGAAAACACCCCCGTGCTCAGGTCGTAGGGTCCCTGCGCATCGATACGCAGGAGCGCCGTCGTACCGTCGAGGTCCGCGCCGAGCGCCGTGATGAAGTCGCTGAAGGAAGCGTAGACCTGGAACTGCCAGCTCATGCGGTGCGCGACCACGAAGATCATCGACGCGGCGGAGCTGTTGGGCACGAAGCTCAACCCGGCGCTGACGCTCGACGGATCCTCCTTCACCGGCCCGATCCAGATCACGTGTTGCGCGGCGCTCGCCAGCGTCGCCTGGGTGATCATGACGTTGCTGGCACTCAGCGGTGCCGCGAACGGCGCCGTCAGGCCCGGCGTGCTCCAGGCGAGACTCAGCCGCGACTGCATGCTCGAGAAGTTCTCGAGCGTCACGGCGGCGAAGTCCGGCGGCGCCGAGCCGAATGGCGTGACGAAGCCGTCGAACAGCACCGGGAATCCGGCCGACATCGCCGGCAACGGCAGCGCCGCCGGCACGCTCACGGTGTAGGCGCCGGGCGTCGCATCGTTGGCGCTGCTCGAGCCGGTACCCGCGAAGTTGAAGACCGACGCCGGCTGCCCGTCGAGCGCCTGCAGCGTCATGGTCACGACGCCGCCCGCCGTGGCGGTGTACTGGCCGACGGCACGGGTCACCATGAGACGCACGCTCCCGGCGCTGGCATCGAGCGTGCGGTTGCCGCTCGCGTCGATGCCGAACTTGCCGAAGGCCTGCAGGTGCTGGCCGACGGAGATGTCCTGGATTCCAAAGGTGCCGGTCTGGCCGTCCTCGGTCACGGCCGTGCCGGCGGCCACCGTCACCGCCACCTGGTGGCTGAAGTGGCCGAACTGCGGCGACTGGCCCGTCATGCTCTCGTTCGCGGCGCTGGTGCTCATCACCTGCCCGCCGCTCACGCCCCCGCCGCCCTGCGGCTCGAGGAAGCCGTCGCTCACCGTCAGCACATCGCCGCTGCGAGCGGTGACGGTGCCGTCGATGCTGTCGAGACCGGCCCCCGGCACGCTCGTGCCCGCGAACACCTGCGTTGCGGTGAAGGTCCTGCTCGAGGTATCGAAAGCGCCGAGCGCGACCGTCAGCGTCCCGGTGGGCAAGGCCGCCAGCGCAGCGAGGCCCGCGGTGCCCGTATAAGAAGTGCCGTTGATGGTGAACGCCGTGGTCGGGGTGGTCTCGACCACCACCTGTCCCAGGTTCCCCGAGGACGTGAAGAACGGCCACACCGTGACCGTGTAGGAGGTCGCGCTCGCGGTATTGGTGACGCTCAGCAGCGAGCCGCGCACGCGGATCTGCTTGGAGGTGTCGGGCGCCAGACTCGCCACCAGCACCGGGTTGACGGTCACGGTCACGGAGCTGGCGGGCGTCGTGGAGGTGATGGTCGCGGGCGCCACGGTGTCGGATGCGCTCAGGTTGAAATCGAGCGCCAGGTTCGCGACCGTCCCGCCGGTGATCACCAGCGGCATGCCGCTCGGCAGCTGCAGCGTGAGCGCCACCTGGCTGTTGGGCGCGACCAGCGCAGTGCTGTTCGCGCCGTTGATGATGTTCGCGGCCGCGACCGTGAGTCCGCCCGCCCCGTTATCGACGACGATGTTGGCGTTCGCGTAGTCGATGGTCATCGTGACCGAGGTATAGCTGCCGTTGGGAACCTGCTGGGCGCTGATGACCTCGGAAAGATTGACGAGCTGGGCAAAGTCGACGCTGGTGGGCGCCGCGACGGTCTCGACCGTGGTGCCGTCGGAGCGCGTCAGCTTGAGCGAGACCACGTTGACCATGTAGGTCAGGAAATCGCCCGGCATGTCGGTGAGCGTCACCATGGCGGTGCCGCTGGTGCCTGAAGGCGGCGGCGTGCTGCTCATCGAGCCGCCCCCTCCGCCGCAGCCGCCGAGCAGCAGGGTGCAGCCGATGCCGGCGACCGCGAGCAGGCGCAGCGAGAGGTGACGGGTAGAGTTCGAGAGGCGTCGAGTGAGCT
>DATKPR010000020.1:0-5360 GCA_035523985.1 Steroidobacteraceae bacterium | reverse complement strand
GAGCGGCAACCGCGCGAGCCTCGAGTGGAGCGTCCAGGCCTACGGCTGGAACGTGGCGAGCGGCGATGCGGTGGTGCGCGCCGGCTACAACGGCGCCTTCACCAATCCCGACAACGGCACCGGCGCGCCGATCAACTTCAGTGTGATCACGTTCACCTCGGTCGCCGGCGACTCGCAGACCAACGGCGACTTCCTCGCCTACGATGCACTCAATCCGGTCACCCGGCTGGCCGCCACCGGTCAGAGCATCAGCTACGCGGCGGGCGACGACGCCGCGCTGCACGCAGGCGTCGCCTGGCCGGCCACCCGCTTCGTCGACAACGGCGACGGCACGGTGGCGGACCTGCTGACCGGCCTCGTGTGGCTGAGGGATGCCGCCTGCCTCGCGCCGGCCGTCTGGGCAACCGCGCTGAGCGAGGTGGCGGACCTGAAGAGCGGCCAGTGCGGCCTCAGCGACGGATCGGCCGCCGGTGAGTGGCGGCTGCCCAACCTCAACGAGCTCGCGAGCCTGCTCGACGCATCGCGCAGCGCCCCCGCGGTCGGCGGCCCGTTCGCGAACCTGCCGGCGGCCGCGAGCGGCAGCGTCTACTGGACCTCGACGCCGTATTGGCAGGGCGCCGGCAGTGCGACCTTCAGTGCCTGGGCGATCCGTCTGTCCGACGGGCGCTACGTCAACGGCGACGACGCCAACGGCAGCAACGTGATGGCCTCCGCGAGCAACGGCGTGTGGGCGGTGAAGGGCGCGAGCGGCGCTGCGGTGACGCTCATGTCGACCGGCGCGCTCGTGCCGTTCGGCGCCGCCGACGATGCCACGCTCGCCCGCGGCGCACCGCTCCCGCAGTCCCGCATGATCGACAACGGCGACGGCACCGTCACCGACGCGGCCACCGGCCTGGTGTGGCTGAAGCAGGCCGACTGCATCAGCGCCACCTGGAGCGGCGCGCTCGCCGCCATCGCCGGGCTCGGCAGCGGCCAATGCGGGCTCACCGACGGCTCGACAGCCGGGCAGTGGCGCATGCCGAACCGCGCCGAGATGCAGAGCCTCGAGGACCGCGGCCAGAACAATCACGCCCTCTACTTCGATGAGACCTTCACCACCGCCTTCGCCGGCGCCATACCGACCCAGAGCGCCATCTTCGTGAGCATGCCGGAGTTTGAGTACTACTGGACCTCGACGACCGACGCCGCCAGCCCGGGCGAAGCGTGGACGGTGTTCAGCTGCGACTTCGGCGTCTACGACACGGCGAAGTCGGCGACCGGCTACTCGCTCGCCGTGCGCGGCCCGGCCTCCTAACCGCAAACCCTCACTGCGTCACGGTCCGCACGCCCGCCGCTACACCCGCGGCGCGCGCGGCCGATCCTCTCATCAGCAGTGCCGTCAGCCGTCCGCGGACACTATGTCAAGTCGCGGTCGCGATCGGCGCCGGGCAGGGATAGAAGATGAGCGAGCACAAGCCGATCCCGCACGCGAGCGGCCGGCGGCCCGGTGGGCCGTGGGCGGCGGCGGCGGCGTGTCTGCTCGTGGCGCTCTCAGCGTGGGCAGGCGCGGCGGCGGCCGACGCCACGCGCTGGGAGTCCATGACCTCCTGGCAGTTCAACCGCTATACGGTGGACATGGGACTCGCGAACAGCGCGCTCACCGCGCTCGCGCAGGACCGGGACGGCTTCATCTGGATCGGCAGCCAGAGCGGACTCATGCGCTTCGACGGCTACCGCTTCCGCACCTATCAGCACGATCCGCACGATGCCGGCTCGATTCCCTCGAACTTCGTGCAGTCGCTGTACGCCGATCCGCAGGGCAACCTCTGGGTCGGCACGGCGAACGCGGGGCTCGCGCGTTATGACGCGCGCAGCGGCCGCTTCCACACCTACCCGGTCGGCGGACGCTCGGGCATCCGTACGGCGGACGTCGAAGCCGTCATCGACGGCGGCGACGGCACGCTCTGGGTCGGAACCGATGGCGGTGTCGATCGCCTCGTGATGGCGAGCGGTGCGGTCACGCACCTCGATGCGGGCATGAGCGGCAACCTCGCGCACGACTACGTGCTCGCGCTGCACCGCGAGGATGACGGCGGACTGCTGGTGGGCGACCGGGGCGGCCTCACGCGGCTTTCCCCCGGGGCAGCCGGGCATGAGCACGTATCGGTCACCGACGCCGCGGGCAACCTCGTCGCGACGGGAGTGGATGCCTTCGCCGAGGATGCCGCCCATCGGCTGTGGGCCGGCACCACCCATCACGGGCTGGCGCTGCGCGACGCGCGCGGCGCCTTCACGCTGCCGCGGCTCGCCGGGCCGGCCGCGGCCACGCTCGCGGACCAGTCGGTGCGCGGCATCGTTGTGGCCCCCGATGGCAGGCTCATCCTGGCCACCTACGGCGCCGGACTCTTCGTCGTCGACCCGGCCACGCTCGCCGCGCGGCAGATCTCCCACAGCGACAGCGACCAGACCAGTCTCATGGACGATCAGACCTACGGCCTGTTGCGCGACCGCTCGGGTCTGCTGTGGGTGGCGACCGAGCAGGGACTGAGCGTCACCGACCCCTCGCGGGGCGGCTTCGAGACGGCGGTGGCCGATCGCATGCGTCCCGACCGGATCTCCGAGGGCAACGCGCTCGCAACCTTCGTCGACTCTCACGACCGGCTCTGGATCGGCCACCACAGCAGCGGCGTCGATGTGTTCGGCCCCGACGGTGCGCGGCTGATCACCCTGCGACTGCGGGGCCGCGCAGATGCCGCCAACGCCGATCACAGCGTCTACGGCTTCGCCGAGACCGCCGACGGCACCGTGTGGGTCGGAACCCGGCATGGTCTTTACGGTGTGCGCGGATGGCACGTGTCGGCCGTACGCTTCCCCGCCGATCCTGTCGGACCCAACATCCAGCGGCTGCTCGCGGACGGCGCCAGCCTCTGGGTCGGCACCCGCGGCGGACTGCTGCGGTTCGAGCCCCGCTCGGGACGCTGGCGCAGCTGCGCCGCACAGGCGCCGGGCGAGCTCTCCGACGCCTTCGTCGTCTCACTCGCGCGGCGCGTCGACGGCAAGCTCTGGGCCGGGACCCGCAAGGGTCTCAACCTGGTCGATCCCGCCACCGGCAGGACCGAGCGCTTCATCGATGCCGACACCGGCGGCGCGGTCCTCGCCGCGGCTTTCATCGTCGACCTGTGGAGCGCGCCGGACGGGCGGCTGTGGGTGGCGACCATCGACGACGGCGTCTACGTGCTCACGCCGCAGGCGCGCGCCTTCAAAGTGCGGCACCTGACCGAGCAGGACGGACTGCCGTCGATGAACGTCGATGCGCTGCAGCCCGATCTCGCCGGCAGCGCCTGGGTGAGTACCGCCAACGGCCTGGCGGCCATCGACACCCGCACGCTGCGCGCACGCAGCTACCAGCGTGCGGACGGCGTGCGCTTCGGCGACTACTGGGCGCACGCGGCGACCCGTACCCTCGAGGGCGACCTGGTGTTCGGCGGTGTCGGCGGTCTCACCGTGGTGCACCCGGCGCAGATCGCGGTGCGGCGCTTCGCGCCGCAGCTGCTGCTGAGCGGCATCGCCGTGGGCGGCCGGGCACTGGCCGCGACGCCGCAGCCGGGCGCGGGCGCGGCGCCGATCGTGGTCCGCCCGGAAGCCAACTCCTTCCAGGTGGAGTTCGCGGCCACCGATTACACCGCACCCCAGAGCCTGCGCTACGCGTACCGGCTCGAGGGCTACGACGGCGACTGGACCGTGGTCGATGCAAGCAAGCGGATGGCGGCCTACACCAACCTCGCTCCCGGAGACTACGTGCTGCTGGTGCGCGGCACCGACCGCGCCGGCGTCTACTCGCCTGCGACGCTGCGCATCCCGGTGCGCGTGCGGGCCGCATGGTATCAGACGTGGCTGTTGCGGCTGCTGGCCGCGGCGGCCGCGGTCGGCATGGTCGCGCTGCTGGTGCAGGCGCGCACCGCGTACCTGCGCCGGGTGAAGCAGCGCCTCGAAGGCATCGTCGCCAGGCGCACCGAGGAGCTGCGCCGCAGCAAGCAGCAGATCGAGATGATCGCCTACCTCGACGCCATGACGGGACTGCCCAACCGGCGGCTGTTCGCCGAGCGGTTCGCGAACTTCCGCGCCTCCGCCGATCGCAACCGCAGCGCCTTCACGCTGCTGCTGGCGGATCTCGACAAGTTCAAGGCGATCAACGACACGCTCGGGCACGCCGCCGGCGATGCGGTGCTCATCGCCACCGCACAGCGCCTCAAGGCCGTGACCCGCGAGGTCGACGTGGTGGCGCGCCTCGGGGGCGATGAGTTCGCGATCCTGCTCGAGGCCACGAGCGCCCCCGATGTCATCGCCGGGGTCTGCGCGCGGCTGCTCGAGAGCTTCGCGGCTCCCGTCGAGTTCGAAGGACACGCCGTGCAGGTCGGCATCAGCCTCGGAGCCGCGGTCTACCCGCGTCACGGTGTCTCGCAATCCGAGCTCTACAAGGCCGCCGATGCCGCGCTCTACGAGGCCAAGGGGTCGGGGCGCAACACCTGGCGCGTGCACGCGGGCGCGCCCGAGCCCGCCGCGCGGCTGGCCGAGGTTGCCGGAATCCCGTAGCGGGCGGCGCGCCGCGAGCGTGCCGCGCTATCGAGGGGGACTCTTCCCCAGCTCCATCAGCAGCATGGTGAGCAGGTACAGCCGGGGCGTGACGGTATCCAGCTCGAGAAACTCCTTCTCGGAGTGAAAGCCGCCGCCCACGGGCCCGAGTCCGTCGAGCGCCGGCACGCCGGCATCCGCGGCCAGCGCCGACTCCGAGGCACCGCCGTTGCCGCCGGCCGCCAGGGTACGGCCGATGCCTGAGTAAATCCGCTGCGCGCGGGCCGCGAGTCCCTCGGTCGCGGGATTGTCGGGCAGCGGCGGGTAGCCCTCGCCGCCGCTCACGCTGACCCGGGTGTCGGGAATGACCGTGGTCTCGGCATTCTTGCGCAGGACCTGCTCGACCCGTGCGAAGTCGGCCTTGTCGCGCACCCGTACGTTCACGTCCGCCCAGGCATCCTCGGGAATGATGTTGGCGCGCGTACCGGCATGCATGACGGTGAGGTTCACCGTGAGGCCGTCGCCGGATTTCGGAAACACGTCGAGTCCCGCAATCTGATGGATCAGCTCGAGTGCGGCGTTGCGGCCGTCCTGGGGAGCGACGCCCGCGTGCGCCGCACGCCCCTTCACCTCGATGTGGAAATTGGTGGACCCCTTGCGCCACACGGTGAGGGTGTCCGGGGGGTCCCCCGGCTCGAGGTTGAGCTCCACGTCGGCATCCTTGAGGAGCCGGCCGATGAGGGCGTGCGTCCCCGGCGAGCCGCGCTCCTCCGAGGTCTCCATGAGAAAGACGATCTTGCCGAAATTCG
>DATKPR010000019.1:0-10760 GCA_035523985.1 Steroidobacteraceae bacterium | reverse complement strand
TGCCTCGCAGCTGAAGCGCAACTTCGCAGGCACCGACCTGCTGTACGTGCCGGAGGTTTACTGGGACTACTGCCGCACCGACGTCATGGTGATGGAGCGCATCCACGGCGTGCCGATCAGCGACCTGGCGGCGCTTCGGGCCGCGGGCACCGACATCGCGCGGCTCGCCGAGAACGGCGTGCGCATCTTCTTCACGCAGGTGTTCCGCCACAACTTCTTCCACGCGGACATGCACCCGGGCAACATCTTCGTGCTCGTCGACGAGCCGCACAATCCGCGCTACGCGGCGGTGGACTTCGGCATCGTCGGCACGCTCGATCCGCGCGATCAGCACTACCTGGCGGAGAACTTCCTCGCGGTGTTCGACCGCGACTATCGCCGCGTGGCGCAGCTGCACCTCGAGTCCGGCTGGGTGCCCCCCGACACGCGCGTCGACGAGATGGAATCCGCCGTGCGCACGGTGTGCGAGCCGATCTTCGACCGGCCGCTGAAGGACATCTCCTTCGGCCGCATCCTGCTGCGCCTGTTCGAGATCTCGCGCCGCTTCGACATGCAGATCCAGCCGCAGCTGCTGCTGCTGCAGAAGACGCTGCTCAACGTCGAGGGCCTGGGCCGGCAGCTGTATCCCGAGCTCGATATCTGGAGCACCGCGAGCCCGATCCTGCGCGAGTGGATGCGCGAGCGCACCAGCTTCGGGGCGCTGCTGAAGAGTATCCGCGCGCACGCGCCCGAGATCCTGGATGTCGTGCGCGGCATCCCGGCGCTGCTCGCGGCGCAGCTGCGGCGCGCTCCCGCCGCCGCGCCCGCCCCGCCCGCTCCCGACCTCAGCGAGCTGCGGGCAGAGCTGCGCGAGCAGGGCCGCCGCCGCGTCCTGGTGACCCTCGGCGCGGCGCTGCTCGTCGGCGGTCTCTTCTGGCTCGCCGTCTCGGGCGGCCACGGCACGCCCGGCTGGGCGCTGGTGGCCGCCGGCCTCATCACCGCGCTCGCCGCCGCGGGCCTTTGAGGTGCAGCGCGCGCTCACTGAGGGGGCGATCCCCGTCGCACTGTTCAGGTTCGCGCTGCCGATCCTGTACGCCAACGTGCTGCAGTCGCTCAACGGCTCGGTGAACTCGGTGTGGGTGGGCCGTTACCTGGGGGAGGCGGCGCTCACCGCCACCTCCAACGCCAACACGGTGATGTTCCTCCTGATCGGGGCCGCCTTCGGGGTGGCGCTCGCCGCCACCATCCTCGTCGGCCAGGCGATCGGCGCCAACAACATCCCCGAGACCAAGCGCATCGTCGGCACCAGCGCCACCTTCTTCACCGGCATCTCGGTCGCCATGGCGGTCGCGGGACTCATCCTGTGCCGGCCGCTGCTCATCGCCATGAGCACGCCCGCCGCCTCGCTCGATCTCGCCGTGGCCTACATGCGCGTGATCTTCCTCGCGCTGCCGTTCCTCTATCTCTACGCGTTCGTCGGCGCGATGCTGCGCGGCGCCGGCGACTCGAAGACGCCCTTCTACTTCATGCTGCTGTCGGTCGGGCTCGACATCGCGTTGAATCCGGTGTTCATCTTCGGTGTCGGCCCGATCCCGCGCTTAGGCATCGCCGGCTCCGCGCTCGCCACCTTCGTCGCGCAGGCGGTGAGCCTCGCCGCCCTCGTGCGCCACCTCTACCGCAAGCGGCATCTGCTGGTGCTGCACCAGGACGAGCTCGCGCTGCTCAAGGTCGACTGGGCGGTGGTGGCGACGCTGGTGAAGAAGGGCGTGCCGATGAGCGCGCAGATGCTCGTCATGTCGCTCTCGGGCGTGCTCATGATCACGCTCGTCAACCGCTTCGGCGTCGACACCACGGCGGCCTTCGGCGCGGCGCTGCAGCTGTGGAACTACATCCAGATGCCGGCCTTCGCGGTCGCCATGGCGATGTCGGCCATGACGGCGCAGAACGTCGGCGCCGGCAAGTGGGTGCGCGTCACGCGCATCGCGCGCGTCGGCGTGCTCTACAACGTGATCCTGTGCGGCGGCATCGCGCTGGCGATGGAGCTCCTCGACCGGCACCTGTTCGCGCTGTTCGTGCCGCCCGGTTCCGGGGCGCTGGCCGTCGCCTCGCACCTGAACCGCATCGTGACGCCCTCCTTCGTGTTCTTCGGCGCCTCGGTCGCGCTGTTCGGTGTGGTGCGCGCCACCGGCGCGGTCATCGCGCCGCTCGTGATCCTCACGGTCTCGCTGCTGGTGGTGCGCTTCCCGCTCGCCGAGCTCTTTCTCGACCGCCTGCAGGTGGATGCGGTGTGGTGGAGCTTCCCCGTGTCCTCGGCGCTCTCGGCGCTGCTCGCGGTGCTCTATTACCGGTACGGGGGCTGGCGCCACGCCCACATGATGCCGGCGAACGCGGCGCCGGGCTGAGGCGGAGTCGCTGGCCGTTCGGGCTCGTGCTCAGCTCCGCCGGTCCCTTGCGAATGCGTCCTGCCGCGGATAGTATAACGCAAGTTATAACATCGCGGACACTCGGACCGGAGGCATCGCCATGGCTACACCCGTCAAGGTTCGCAAGGTGGGCAACTCCCTCGGCGTCATCCTCAGCAGAGACGTCGTGGAGGCCCTGGGCGTCGCCGAGGGTGATGAGCTGTTTGCGATCCGTACTCCGGACGGAATCCGCCTGACCCCTTACGATCCGGACTTCGCGCAGGCCATCGAGTCGACGCGCGAGTACATGCGGCGTCATCGCAACGCGATGCGCGAGCTCGCCAAGCGGTGAAGCAGCCCAGGTGGCTGTCGGCCGCGCTCGTCGCGGCAATCCATGACGAGGCGCTTTACGAGTTCGGTGGCCTGCCCGGAGTCCGTGACGCAGGTCTCCTCGAGAGCGCGATCGACCGCCCGCGCAACCGACTCGCCTACGAGCCCAAGAGTTCGCTGTTTGAGCTGGCGGCGACGCTGTGCGTCGGGCTGGCGAAGAATCGTCCATTCATCGACGGCAACAAGCGCACCGCGCTGCTCGCCACGCGCGCGTTCCTGCTGATCAATGGCTACGCCCTGGAGCCGCAGGAGGCGGACGAGGTGCTCACCCTGGTCGCCGTCGCGGACGGCTCGCTGACCGAGGCGGGGCTCGCTGCCTGGCTGCGTGGCAATTCGGCGCGTCGCGGCCGATAGGCCGGCACGCCCTACAGGCCCTGCGCGGTCTCGACCGCGGCGCGCGGCTCGATCCACAGCGCGCGGGCCCGGCCGACGAGATCGCCCTTGCCGTCGAAGAGCGCGGTGCCGGCCTCGTGCTTGCGGCCGCTGGATGCGATCTGCCAGCCCGTCACCGTGCAGGACTCCCCGATGTGCACGCGGCGGTCGACGTGCGCGGTGAACTCGGCGAGCAGCATCATGCGGTCATCGGGCGCCACCGCGTAGTAGCCGGGGCAGTCGAGCGCCGCCGACATGAACTCGGCGCGCACCTTGCCGTCGCCCGCATCGAGCGAGGCGTCCGGAACGAAGGGCGCCGCCACGATGCCGCGCTCGGCGATGGGGCCGGCGAAGATGCGCAGCCCGTCGCCGCGCACCCGGTGCGTGCCGCACACGAAGCAGCCCGGGAAGCGGTGATAGCGAAAGCCCGCGTAATGGCGCGAGGCCTCGACCGCCTCGAGGTAGTCGGGGACGCTCCGGACCTCGAGATCGAGCGCCGCGGGGCGCGCCTCGGCGATCGCCTCGGCCCCATCCAGCACCCGCAGTCTCCCATCCGCGAGCTCATCCACCGTGAACTCGGTATCGAGCCGCGGGGGCTTGAGCAGCCGTACCGTGACGGTGCCGGCCGCGAGCAGCGCGACGCTGCCGGCGAAGTAACCGCCGTTCGCGGACTCGGGCGGTCCACGGAAGCGCGTGGCGATGGTGAGGCTCTTCATGCGCGTAACTCCCTGAGCCAGGCGGTGGGATCCTCGCCGCGCTCGAGCACCTCGACCAGCGCCGAGCCGACCACTACCCCGTCCACGTGCCCGGTGAGCCGCTCGACCTGGGCGCGCGTGCGGATGCCGAAGCCCGCGCACACCGGCAGCGCCGCGCGCGCGCGCACGCGGTCGAGATAGGCGAGCACCTCATCGGGCACCGCGACGTTGCGCCCGGTGGTGCCGGTCATGGTGACGGCGTACACGAATCCCTGGCTGCCGGCGCACAGCGCCGCGAGCCGCCCGGGCTCCGTGACCGGCGTGACCATCTGCACCAGCGCGATGCCGCGCGCGGCGAGCGCCGCCGCGAGCTCGCTCGCCTCATCGAGCGGCAGGTCGGGCACGATGAAGCCGGCGACGCCGGCGCTCGCGGCCGCCTCGGCGAGCGCCTCGACGCCGAAAGCGAGCAGCGGATTCAGGTAGCTCATGAGCACCAGCGGCGTGCGCACGGGGCGCAGCCGCGTCAGCTCCTCCAGGATCCAGCGCAGCGTGACGCCCTGCGCGAGCGCCGCCATGCTGGCGCGCTGGATGGTGACGCCGTCGGCCATCGGGTCGGTGAACGGCACGCCGATCTCGACCACGTCGGCCGCCGCGGCCACGGCGGCCAGCTGTGTGCCGAAGTCCGCGCGTCGCGGGAAACCGGCGGTGAGATAGGCGACGAGGGCGGGCGAGCCGCCCCGGGCTGCCGCGCGGATGGCCGCGGCGAGGCGCTCGTGCCCGCTCATGAGGCCTCCGCGGCGAGCAGCGTGCGCTGCAGCGTCGGCATGTCCTTGTCGCCGCGCCCCGAGAGACACACCAGCACCGTACCGCCCGGGTGCGCGAGCGCCCAGCGCTCGGCGGCGGCCAGCGCATGCGCGCTCTCGATCGCCGGCAGGATGCCTTCGCACTCGCTCAACGCGCGCACTCCCGCGAGCGCCTGCGCATCGCTCGCGGTCTCGTAGCGCACCCGCCCGACGGCGGCGAGCAGGGCGTGCTCGGGTCCGACGCCGGGGTAATCGAGCCCCGCCGACACCGAGTGGGTCTCCTGCACCTGTCCGTCGGCGTCCTGCAGCAGCATCGAGTAGGTGCCGTGCAGCACGCCCGGCCGGCCGTAGGCGATGGTCGCGGCGTTGTCGCCGAGTCCCGCGCCACGCCCGCCCGCCTCGACGCCGATGATCTCGACCGCGGTGTCCGGCACGAAGGCATGGAAGGCGCCGATCGAGTTCGAGCCCCCGCCGACGCAGGCGATGAGCGCATCGGGGAGGCTGCCGGTGGCGGCGATGAGCTGCGCGCGTGCCTCGCGCCCGATCACCGCCTGCAGCTCGCGCACCAGGTACGGATAGGGATGGGGACCGACCACCGAGCCGAGCAGGTAGTAGGTGCCGAGCGGATCCGACACCCAGTCGCGCAGCGCCTCGTCGATGGCGGCGCGCAGCGTGCGGTCGCCGCTCGTCACCGGCACCACCTCGGCGCCGAGCAGGCGCATGCGCCCGACGTTCGGCGCCTGGCGCTCCATGTCGATGGCGCCCATGTACACCGTGCAGGGCAGCCCGAGCCGCGCGCAGGCCGCGGCGCTCGCCACGCCGTGCTGCCCGGCGCCGGTCTCGGCGACGACGCGCCGCGCGCCCAGGCGCCGCGCCAGCAGCGCCTGGCCGATGGCGTTGTTGATCTTGTGCGCGCCGGTGTGGGCCAGGTCCTCGCGCTTGAGGTACACGCGCGCGCCCCAGCGCTCGGAGAGGCGCGCCGCATGGGTGAGCGCGGTCGGCCGGCCCACCCAGGTGGTGAGCTGCGCGGTGAGCTCCGCCTGGAACTCGCGGGCGTTGAGATGCTCGCGCACGCCGCGCTCCAGGCGCTCGAGCGCCGGGATGAGCGTCTCGGGGACGTAGCGGCCGCCGAAGGGGCCGAAGCGGCCGCGCGCGTCGGGGAACTTCCCGGCGAGCAGCGCGGCGCGCAGCCCGGCGGTATCGGGGAGGGCACTCATGGGGATTCCTCGGTGGAGCTTAAGTCGGGCGCGGCGCGCGCCGCGGCGACGAACTGGATGATCTTGAGCGGACTCTTGATGCCGGCGCGCGCCTCGACGCCGCTCGACACGTCGACACCCGCGGGCCGCACGGCGGCGATCGCCGCGGCGACGTTGCCGGTATCGAGCCCGCCGGCGAGGACGAGCGCGGTGCGCCGCGCGAGACGCTGCGCGGCGTCCCAGTCGGCGGCCTGGCCGCTGCCGCTTTGCGGCCCCTCGAAGAGCAGCCGCGCCGGCAGCGGCGCCGCAGGCGCGGCGCCCGCCCGCACGACCGGCAGCCGTTCGAGGGTCTCGGGCAAGGTGAGCGTGGCGAAATCGGCCTGATCGGTCTGCAGCACGTCGGGCCTGAAGACCCGCAGCACCTCATCGAGCGCGGCCTGCGCCGGGTGGCGCGTGACCGCGACGCAGCGCACCCGTCCGCGCGCCGGGCGCGACAGCTGCGCCGCCGCCTCGGGGGTGAGCTGCCGCGGCGACGGCGCGAATACGAAGCCGATGGCATCGACGCCGGCCTCGAGCGCGGTGGCGATCGCATCGGGGGTCGTCATGCCGCAGATCTTGATCCACATGGCGATGGCGCGTCCCCCTCAGTGCGCCGCGGCTGCCGCGCGCGCCGTGCGCCCCGCGGCGAGCAACGCCGCGGCCAGAGCCGCCGGGTCGTCGCCGCGCATGAGCGCGCTGCCGACGAGCGCGAGCGAGTAGCCGGCGGCGGCGGCGGCGCGCGCATCGTCCGCCGTGCCGATGCCGCTCTCGGCCACGCGCGGCGCACTCCCCGGCAGCAGCGGCGCGAGCTCGAGGAGCCGCCGCGGCACGACCTGGAGCGTCGTGAGATCGCGGCAGTTGACCCCGGCGAGGAGCGGCGCGGCACCGCGGTGCGACTCGATGAGCTCGTGCATGAGCGCGATGTCGCGCGCATCGAACGCCTCGAGCAGCACGAACAGGCCGAGCGCCGCCGCGCACTCGAGCAGCGCGCGCGTGTCGGCCGGCGGCAGCATGCGCAGGATCACGAGCACACCGCCCGCGCCCGCGGCGCGCGCCTCGAATACCTGGTAGGGATCGACCAGAAAGTCCTTGCGCATGGCGGGCACACCGCGGGGTGTCAGCGCCGCCGCGGCGGCGGCGAGATCCCCGAGCGAGCCGTCGAAGCGCGAGGGCTCGGTGAGCACCGAGACCGCCGCGGCACCGGCGCGCGCGTAAGCGCCCACCCGGGCCGCGAGGTCCTCGCCCGCACGCTGCAGCACGCCGGCCGCCGGGGAGCGGAGCTTGAGCTCCGCGATCAGGTCGAAGCCGCGTGCATCGAGGCGCAACGGCGGCGGCGGCGGGGCGGCGCGGGCCGCCGCTTCAACCGCCGCGAGCGAGCGCAGCGCGCGCGCCGCCGCGAGACGTGCGCGGCTGGCGGCGGCCATCTCCTCGAGGAACGCGCTCACCGGCTCTCCCGCGCGGCGGCGCCGGTCCCGAAGGCCCGCAATGCCGCGAGCACCCCGGCCGCGGCGCCTGAGTCGATCGCGGCCGCGGCGCGCGCCATGCCGGCGCGCGGCCCGGCGACGACTCCGGCCACCTCGAGGGCGAGTGCGGTGCCGAGCAGCAGGCAGTCGCGGTGTGCGCCGCGGTCGGCGCCCGCGAGCACCGCCTCGAGCGCGCGGGCGTTGTACTGCGCATCGCCGCCCGCCAGCGCCGCCGCCTCGCACAGCGGCAACCCATAGTCGGCGGGCGAGCGGGTCGTGGTCGTCACCGACCCGGGGTGCACGTCGAACAGCGTGAAGGGGCCGATCGGCGTCGGCTCGTCCCAGCCGCCCGCGCCGTGCACGACGAAGGTGCGCTCGATCGGCAGCCCGGCGAGCGTGTCGGCCATGAGACGCGCGATCTCGGGGCTATAGGCGCCGATCAGGTGCAGCGGCGGCTGCGCCGGGTTGGCGAGCGGACCCAGGATGTTGAACACCGTGCGCACACCGAGCGCGGCACGGATCGGACCGACGCGCGCGGTGGCCGGGTGGTAGTGCGGTGCAAAGAGATAGGTGAAGCCGGTGGCGGCGAGACAGGCGCCGGCCGCGGCGCCGTCGCCCGGGATCGGCACGCCGAGCGCTTCCAGCACGTCGGCGCTGCCGCAACGGCTCGAGACCGAGCGATTGCCGTGCTTGACCACGGGCAGCCCGCAGGCCGCCGTGAGCAGCGCCGTGCCGGTCGAGATGTTGAGGCTTCCCGAGGCGTCTCCGCCCGTGCCGACGATGTCGATGGCGCGCACCGCGGCGGGAATGTCGGGGCGGCGCGCCAGGCGGCGCATGGTGCGGGCGAGGCCGCGCACCTCGTCCGCCACCACGCCCTTGGTCGCGAGCGCGGCGATCAGCGCCCCGGCCATCGGCGCCGGCAGCCCGGCGTCGGTCAGGTGCTCGAGCAGCTCGCCCGCCTGCGCCTCGGTGAGGTTGCGCCGCTCGGTGAGGAGCCGCAGCAGCTCACGCGGCGCCGGCATCGTGCGCTCCGGAGCCGGCGGCGCGCGTGCCCGCCGTGAATTGCAGGAAATTCCCGAGCAGCTTCGGCCCCGCGGGCGTCAGGATGCTCTCGGGATGGAACTGCACGCCCTCGACCGCGAGCGTGCGGTGGCGCACCCCCATGATCTCCTCCTCCGCGGTGCGTGCGCTCACCGCGAGCTCCGCCGGCAGCGTCCCGGGGGCGGCGATCAGCGAGTGGTAGCGTCCCACCTCGCAGGGCTGCGGCAAGCCGGCGAACAGCGTCGCGCCGTCGTGATGCACCAGCGAAGTCTTGCCGTGCATGAGACGCCCGGCGCGCACCACCTGGCCGCCGAACACCTCGACGATCGACTGGTGACCGAGGCACACGCCGAGCACCGGGATGCGGCCGGCGAAGGCGCGGATCATGTCCATCGACACGCCGGCGTCGTAGGGCGTGCCGGGGCCGGGCGAGATGCACAGGTGCGTCGGCGCGAGCGCCAGCGCCGCCGCGGGCGTCAGCGCATCGTTGCGGTAGACGCTCACCTCGGCGCCGAGCACCAGGAAGGCCTGCACCAGGTTGTAGGTGAAGGAGTCGTAGTTGTCGATCAGCAGCAGGCGCGGCTGACTCACAGGCCCTCCCCCGCGAGCTCGAGCGCGCGCACCATGGCGCCGCTCTTGGCGAGCACCTCCTCGTGCTCGGTCGCCGGCACGCTGTCGGCGACGATGCCGGCACCCGCCTGGTAGCTGTACTCATCGCCGGTGAACACCAGCGTGCGGATGGTGATGGCGTGGTCCATGTCGCCGCGCGCCCCGAAGTAGCCCACCGTGCCGCCGTAGAGGCCGCGGCTCACCGGTTCCAGCTCGTCGATGATCTGCATGGCGCGCACCTTGGGGGCGCCCACGAGGGTCCCCGCGGGAAAGGCCGCCGCGAACAGGTCGAAGGCATCGCGCCCCGGGGCGAGCTCGCCGCGCACGCCGCTCACCATGTGCATCACGTGGCTGTAGCGCTCGATGGAGCGGTACGGCTCCACCTGCACGCTGCCGGCGCGCGCCACGCGCCCGAGGTCGTTGCGCGCAAGATCCACCAGCATCACGTGCTCGGCGTTCTCCTTCGGATCGGCGAGCAGCTCGCGCTCGCGCTCGCCGTCCACGGCCGGGTCGCTGGCACGCGGCCGCGTCCCGGCGATGGGGCGCAGCTGCGCCAGGCGGCCGTTCAGTTTCACCAGCGCCTCGGGCGAGGAGCCCACCACGGCCACCTCGCCCATGGCGCAGTAATACATATAAGGAGAGGGATTGATCAGCCGCAGCGCCCGGTAGGCCTGGAAGGGATCCAGGTCGTGGTGGCCCGCGAAGCGGCTGGCGAGTACCAGCTGGTAGACATCGCCCGCGGCGATGTACTCCTGCGTGCGGCGCACGCCCTCCAGGTACTCCGCCCGCGGGAACGCCGCGGCCGGCGGCGCGTAACGCCCGGCGCGCCGTCCGTTGGGCAGCGCACCGCGCAGCGCCCGCACCACTTCCGCGCGCAGCGAGCGCCGGTCCGACTCGGGGCCCGCGTGCACGAGCGCGATGCCGCGCGTGAGGTGATCGAACACCAGCACCGAGCGCGGCGCCACGTAATGCAGCGCCGGCACGCCGCTGGCGCGGTCGGCGCGCGCCGGCAGGCGCTCGAAGTGGCGCACGACGTCGTAGGCGGCGTAGCCGACCAGTCCGCCGGCGAGCGGCACCCCGGTGATGTCGGGCTCGGGTTTGGGCGAGCGCTGCAGCGCGGCCCGCAGCCCATCCAGCAGTTCCTGCGTCGAGCCCGGCACGGGGCGCAGCTCGGTGCCGATGGCCAGCCCGCGCTCGTCGAGGCGCACGTCCAGGGCATCGCCGAAGCCGATGAAGGAGTAGCGCGCCAGGCGCTCGCCGCCCTCGACGCTCTCCAGCAGGAAGCGCGGCTGGAAGGCGGCCAGCTTCATGAAGGCGGATACCGGCGTGTCCAGGTCACCGGCGATGTCGAATAGCGGTTGCAACGCGCGACTCCCGTTTCGTACAGGCAACAAAAAACCCATCCCCGGGGTCTTCCGGAGATGGGTTTGCGGTGTTCGTCAGATCCTAGATTTGCAGGAAACAGCTGACCGTTCGGCCCACTCCGTTATGAAGGGCACCACCACCAACGGCGTGAGGTCTGCTGCACCATGCGCGGCCAGTATCGCCGTGGGCCGGACGGCCCGTCAAGGACGGCGCCGGACCGGCCCATGCGAGCTCACTTGTGACAGACCGCCTCGACGTTGTTGCCGTCCGGGTCGATCAGGAACGCGGCGTAATAGGTCGGGCTGTAGTCCTTGCGGACCCCCGGGGCGCCGTTGTCCTTGCCGTGCGCCTCGAGTCCCCCGGCATGGAACGCGTCCACCGCCGCGCGGCTCCTGGCCGTGAAGGC
>DATKPR010000018.1:0-47606 GCA_035523985.1 Steroidobacteraceae bacterium | reverse complement strand
GCGCACCGGGCGGAAGGCGCGTTCCGTCACCACACCGATCAGCACTGTCAGAAGCACCAGCGCAAAGAGCAGCGGCAGGGCCACCGCATGGAGCATGCGCGACAGTGCCGCATCGCGGTACTCGAGCGGCTCGGCGATGTGAATGACCAGCGGGGTGGCCGCGGAGCTCAGCGAGTACACGCGCCATGAGCGCCCTTCGAGCACCGCGCTGGTATAGCCCGACCCGGCGCCGAGTGCGAGCGGCGCCTGCGGCGCGCCTGGCGAGCGGTAGAGCAGCTGATTTGCGCGCGTGACGATCTGGTAGACGACGTCAAGGGGCATCGCCTGCACCGCGGCGGTGAGGGAACGTGGCACCACGCTCTCGCCCTCGCTGTATTCGTGATCGGCATAACGCAGGGCCAGAGTCGCCTGTTGTTGCAGCATCTCGTCGAACTGCGTCGCTGTGCTGCTGGCCACCGCACGATAAACGAGGAGTCCCAGGATCAGAAACACCATGCAGGCCGCCCCCGCGGCGGCGATCGCCATACGCCGCCGCAGCGACCATGGCCGCTCGGCCTCAGCGGGAGTTGTCGACCCGATATCCGCGCCCTTTGACATTGGCGATGAAGTTTGGCCCGAGCTTGCGCCGGAGGTTGTGAATGTGGACCTCGATCGCGTTACTGGCGATATCGTCCTCGAATCCATAGAGCTCCTCCTCGATCTCGGCGCGCGTCACCAGACAGCCCGCCCTGCGCATCAGCAGCTCCGCTACCGCATACTCCCTGGCGGTCAGCGCGGCCGGCTCGCCCTGACGAGTCACGAGGCGCTGACGCAGGTCGAGCATCACGTCACCCGCGGTGAGCGCGGTCTCCGCACAGCCCTCTGCCCGGCGGGTGACGGCGCGCAGCCGCGCGGCGAGCTCATCGATGTCAAACGGCTTGATCAGGTAGTCGTCCGCACCGGCATCGAGGCCGGTGATGCGGTCGGTGACGCGATCGCGCGCAGTCACAATGACGACCGGGGTCGCGTGGCCGTTCTGCCGCAACCAGCGCAGCACGCTGAGTCCGTCGCTGCGCGGCAAGCCGAGATCGAGCACGATGGCGCTGAAGACCGCGGTGGACAGCGCCGCCCGCGCCGCGCCGCCGTCCTGTACCCAATCGACGACATAGCGCTCCTGGCGCAGTCCGTCCCGGACGGCCTCGCCGAGCATGTCGTCATCCTCTACCAGAAGAATCCGCACGACTGCGTTCCCCCAGTGCATCGGCCGATTCGAGCACGTGCGCGCTTAAGGCTGCCTTAAGCGTGAGCCATCCGTTCCGCTCCCGCAATACGAATCCACACGGCGACACGCCCACGGGCCCGGAGCGGTTGGGTGCAAGGTGCAGGCCAGCCCGGTCCGGGCAAGGAAACTTGCCACGGGCCATCGCTTCCATATAATTGAAAAAATGAAATCGAAAGAAGCCATCGGAGCCCTGGCCGCTCTGGCGTCGGAGCCGCGTCTGGCGGTCTATCGGCTGCTGGTGAAGCGCGGCCCCGAGGGCTACACGCCCTCAGCACTGATCGAAAGGCTCGGCATCCCGGCGCCCACGCTCTCTTTTCACCTGCGGGGGCTGGCGCACGCCGGGCTTATCGTCAGCCGCCGCGAGGGTCGCAACCTCTACTACAGCCCGGATTTCGCGCGCGTGCGCGGCCTGGTCGGCTTCCTCACCGAGAACTGCTGCAGTCTTGCGGACGAGGCCTGCGACACGAGTTGTCGGCCAGTTGCCGCTACGGCCAGGAGGAAGACCGCATGAAGCGCCTGCACGGGCACGTCGCGGTCGAAGAACGCACCGTGCCAGCTGCTGCGCCCCAGGCTGCTGGGTAGCGCATGGATAGAGGGGCAACGAGCGTGTCGCCGGCGCGCGCCGCCTCCGCGGACGATCTGATCGCGATCCGGGCGCTCCTCGAGAGCGCGGGATTGCCGACGAGCGACCTCGAGTCGGCGCGACCTCAGTTCGTGGCGATCCGGGAGCAGGGCAAGCTGATTGCGGCCGGTGCGCTGCAGCGTTTCGGTGCCGCGGCCTTGTTGCGGTCGGTCGCGGTGTCCGCCGACAGCCGCGGCATGGGCTGCGGAGGTCTCATCGTGGCGGAGCTCGAGCGCCTTGCCCGGGAAGCCGGCGTCGAGCGTCTGATCCTCCTGACTCAGACGGCCGCGCGCTTCTTTGCGCAGCGCGGGTATCAGGTCATGGAGCGCGGCAGCGCACCCGTGGAGGTGCAGGGGAGCGAGGAGTTTCGTTGCCTCTGTCCGGGCTCCGCGGTCTGCATGGCCAAGCCGCTCGCCTAGCCCGGGGGCGGCAATGGCGGATCGACCCTACAACGTTCTGTTCCTGTGCACCGGTAACTCGGCCCGCAGCATCCTCGCGGAAGCCCTGATCAACCAGTGGGGCCGGGGGAAGTTTCACGGCTTCAGTGCGGGGAGTCACCCCAAAGGAGCGGTGCATCCCATCGCGCTGCAGCTGCTCCAGAAGATGAATCTCCCGACGGAAGGACTGCGGAGCAAGAGCTGGGAGGAGTTCGCGGCTCCCGGAGCGCCTCCTTTGGATTTCGTGTTCACGGTCTGCGATAACGCGGCGGGTGAGGCGTGCCCCTATTGGCCCGGCCAGCCGATGACGGCGCATTGGGGCGTGCCCGACCCCGCGGCGGTGGAAGGGACCGAGACCGAGAAGTGGGTGGCATTCCGGGACACGTTCAGGATGCTGGACAGCCGGATCAAGATATTCACGAGCCTGCCGCTTGCCGCACTCGACCGGGTGAAGCTGCAGGAACGCCTGGACGCCATCGGCAAGAGCCGCCTGCCCGCTGAGCCGGCATGAGGTTGCGGCAACGCCTGGCCGCCGAGGGGATCGGCTCGCTGCTGCTCGCCGCCACGGTCATCGGATCGGGTGTCATGGCCGAGCGCCTCGCAGGCGGTAACGCAGCGGTCGCACTGCTGGCGAATACGGGGGCGACGGTGGCCGTGCTGGCCACGCTGATTGCCCTGCTGGCACCGGTGAGTGGCGCGCACTTCAATCCCGCGGTCTCACTCATCGAGGCACTCCGGGGTTCACTCCCCTGGCGGGCCGCTGGCGCGTATGCGCTGGTGCAGGTGATTGGCTGTTGTCTCGGAGCAGTCCTCGCCCACGCCATGTTCGATCTGCAGTGGCTACAGTCGTCCACGCACGTCAGGACCGGCGCCGGCCAGTGGCTGGCGGAGGGTGTAGCAACGTTCGGGCTGGTTCTGGTGGTCCTGGGACGCCGCCGCCCGCAGGATGCCGCATGGATGGTGGCGGCGTGGATCGGCGCCGCCTACTGGTTCACCGCATCGACCTCGTTCGCGAATCCGGCCATCACCCTCGCACGCTCGCTGTCCAACACGTTCGCCGGAGTCCGGCCGGTGGACGTGCCAGCCTTCGTCGTGGCCCAGTTCGCGGGCGCGCTGGCTGCGCTCTGGGTTGCACCGAGGCTGTTTGGCACGCAGCCCGCAATGCCGCACGCACCCAGGATCCCGGACTCCTGATGTCTCTTCGGACTGCCACGATCCGGCAGAACCCCGTCACCGCTGCGCCACATTTCTCGCCGAACCTCGCAATGGATGGCTACGTGCCATCGGAGTAGCTTCGTGATCCGAGGGAGGGCGCATGAACGGCTTGGTGGCGCGCGTACTGGTCGCTCTGATGGGTGTCCTGCCGGCGGCCGTGCCGGCCGCCGATCCTCCCGATCCGGCCGGCGCGGACAGCCGGCCGCAGGTCGAGTCCTTCGCCCCGTCGGGCTACACGAAAAACGTCCGGCAGGTCACCGCGCGCTTCACGGTGCCGATGGTCGCGCTCGGAGATCCGCGGCTCGCGGATCCGTTCGTGATCGATTGTCCGGCGCCCGGCAAGGGGCGCTGGGCCGACACGCGCAACTGGGTCTACGATTTCGATGAGGATCTGCCGGCCGGCGTCAGCTGCCGCTTCACGCTGAGGAAGGCGCTCAAGTCCGCCGCCGGCGCGGCACTGACGGGACCGACGTTCTTCGGATTCAACACGGGCGGGCCGGCGATCGTCGCTGCGCTGCCCCGCGATGGCTGGGAAGAGCTCGACGAGGACCAAATTTTTCTCCTGCGCCTGGACGCGCCCGCCAACACGGCCTCGATCGAGGCGCATGCGTATTGCGGCATCGAGGGGGTCGTCGAGCGCATCCCGGTCAGGGTGCTGCAGGGCAAGGAGCGCCAACAGGTCCTCGACCAGCGCCGGCTCCTCGGTTACGACTACCTGCAGCTCCTGTGGAAGAGCGGCGCCCAATCCAACATCCGGGTTCGCAACCGCTCGATGGAGCAGCGCGACGCGCTCATCACGGTCCTGCGCTGTGAGCGGCGTTTGCCACCCGGAACGCGGGTGCTGCTCCATTGGGGAGCGGGTATCGCGACCGCTTCCGGGCTCGCCACCCAAAGCGATCAGCAGCTGGCCTTCCGCGTGCGTCCGGCGTTCATCGCGCAGGTGGAGTGCACACGCAGCAACGCGCACGCCGGCTGCATCCCGGTGCTGCCGGTGAATGTCACCTTCACGGCGCCCGTGCCGCGTGAGCAGGCGCTGGCCGTGCGGATCCGGGCGGCGAGCGGCGAGCTCTACACACCCGCCGTCGCCGATGTGCATGCGGCGACGCTCGAGACCCTGGCGTTCCCGGGTCCCTTTCCGCCCGCCTCGACCGTCACCGTCCTGATGCCCGCGGATCTCGCCGACGATGCGCACCGCCCGCTCGAGAATGCGGCGCGCTTCCCGCTCGCGCTACGGGTCGATGAGAATCCGCCGCTGGTCAAGTTCTCGGGGACCTTCGGCATCCTCGAGGCGCGCGAAGGCGGCATCCTGCCGGTGACGCTGCGCAACGTCGAGGCAAAACTCCCGGGACGGCAGTCGGGCATCCCGGCGAAAGTGCTGCGTGCAGACCGCGACCCGGGGTCGATTGCCGCGTGGCTGCGCAGGGTCCAGGAGGCGAGCCTTCCGCGCGGTCAGTGGGTGAAGGTCGAGCCCGCGGCCGCGGGCGGCAGTGACGCGGGCCCGCGGCGCATCTGGCGCGACACCACGGGGCGTGCGTCGGTGTTCGCGGAGTCGGACGCGGTCACGGCATTCAGCGTGTCCAAACCCCTGGGAGGAAAGCCCGAGGAAGTGGTGGGCATTCCCCTCAAGGAGCCCGGGTTCTATGTCGTCGAGCTCGAGAGCCGCGCGCTCGGCGCCGCGCTCCTCGGCGAGGACCAGGTCCGCTACGTCGCCACCGCAGCCCTGGTCACCGATCTCGCGGTGCACTTCAAGTGGGGCCGCGAGAGCTCGGTCGCCTGGGTCACGCGTCTGAGCAGCGGGGCGCCGGTCCCCAACGCCGAGGTTTCGGTGAGCGACTATTGCTCGGGGAACGTGCTGTGGAGCGGACGGAGCGACTCGCACGGGCTTGCGCCCATCGGACGCCCGCTCGGTGAGCCCTCGAATGCGAGCGGCTGCATCTGGGCGCACCCGCTCATGGTGCTGGCGCGCGAGGGGCAGGATTTCAGCTTCACCGTCTCCGACTGGGACCAGGGCATCACCCCCTACGAGTTCAGCCTTCCGGTCGGGAATCGCTTCACCGTCGGCATCTATCACACCGTGCTCGATCGCGCGCTCTTCCGGGCCGGCGAGACCGTCTCGATGAAGCACTTCATCCGGCGGCACGTGTCGGCCGGGCTCGCCCTGCCTGCACCGGCCTCGGGACACGTCGTCGTGATCACGCACCAGGGGAGCGGGCAGCGCTACCCGCTGACCGCGACCTTCGACCCCGCAGGCGTTGCGGTGAGCGCATGGCAGATCCCCGAGGAGGCGAAGCTCGGGGATTACCAGATCACGATCGATGATCACGTGAGCGCGGAGTTCAAGGTCGAGCAGTTCCGGCTGCCGACGATGCATGCGAGCATCGTGGGACCCGCGCAGCCGCTGGTCGCGCCGCCGCAGGTCGATCTCGATCTTCACGTGGGATATCTCTCGGGCGGCGGGGCCTCCGGAGCCGCCGTAAAGGTGCGGACCTTCGTGGAGCCGCAGCCGCTGCATCCGGATGGCTACGAGGACTACCAGTTCGGCGGGGTGCCGGTGCAGGAGGGCGTGGTCACCGAGGGCGTGGGACCGGCCGACTTCGACTTCGAAGCGCAGACCGAGCAGGAGACGACGCGCACGCGCACCATCCCCCTCACGCTCGATGGTGCCGGGTCGGGCAAGGTGACGGTGAAGGATCTGCCGGTGCTCGATGGTCCCGGGCGCCTGATCGCCGAGCTCGAGTACGCGGACGCGAACGGCGAGACACTGACGACCTCCGCTTCGGTGCGGCTCGTGCCGGCGGCGATCTTTCTCGGCATCCGGCGCGAAGGCTGGGTCGCGAGTCCCCGGCAGCTGCGCTTTCGCGTCGTCGCGCTGGATCTCGATGGCAAGCCGCAGGCACAGCAGCCGATCCAGGTGGCCCTCTATCAGTCGAATGCCTATTCCTACCGCAGGCGGTTGATCGGTGGCTTCTACTCGTATGAGACCACCCGCGAGACGCACAAGCTCCCCGTGAGCTGCGCGGGGCTCACGGACGGGCAGGGGCTCCTCACCTGCGAGGTGGCCCCCGCTGTCTCGGGCCAGATCATCCTGCGGGCGCAGACGCGCGATGCGAACGGGAAGATCGCAGGCGCCAGCACCTCCATGTGGGTGGCGGACGAGGACGCCTGGTGGTTCGGCGGTACGAGCGGCGATCGCATGGACGTGCTGCCGGAAAAGAAGGAGTACGAGGCGGGTGAGACCGCGCGACTGCAGGTGCGCATGCCGTTCCGCGCCGCCACGGCACTTGTCACCGTCGAGCGCGAGGGCGTGCTGAGCTCCTTCGTGACTGCGCTCAGCGGCGCTGCGCCCATCGTCGAGGTGCCGATCGCGCCCGGATATTCGCCCAATGTCTTCGTCTCCGTGCTCGCGGTGCGCGGCCGCGTGCGCCATGCGCAGACACCTGACGGCAGGCGCTGGCGTGGGCCCGATGTCACGGCACTGGTCGATCTCACCAAGCCCGCCTACCGGATGGGCACGGCGCAGATCAAAGTCGGCTGGCGCCCGCATCGGCTCGATGTGCGGGTGCAGCCCGAGCGCGGTGTCTACCGGGTGGGCGAGCGGGCGACCGTAACGATTCACGTCGCGGCGGCGGACGGCAGCGCCTTGCCCAGGGGGAGCGAGGTCGCGATTGCCGCGGTCGATGAGGCGCTGCTCGATCTTGCGCCGAACACCAGCTGGGAGCTGCTCGAGGCGATGATGGGGCAGCGCGGACTCGAGGTCTGGACCTCGACCGCGCAGATGCAAGTGGTCGGCAAACGGCACTACGGGCGCAAGGCGATCCCGCATGGCGGCGGCGGCGGCCGCGAGACGAGTCGCGCGCGGCAACTGTTCGACTCCCTGCTGGCCTGGCAGCCGCGCGTGACGCTCGATGAGCAGGGCGAGGCACGCGTCACGATCCCGCTCAACGACTCGCTCTCGGCGTTCCGTATCGTGGCCGTGGCGCACAGCGGCGCCGAGCGCTTCGGCACGGGCAGCGCGAGCATCCGCACCACGCAGGACCTGATCCTGCTGTCGGGCCTGCCGCCGCTGGTGCGGGAGGGCGATCGCTATGCGGCGACCTTCACGGTGCGCAATACCACCGACCAGGTTCTCACCGCGCACGTGCAGCCCTCGAGTCGCGCCATCGCAGAGCCGCTCGCCGCGCTCGAGGCGCACATCCCCGCAGGCGCGGCACGCGACCTCACCTGGACCGTGACCGTTCCCGTGGGTCTCATCCGCATCGACTGGGACGTCACCGCGAGCGCCGGCGCGGCGCGCGATCGCCTCAAGGTGAGCGAGACGGTGATCCCCGCCTTCCCGGTCCGCACCTACCAGGCGACCATCGGTCAGCTGACCCAGCCGCTCACGATGCCGGCCGCCATCCCGCACGGCGCGCTTCCCGGGCGCGGCGGACTCGAGATCACGCTCGAGGCGAGGCTCGGCGACAATCTCGACGGCGTGACCGAGTACATGGCTGCGTACCCGTACGTCTGTTTCGAGCAGCTCGCCTCGCGGGCGGTGGCGCTGCATTCGCGCGCAGCGTGGGATGCGCTCATGGCACGCCTGCCGGCGTACCTGGACGAGGACGGCCTGGTGAAATACTTCCCGAGCGATCGGCTGCGGGGCGATGACGGACTGACCGCGTACCTGCTCGCCATCGGCAGCGAGGCGGGCTGGCCGATCGGGGCCGAGCAGGATCGCCTGCTGCACGCGCTGACGCAGTTCGTCGAAGGCAAGCTGGTGCGCTACTCGGCGCTGCCGACGGCCGACCTCTCGATCCGCAAGCTTCAGGCGATCGATGCGCTGTCGCGCTACGGCGCGGCGCGGGCCGACATGCTGGACAGCATCACGGTCGAGCCGAATCTGCTGCCGACCTCGGCGCTCCTTGACTGGGTCGGGATCCTCGAGCGTACACCGGGCATCGGCGCCGCCGCGGACAAGACGCACGCGGCACTCGGCATGCTGCGTGCGCGGCTCAACTTCCAGGGAACCACCATGGGCTTCTCGAGCGAGCGCACCGATGCGCTGTGGTGGCTCATGGTCTCTGCCGATTCGAACGCGAATCGCATGCTGCTCGCGGTGCTGGACCGGCCGGAGTGGCGCGAGGACATCCCGCGACTGGTGCGCGGGGCGCTCGGCCGGCAGCTCTCCGGTCATTGGAGCACGACGGTCGCCAATGCCTGGGGTGTACTCGCGATCGGGAAGTTCTCGCGGGCATTCGAGTCGACGCCCGTCACGGGCGAGACCTCCGTGCACTACGCGAGCCACGAGGAGCAGGTGGCCTGGCCGCGGCCTGCCGCCGCCCCGGTGCTCAGCCTGCCGTGGCAAGGCGGCACACAGGTGCTCGATGTCAGGCACTCGGGCGGCGGCGCGCCGTGGCTCATGGTGCGTGCGACGGCGGCATTGCCGCTCGAGAAGCCGCTGTCGACCGGATTCAAGGTGACGCGCAGCGTGACGGCCGTCGAGCAGCATCGGCAGGGGGTCTACACGCGTGGCGACGTGCTGCGGGTGCATCTGGATCTGGAGGCCCAGTCGGACATGACCTGGGTGGTGGTCGATGATCCGATCCCGGCCGGCGCGACCGTACTCGGGAGTCTCGGTGGACAGTCGCAGCTTCTCAGGCGCGATGACCAGCGGACGGGGTGGGCCTGGCCCGCCTTCGAAGAGCGCCGTTTCGACGGTTATCGGGCGTACTACCGCTTCGTCCCCAAGGGGCACTGGACGGTCGAGTACACGGTGCGCCTCAATAACCCCGGCACCTTCCGGCTGCCGGCGACACGCGTCGAGGCGATGTACGCACCCGAGATGCTCGGCGAGCTGCCCAACTCCGCCGTGACGGTGCTGCCGGCCACGCCATGAGGCTTTCCCGAATCCTCCGGCGCCTCGCGGCGCTGGTCCTCGGGCTGCTGGCGGTCGCAGCCGCCGGGGTCGTACTCGCGATGCTGTGGCCGGTGACGGTGCCGGATTTCGCGGCGGTGCGCGCCGCCTACGCGCCCTCCGATGCATGGCTGCTCGATCGTCACGGCGCCACCATCGATTCGCGGCGCGTGCGCATGGACGTGCGGCGCCTCGACTGGGTGCCGCTCGAGCAGGTTTCCCCGGCGCTCGTGACGGCGATCGTCGCCGGGGAGGACCGGCGCTTCTACGAGCACCACGGCGTCGACTGGGAAAGTGTACTCGGCGCCGTGCACGACGAGGCGTTCGCGCACCGGCGGCGCGGGGCGAGCACCATCACGATGCAGCTCGCCTCGCTCCTGCGGCCGCGACATCGCGCCGGCGACGTGGATGGTCTCATCGACAAGCTGGCGCAGATGCGCGCGGCGCGCGCGTTCGAAGCACACTGGAGCAAGCGCGAGATCCTGGAAGCCTACCTCAACCTCCTCGAGTACCACGGTGAGCTGCAGGGGGTGGGTGCGGCGGCGGCGCGCCTCGCCGGCAAGACCCCCGCGGGGCTGTCGTTGCCGGAGAGCCTGCTGCTCGCCGCGCTCCTGCCGAACCCGAACGCAAGCCCCGCGCGGCTGGTCGCGCGCGCCTGCGCACGCGCGCGCGAGGCGGCGCTCGGGATCGGCTGCGAGACCCTGCAGACGCAGGCCGCATCGATGCTCGCCGCCGATCAGGACGTCGTCAGCGATCATCTGGCGCCGCAACTCGCGCAGACACTCCTCAAGGCGCCCGGCCAGCGCGTATCCACGACCCTCGATGCGCGGATCCAGCGACTGGCGCGCGACGCCCTGCGCAATCATCTGGCCGCACTCGCCGATCACAACGTGCGCGATGGCGCGGCGCTGGTGGTCGACAACGACAGCGGCGAGGTCCTGGCTTACGTCGCATCGGCGGGTCAGGCCTCGCGCGCCGGCGCGGTCGACGGGGTGCGGGCGGCGCGGCAGGCGGGCTCGACGCTCAAGCCCTTTCTCTACGAGCTCGCCCTCGAGCGGCGCTACCTCACGGCGGCCTCGCAGTTGTCCGATACGCCCCTCACCGTCGATACCGCAACCGGGCTCTACATCCCGCAGGATTACGATCACGACTTCAAGGGCCTGGTGAGCGTGCGGACCGCGCTGGCCGGTTCCCTCAACGTACCGGCGGTGCGCACGCTCGTGCTGGTCGGCGTGGAGCCCTTCCGCAACCGTCTGCACGACCTCGGCTACGATGTGCGCGAGGACGGCGCGTACTACGGCTATTCGCTCGCGCTCGGATCGGCGGAGGTTTCGTTGTGGCAGCAGGCCGCGGCCTACCGCACGCTGGCGCGCGGGGGCCTCGCCTCGCCCCTCACCCTGACTCCGCGACGCAGCGAGTCGGTGCGCCTGTTACCGGCCGATGCGAGCTTCGTCGTCGCCGACATTCTGGGCGATCCGGCAGCGCGTGCCGTCACCTTCGGGCTCGACAGCCATCTGCATACCCCGTTCTGGGCCGCCGTGAAGACCGGCACCAGCGAGGATATGCGCGACAACTGGTGTATCGGCTTCTCGAGGCAGTTCACGGTCGCGGTGTGGGTGGGCAACTTCGAGGGGGATTCCATGCACGCGGTGAGCGGCGTCACGGGCGCGGCTCCCGTCTGGTACGACCTGATGACGGCGCTGCACGCGGGTCTCCCCTCCGCGCCGCCCGCTGCGCCCGCGGGCGTGCGCTCGATCCTCACGCGGTTCTCGCCGGCGGTGGAGCCGCCGCGCCGCGAGTGGTACCTCGAGGGCGCCGTAATGACGACGCGCGAGAGCGCGGCGCTGCCGGCGCAGGCGCTGCCGGGAATCGAGAGTCCCGCGGATGGCATGGTCATTGCGCTGGATCCCGACATACCAGTCGCGCACCAGCGCGTGTTGATCTCGGTGCGCGGCGCCGCGCGCGGGATGCAGCTGAAGCTCAACGGCCAGCCGCTCGGTTCCCCGGACGCACCGCAGTTCTGGACGCCGCGCGCGGGGGTGTATCGGCTCATTCTGGAGGACGCGGCCGGAAGCACGCTCGGGGTCGTGCATTTCAGCGTGCGCGACTCGCCTGAGGGCGATGGTTGAGTGAGACGCCGGGTGCGCGGTCGCGCGGGTCAGAGCCTCACGTAAATGCGCCGGCGGTCCATCGCGTAGGCCACCGCCCAGCAGCACAGCATGTAGGCGACCGCATAGAGGAGCGACCCGGCCTTGGCTCCGGCCCAGGAGGCGAACCCGTCCGCATACACCCGGTCGAGCACGCTCTGGCCGCCGACGTGAATCATGTGCAGCACCTTCTCACCCGCCTCGCTGAGGAGATAGATGATGAGCGTATTGCGGCCGAACACCTCGAAGAATGAGGTCCAGCTGTGCCGCGGCGTCTGCGGGACCAGATAGACGAGGGCCGCCAGCACGCCGAGATCGATTCCCACCGTGCACAACACGAAGGAGCTGGTCCAGAGCTTCTTGTTGATCGGAAAGACCGTATCCCACCACAGGGCGAGCAGCACGCAGGCGGCCCCGGTCAGGACGAGACTCACGAGCGTGCGGCCACCCGTGCCGCGCTCGCGCACGAAGCGCGCCGCGAGGTAGCCGGCGAGCACGTTCACGATCGCCGGCAGCGTGCTCAGGATTCCTTCCGGATCGAAGGCCACGCCCTCGCCGTGGTACATGTGCGCTTCGCCGAGCACGAGCTTGTCGAGCTTGATCCCGGCGTTGCCGGCGAGCGAATAATCGCCGCAGGCGTGCATCAGCCACCAGTAGCCGAGCAGCGCGCTGACTGCAAAAACGATGGCGCCGGTGCGGCGGCCGTAGTGCACGATGAGCGCCGCGGCGCCGTAGCCGAGGGCGATGCGCTCGAGCACGCCGAAGATACGGGTGTGCGAGATGGGGGCCGCGATCACGTGTCGCGCGGCATCGATCCTGAAGAACGGAAACCAGTAGAGCAGGTACCCGCACAGGAAGATGAGAGCGGTGCGTGTCAGCACCTTGCGCAGGAATGCCGCCTCGCCGAGCCGTTCGTACTTCTCGAGCGTGAAGGCGAGCGAGGTGCCGACCACGAACATGAAGGTCGGAAACACGACGTCCGTCAGCGTCAGTCCGTCCCATTGCGCGTGCAGCAGCTGCGCGTAGGATTGGCCCTCACCGATCTGCAGATTCACGACGATCATCAGCGCGAGCGTGAGGCCACGCATCACATCGATCGCCGTCATCCGGCTTTCCAGCGGTCTCACGGCGACGCGGCTATCCCAGAACGACGAACACGAGGGGCAGCACCGTTCCGCAGCCGAGCAGCACCCAGCACAGCTTCCTCTGGCGGCTCTGGGTCAGGGCGATCCAGAGCCCGAGCGATGCCGAGGCCGTGAGTCCCAGGGCGACCAGCAGCAGGAACACCTTGAGGGCCCGCGTCCCGACTGACGTCGATTCATCGTGGTCGTGATCGTGGTCGTGATCCGCGCCGGGAGGCTCGGCGGCGGGCTTGGCGTCGGGGGGTGCGGGCGCGTCTGCGTGCTGATGCGCGTGGTGATGCTCCAGGGCCTGGTCCTTGTGCACCGAGCTCAGCTTCTCGACCCAGGCGTAGGGGTGATAGTCGCCATGGGCCTCGTGCAGACTGAAAAGCTGCACCGCGCCGGTGAGGCACATGAAGATCAGGCTGGGCGCACACAGCAGACCGATGTAGGTGTGCCAGCGGCGCAGGACCGTGCCGTTCATTTTCCCTGGATCATCCGCTGCGTCACTGCCCACGTCATATCGATGGTGCTGACGTGGCCATAGCCGTCGAGGGCGATCTCCTTGCCGGATTTCCCGTCGGGCGAGGCGTAGACCCATACGCCGGTGTTGTCATTCGGTTTTCCGGTGCAGTGAATCTGCACCAGCACGAAATGCGGACGCACCACGGCGTAGGACACGCGCTTCTTCGTTCCGACGACCACGAATGTCAGGACGTTACCGACCAGCACCCCCTGCGAGCCGACGACGCCGGTGCCGGGGATGACCGGGTACGACGGACCTCCGGCCGAGTGACATTCGGGATCGTTCAGGGCCGCCTTCGGCAAGCCCCCCGTCGAGCCGCCACCGGCGGCGGCGGCCATGGGAGCGGAGCCACCTGTGCCACCGGCGCCGCTCGTGCCGGTTGAGCTGTTTGCTCCGCCGGCATCACCGGACCCGCCGGCGGCGCCCGCGGCGCTGCTGTCCGACAGCGCCCCACAGGCCTGCAGGTGGTTCTCGCGGGCGGCGTCAGCCATCTCGGCCATCTTCTGCGGGAAGACCACACACGCGTTGTAGTGGTTGTCGTAGTTGTCCTGCCAGTTCATCGGATCGGTGTTCGCCTGACACTCCGGGTGGCTTTTCATGAGCCGGTACTGCTGCACGGCGCGCCGTGCGTACGCTGTGCAGCGATCCTTGGTTGCCTGATCGGGTCCGGCGGAGGCGGCCTGCGCGGCCACGACCAGCGCGATGCTCGTCAGTATCGTGTGGAGAAGGGTTCGCCGCGTCGCCCTGGTGCCCATCTTGTTTTTCTCCCCGTCGATGGAGCGTCCTGCGCGCGCCCCTGCGATGACGACAATAGCATTTGTCCCCGGCGGGGAGACAGCGCTCAGAGTCTGAGGCGCACGCCGAGGAACGCCTCGAGAGGCGCCGCGGGGCTCAGGAACCGGTTATCGACGCCCGGGCCGTTGGTGAGGGCGCCGGGCGGAATGCCGGGTGCGCCGACGCCCGTCGGGTCGCTGAGGATTCCCCAGGTGGCGTAGGCGCGATTGAAGAGATTGTCGATCGCTGCGAACACCTCGAGATGCGCCGTCGGCCGGTACGTCGAGTGCAGATGCACCACCGCATAACCCGGAATCCGCGGCAGCAGGTTGGCCTCATCGCCCACGTAGCTGACGCCGCTCCTCACCTCGAGTGTCGCGCCGAGCGACCACGCGGGAGTCAGCGTGTAGTCGAGACCGGCTTTCAGCCGGTGCTCCGGAATCCCCGGCAGCCGGTCGCCCGGCTCGACCTCAATGTCTCCGTGCGCGTCGCGGAAGGGATTGGAAGGCGAGGGGACGAGGAGCGGGGAGCGGAACGTGGCGTCCACGAGGCTGTAGTTGAAAAAAGCGGACCAGCGGCTGCCCTGGCAGCGCAGCCCGGCCTCGACGCCCTGGCGGCGCGTGTCGCCGATGTTCTGGAAGAATCCCTGGCTGACCGAGGTCGCGATGCCGTAGATGTCATCGTGCAGCAGCGTGCGGAACAGGCCGAGGTTCCAGCTCCATGAGCCGCAGCGCGCCGCCGCGGCGCCCGAGCCGCGCGCGCCGAGCTCCGCGGTATGTGCGATCACCTGGCGCAGGCCCGGCGGATCGCCCGCGAGGTTGGTCGGCAACAGGCAGGGTGCGAGTGGATTGGAGCATTCGATCTCGCTCGCCGTCGGCGTGCGGGTGTTGACGGCGATGCCGCCATAGACGGTGGCCACAGGCAGCAGGCGCCAGGTCGCCCCGAGGGCGGGATTGAAGTGCACGAAGCGGCTGCTGCCGGAGAGATCGGTACCGAGCTGGTCGGCGAGGCCGAGATGCGCGACGTTGTAGCGTCCGCTCGCCGTCACGGTGAGGCCGGGCGCGACGTCGAAGGCGTCGGTGAGATAGGCGCCCACGGTCTGGTTGACCGAGTCGACGCTCACCGGAGTCGCGTCGCCGTTGGCGATGGCCGCCGCCGAGCCCTCCGGCGTATCGACGCTGAGATCCGAGGGCTGCACCAGGAGCCCGGCGCCGATCACGCCGAGCTCCTCGGCGGTGTAGAAACGGGTCGTGGCGTAGTCGACCGCGGCGCCGACGCTCAGCTGATTGCCGTGGCCGAGCACGGCGGCATCGGAGGAGAGCTGCAGCGCGAGACCGCGACCGTAGGCGTGGATCGTCTCGAAGTCGTTCGCGCCGATCGGGACGCTGCCGCCCTGGGACAGATCGGGCAACGTCTGCCCGGCCGCATTGGTGAGCGGCGTCACGCCGTCCGGCTGACACAGGGCTCCCGGCACCGTCGTGCACGCGAGGTAGCCGGTCGTGTTGCCGTTGGCGACGCTCTGGGCGTAGTCGCGGTCATAGGCGACGCCCTCGAGCGACCAGCGCTCGGCGAGCCGCAGGGTGGCGTTCAGCGTGAGGAAGCCGAGCGTGTTGTGGTTGCTCTGCGGTCCGGTGAAGGCCAGTGCACGGCTGAGCGCCAGCTCCTGCACGGGAGCCGCCCCCTGGCCCCGCAGGGTGTTGTCGGCACGCGTGTAGCTCAGGTCGAGCGTTCCCGCCTCGCCGTGCGCGCTGGCCACCGCGTAGAGCGAGCGGATGCGATCGCCGGAGAAGTCCCGCCAGCCGTCGGAGTCGAGCGCCTTGCCGGCGACATAGAAGCCGAAGGCGCCCGAGTGCGCGCCGAACTGACCGACGGCGGAGCGGTTGCCGTAGGAGCCCCCGCTGAGCTCGAGGGCGGTGTCCTCATAGGTGAAGCCGTTCTTCATGGTCACGGAGATCGCCCCGCCGAGCGCGTTGAGTCCATAGAGCGGGTTCGAGCTCGCGAGCTGCACCTGCCCGATCGCGGCATCGGGAAAGAGATCCCAGTTGACGGTGTCGCCGAAGGCTTCGTTGATGCGTACGCCGTTCTGATAGACGGCGAGTCCCTGCGGCGTACCGAGTACCGGGGAGGCCTCGAAGCCGCGATAGAGAATGTCCGGCTGGAAAGGGTCGTCGAGGTCGTCGCCGATGCTCACGCTGCCGAGAGCGGCGTTGAGCGCCCGGGTGAGGCTCGCCGGCCCCTGGCGCGTCAGATCCTCCGCCGAGAGCACCGCCACGTTGGCGGGAATCCTGTCGATGTCGATCGGGGTGCCGGGCAGCGGCGTGCCGGTGACGACGACCTGCTGCGGCTCGGCTGCACTCCCTTGCGGCCCCACGGCCTCATCCGCCGCGCCGGCGCGAGCAGCCCAGCCGCCGGCCGCAACGGCGAGCGCGAGCGGCGCCAGGTGTGCGGCTCGCGGCGATCGGCGTGGCTCGTGACGGATGGAGCTCCCCTGGTCTGCTGTGCGCCCGGCGTCCGCGCGCGGCGCTGGCCCGCGGGTCGGGAATTCGGTATAGCTGAGCCGCTATGGATATCCCGAATACTCTCGCCAATCCCGGGCGCCGCAGCAAGCGCCGGCGCGCGCGGCAGCTTGCGGCCGCGCTCGCCTGCGCACTTGCACTCGGCGGCTGCGCCGTCAACCCTCGCTGCCCGCCCGTGGCGCCGCCACCCGACAACGCGCTGCGCTACGTGCCCGCCGACTGGAGCGCGCTTCCCGGCTGGAGCACGGACCGCCTCGAGGAGGCGTGGCCGGCGTATCTGGAGAGCTGCCGCGACCTGCGCTTCCGCGCCGTGTGGACCGCAGTGTGCACGGCCGCGCAGGCGCTCGCACCGGACGCGACGGCCGCGGACATACGCGGCTATTTCCAGCAGTACTTTGGCGCCTACCGGCTGCGCCGCGGAGCGGACCCCAGGGCGCAGACGACGGGGCTCGTCACGGGTTACTACGAGCCGCTGCTCAAAGGCGCGCGCGCCCCCTCCGCGCAGTTCAGCGCCGCCCTCTATGCGCCACCGGACGATCTGCTCACCGTCGATCTCGCCTCGCTCTACCCGGAGCTCAAGGGCAAGACCGTGCGGGCCCGGCTCGACGGCCGCCGCGTGGTGCCGTACTACACGCGCGCCGAGCTCGGCGCCGATGCAGCGCTGCGCGGCAAGGAGCTGCTGTGGGTGGACAGCGCGCTCGATGCCTTCACGCTCGAGATCCAGGGCTCGGGCCGCGTGCAGCTCGCCGACGGCGAGACCATCCGGGTGCAATACGCCGACCAGAACGGTCAGCCCTATCACTCGATCGGCCGCTATCTCGTCGACCAGGGACTCCTGACCGTCGATCAGGCGACCCTGCCGGGGATCCGTGAGTGGCTCGAGGCGCACCCCGAGCGGATGCAGGAAGTGCTCGATGCGAACCCGAGCGTGGTCTTCTTCAAGGAGACGCCGCTCGGCGACCCGCACGAAGGTCCGCGCGGTGCCGAAGGGGTGGCGCTAACGGCCGGCCGCTCGATCGCCGTCGATCCGGCGTTCGTGCCGCTCGGCGCACCGGTATTTCTCGCGACGACCTTCCCCGCCACCGACTCACCGCTCGAGCGCCTGGTCATCGCCCAGGACACGGGCGGCGCCATCCGCGGCGCGCCGCGCGCGGATTTCTTCTGGGGGACGGGCGATGCGGCCCGGGATCTGGCCGGCAGGATGCGGCAGCAGGGACAGATGTGGCTGCTCTGGCCCCGCGGGCTGCCGCTGCCGCAGCCTCCCCGGTAGGCCGCGCTCCCGCGCAGCCGCGCCCCTCTCACAGCGGCCCGTTGAGTGCGTGCATGAGCGCCGCGGTGTCGGCGAGGCGCTGCGCCTCGGCGTGGCTGCGATCGAGCGCCGTCGCGAGCTCCTGGCGGTGCGCATCGAGGAGCGAGTATTCGCTGATGCCGCCTGCCGCGAAGCGCTGCTGCGCGATCGCCGCGCTCGCCGCCGACTGCTCCGCAGCCAGCGCGCGCGCGCGCAGGGTGAGCGCATCGGCCTCGAGCACGCGCAGGCTGTCGGCGACCTGCTGGAGCGATTCGAGCACGGTCTCCTGGTAGGCCGCGGCGGCGGCATCGTAGGCGGCGACCGCCGAGCGCTTGCGCGCGTGCAGCTCACCGCCGTGGAAGATCGGCTGCAGCAGGCTCGCGCCGACGCTCCACACGTTGGTGCCGTCGACGAGCTGCGAGGCCTGCGAGCGCTCGGAGCCGAGCGAGCCGGAAATCGTCAGGTGAGGGAACAGGTTCGCCGTCGCGACGCCGACGTTGGCGCTCGCTGCGTGCCAGAGCGCCTCCGAGGCGCGCACATCGGGACGGCGCTCGATGAGCTCCGAGGGCAGCGCCAGCGGTACCGCCCCGGGTAACGTCAGATCGGTGAGTGTGAAAGCCGGGATGGCCGCGGTGGACGGTGGCTTGCCGGTGTAGACGGCCAGCTGATGATCGATCGTGTGGCGCTGGGCCTCGAGCGGCGGCAGCGTGGCGCGCAGTTGCTCGAGCTGGGTGCGCTGTGCCGCAAGATCGCTTTGAGCGATCCCGCCTTCGCGATAGCGCTCCTCGGCGATGGCGAGCTGCCGGCTCGCGGCGGCGAGGATCGCGTGGGTGTAGCGCAGCTGCGCCTCGAGATCGGCCTGGCGGATCGCCGCGGCGACCACGTTCGCGGCCAGCATCAGCTGGATCGACTGAGCCTCGTAATCCTGGTACTCGGCCTGCGCGCGCGCGCCCTCCACGAAGCGCCGATTGGCGCCGAGCAGATCGAGCGTGTAGGACACGTTGACCTGGGCATTGAAGAGGTTGAAGGGCGGCGGCTGGGGAATGTTGGTGAAGCCGAAGGCCGCCGGGTCCACCCGCTCGCGGGTGGCGCCGAGCTCTGCGTCCGCCTGCGGGTACAGGGTGCTGCCGGTTGCCGCGCTGAGATCCGCCTGCGCCTCGCGCAGCCGCGCGCGCGCCTCGAGCGCCGTCGGGCTGTGCGCGAGCGCCGCGCTCACCAGCTCATCGAGTGCTGCGCAGTGAAAGGATTCCCACCAGTGCGCCGGGAGTGGCGCGCCGCTCAGGAAGCGCTGCGTTCCGCCGCCCGCGGCAGCACTCGCCGCGGTCGCCTCGGGTTGCGCGCCGGCGGTGTATTGCGCGGCCGGCGGCGCCGCCGGGCGGCGGAACTGCGGACCCATGGCACAGCCGGCGACCAGGGTCGCGCAGGCCAGCAGCGGGAGCTTGAGTCGCATGCGAGTCTCCGCATCAGTCGAGCGTGCGCCGATAGAAGCGCAGCGCCACGAACATGACGACGACGATGAACAGTCCGATCGGCCAGACATCGGTCCACAGGTCGGGCCAGCCGTTGCCTTTCAGCATGATGCCGCGCACCAGGCGGTTGAAATGGGTGAGCGGCAGCACCTCGCCGATGGCCCGCGCCCACCGCGGCATGCCCTGGAAGGGAAACATGAAGCCCGACAGCAGGATGTTCGGCATGAAATAGAACATCGTCAGCTGCATGGCCTGCAGCTGGTTCTGCGCGAGCGAGGAGAGCGAGATGCCGACGGCGAGGTTGCCGGCGATGAAGAACAGCGCCGCACAATAGAAAGTGACCAGGTTGCCCTGGAAGGGTACGTGGAACATGGCGGCCGCGGCCATCAGGATGATGGTCACCTGGATGAGGCCGATCAGGATGTAGGGCACCATCTTGCCGCTCATCACCTCGAGCGGGGTGATCGGCATCGCCAGCAGGTTCTCCATGGTGCCGCGCTCGCGCTCGCGCGTGATCGCGAGCCCTGTCATGAGGATCAGCGTCATGCTGAGGATGACGCCCATGAGGCCCGGTACGATGAAATACGAGGTGATGCCTTCGGGGTTGTAGAGGGCGTGCAGGCGGACCTCGAAGGGCGGGGAGCCGCCGGCGAGGGAGCCGAGCGGCCCGAGGAGATCCTTGGCGGCGACACTTTGCGGCAGCTGCAGCGCCGCGGAGATCGCGTTGCCGGTGGCCGAGGGGTCGGTCGCATCCGCTTCGAGCAGCAGCGCCGGCCGCTCGCCGCGCAGCAGCCGCCGTGTGAAGTCCGGCGGCACGGTCAGCACGAACTGGAGTTTCCCGCGGGCGAGCGCCGCGCGCGCGGCCGCCTCGTCCGGCAACTCCTCGACGATGTCGAAGTAGTTCGAAGCCTTCATCCCGGCGACGAAGGTGCGGGTGAACTCGCTGTGATCCTCGACCAGGACGCCGGTGAGCAGGTGCTTGGGATCGGAGTTGATCGCGTAGCCGAAGAGCGTCAGCTGCATGATCGGGATGCCGACGATCATGGCGAAGGTGATGCGGTCGCGGCGCAGCTGCAGGAACTCCTTGCGCACCACGCTCCACCAGCGCTCGAGCGAGAAGAGGTCGCGGCCGCTCATGGGGCGCGCAGCCTCTCCGTCGCACCCGACTCGTTCATGAGATGGATGAACACGTCCTCGATTCCGGTCTCGATCGGCGTGGCGTCGAGGCCGGCCGCGGATGCGGCGCGCGTCACCGACCGCTCGAGCGCGGCGGCGTCACGCCCGGTGACGTGCAGCGCCGAGCCGAATACCACCGTCTGATCGACCCCGGGCTGATGCTCGAGCTGCGTCGCGAGCTGCGCGAGGTGCTCGCCGCGGATCGACCAGGTGGTGAGATGCTGGCCGCTCACCACCTCGGCGGCGGTTCCCTGCACCAGGAGCCTGCCGTAGGCGATGAAGGCGAGCTTGTGACAGCGCTCGGCCTCGTCCATGTAGTGGGTGCTGACCAGCACCGAGATGCCGAGCGCCGCGAGCCGGTGCAACTCCTCCCAGAAGTCGCGCCGCGCGGTGGGATCGACCCCGGCGGTGGGCTCATCGAGCAGCAGCAGCCGCGGCTGGTGCAGCATGCAGGCCGCGAGCGCCAGGCGCTGTTTCCAGCCGCCCGAGAGCTGCCCGGCGAGCTGCTCGGCGCGCCCCGCGAGTCCGAGCTGCTCGAGCGAGCGCTCGACGGCCTGCTTGCGCTGCGGCATCGCGTAGACGCGCGCGACGAAGTCCAGGTTCTCGCGGATCGAGAGGTCGTCCCAGAACGAGAAGCGCTGCGTCATGTAGCCGACGTTGCGCTTGATCTGCGCGCTCTCTTTCAGGATGTCGTAGCCGAGGCAGCTGCCGCTGCCCGAATCCGGGGTGAGCAGGCCGCACAGCATGCGGATCGAGGTGGTCTTGCCGCTGCCGTTGGGACCTAGGAAGCCGAAGATCTCCCCCGGCTGCACGCGCAGCGCCAGATCGATGACGACGTGCTTGTCGCCGAAGCTCTTGTTGAGCCCGTGCACGTCGATGGCCGCTGCGGGCGCGAGGCTCATTGCAGCTGCACCTCGAGCGGCTGGCCGGGGTGGAGCTTCACCGCATCGGCCGGTGTCGGATGCGCCTCGATCATGTACACCAGCTTGCCGCGCGTCTCGTTGCTGTAGATCACCGGTGGGGTGTACTCGGCCTCGTTCGATACGAAGGTGATCGCGGCGGGCACGTCAGCCGCGCACCCGTCGCAGTGCAGCAGCACCTTGCGGCCCGCCGTGAGGGCGCCGATGACCGGCTCCGGCACGAAGAAGCGCACTTTGATGTTCTGCGGCGGGAGCAGCCGTACCACGGGGCTGCCGGAGGCAACCCATTCGCCCTCGCGGTAGAGCGTGTCGTACACCAGTGCCGCGCTCGGCGCGGCGATGGATTTCTCGCCGAGGCGCCAGTCGGCCTGCTCGAGCACGGCGCGCGCCGCCTCGACCTGACGCGCCTGGGCCTTGAGCTGCTCGGCGCGCCCCGGGAGCCGCGCCACCTCGAGCTGACTCGCGAGCTCGCTCACGTGCGCGGCATCGCTCGCGGCCTGCGCGAGCGTCGCCTCCAGCTGCTCGCGCGAGATGCCGCCGCTCTGATACTGGGCCTCGTCGCGATCGCGCTGCAGCGTCGATTTCCGTGCGGCGGCCTCGGCCTGGGTCAGCTGCGCCGCGACCACCGCGACCTCGGGAGGACGCTTGCCGGTCTCGATGTCGGCGAGCTGCGCTTCGGCGGCGGCGAGCTGCTGGCGCGCCTGATCGCGCGCCGCGCGCTCATCGATCGACTCGAGAGTGAAGAGCGGCGCGCCGCGCTCCACCTGCTGACCGCGCGTCACCGCCAGGTGCTCGAGCCGGCCCGGCTGCGAGGACGCCATGTAGACGAACTCGCCTTCGACGTAGCCCTGGAAGGTGCTGCGCGGGGCGCCGGAGCAGGCCGCGAGCAGCGTCAGGGCCAGGGCAACCGGAATGAGAGCGGTGCGTTGCAAAACCATGGGAGTCCTCAGGAGGAGGGGGTGCGGCGCGGAGCCGCCGAGAAGGCGCTCACCAGCAGCGCCTCGGCGTGGCGCGCCACGTCGGCGCGGGTGATGCCCTCGAAGATCGGCACCTGCTGCCAGAGACGGATGGTCGCGAGCGGCAGGAGGGTGAGGCCGATCACGGTGAGGAGCATCAGACGCGGCTCGAGCTGCGGATTGACCGCACCGCGGCGCTGCGCGCTCGCGACCGTGCCGACCAGGTGACGGACGAATTCAAAGGGCAGGATTCTCAGGAGACGGTCGCGCAGCTGCCCGCCGTCGCTCACGATCTCGCGCAACCACAGCGAGGGCAGCCAGGGGTTGACCTCGGTGGCCTTGAGAATGCGCTGCACGAGGCCGCGGACCATGGGCACGAGATCGTCGGTCTCGAGCACCGGGCCCCAGACGGCCGAGACCGTCTTCAGCAGCCGCTCGGCGGCGAGCGCATCGAGGAGGTGATCCCGGTCGCGGAAGTAGTAATGCACCATCGCCGCGGTCACGCCGGCACGGGCGGCGATCTGGGCAATGGTCGTGCCGGCGGCGCCGTGCCCGGCGAAGAGGACCAGGGCGGCATCGAGCAGCCGCTCGCGGGCATCGACGCCGGTGCTCTGGCGGGGGCGGCCGATGCGGCGCCGCGCGGTGCGGACTGCACTCATCGGCGAATAATAATCAACGAATTAATTAATTACAAGCGCCCGCCGGCGGCACGAACGGCGCCGGCTCCTGGCTCCTCAGGGCGGCGCGCCTTCGCTCCCCGTGAGGCGAATCAGACTGACGAGGGCCGCGATCAGGGTGAGCGCTGCCGCGGCGCTCAATGCGAGATTCGAGCCGGTCGCCGGGTAGGCGCGGAACAGGATCGCAACTGCCGCGGCGCCGAGCGTCTGCCCGGCCAGGCGCGAGGTGCTGAGCATGCCCCCGGCGGCGCCGCTGCGGGCGCGCGGGGCGGAGGAGAGGATCGCGTGATTGTTGGGCGACTGGAAGAGGCCGAAGCCGAAGCCGCACACCGCCATCCGCCAGATGAAACCCGCGGCGGTGCCGGCGGCCGGCAAGTACGCGAGCAATGCGAGTCCCACCGCCATGATGAGCAGTCCCGCACCCCCCAGGAGCCCGGCCGGATAGCGCTCCGAGAGGCGGCCCGCGATCGGGGCCGTCAGGGCGAGCGCCACGGGCCAGGGTGTCATGTAGAGCCCGGTCTCGACCGCCGAATGCCCGAGACGCTGGATCTCGAACGGCAAGGCGACGAGGGCGCACATCTGCCCGACGAAAGCGCAGATCGAGGCGGCGAGGGAGAGGCGAAACAGCCGGACCCGGAGCAGATCGAAGGGAATGAGCGGCGCCTCGCGGCCGCGCTCGCGCCGCACGAGCGCCGTCCCGAGCAGCACACCGCCCGCGATCTGGGTGAGTGCCAGCGAAGTCGCCGAGTGATGCGCGAGGGACTGCAGGCCGCTCAGCAGCAGCCCGAACATCCCCGCGTAGAGGAGGGCCCCGAGGTGATTCAGCGGCCGGTGGATGCGCTCGACATCGGGGAGCGCGTAGCGCGCGATGGCGATGGTGATGAGACCGAGCGGCACGTTGATGCCGAAGAGCCAGCGCCACTGCGCCACGGCCAGTACCGCCGAGGCGATGGTGGGACCCAGTGCGGCCGACGTCGCGACCACGAAGGCGTTGATGCCGATGGCACGCCCGAGATAGCGGTGCGGATAGGTGAAGCGCACCAGCGCCGCATTGACGCTGACGATGCCCGCGGCGCCGAGTCCCTGGATGAGGCGCGCGACGCTCAAAGTCACGAGCGAGGGCGCGAGCGCGCAGGCGAGTGAGGCGAGCGTGAATACGATGAGCCCGGCCTGCGAGACGCGCCGGTAGCCGAGCACCTCGCCGAGCGAGGCCAGGGGCAGCAGCACCACGAGTATCGCCAGCTGATAGGCGTTCACCACCCAGATCGAGGCGGCCGGGCTCGCGTGGAAGTCGCGCGCGATGGTCGGCAGCGCGACGTTGGTGATGGTGCTGTCGAGCACCGACATGCAGATCGAGAGCAGGATGGCCGCGATCGCCCAGTAGCGGCGCGGCACCGGCAGGCCGTCGGACGTGCTCGCGTGGTGGGCCGCTGCGGGGCTCGGGCTCGACATCGGCCGCATGATAACGAGGGGATCGCGCGAGGTGTCATAAGCTGGCGCCCGCGCGCACCTGTGGCGCGGCGGCTCCCGCCCGCTAGAATGGTCCGGGTCCGCGGCAACGAATAACAAGAACTGTGTCGACCGAGCTCAGCGATCGTATCGTCTCCGGCGCCCGACCCGAGCGCCGCCGCGGGGAGCGGCGCAGTCAGGTGCTGCGCGGTCTCATCCTCGGCAGCTTCCATGCCCGGCGCCGCCGGCCACGGCGCGCCGGCGAGCGTTCGCTCGCCGCGGTCGACTGGCACCATCCGCAGTGGCTCGCGGCCGCGATCCTGATCCTGCTCTTCTCGAGCGCGGACGCGGCGCTGACGCTCGAGCTGATGCGCCACGGGGCCTACGAGGCCAATCCGCTGATGAGTCCTCTGGTCGGCGGCTCGGCGCTCGCGTTCACGGTGGTGAAGGTGGGGCTGACCGCGGGCGGCGTGGTGCTGCTCACGCTCCTCGCCGGCATGCGGGTGTGCGGGCGGCTGTCGGCGGGGCTGCTCCTGTATCTGCTGCTGGCCGTCTACGCGGCGCTCATCCTCTACGAGTTCCGCCTCCTCGATCGTCTCCCGGCGGGCTGAGGCGGGCCACGGGCGGGACGTCCCGGGGTGCTTTACCCCGCCGCTGGCGTTTCCGCTAAACTACTGGCTCGCCTTCGGTTTTTCCCCGCATGCTCGAACCGACACCCCTCTACGGCGGTAACGCCGACTTCCTCGACGCCCTGTACGAACAGTACCTGCGCGACCCCGCGAGCGTCGATGAGCGCTGGCGGGCCTACTTCGCGCAGCTCGGCGGTGCCGGCATCACGGAGCGCGCGCACGGACCGGTGCGGGACGCCATCGTGGCGCGTGCCGCGACCGCGCGCGGCGCCGCGGCCGCACCCGCCGCGGCGCAGGCCCCGGCCGACGTGCGCCAGGCGGCCGTCTCGCGCCTCATCCGCATCTGGATCAACCGCGGGCATCTGGTCGCCACCATCGATCCGCTGGCGCTCAAGCCGCGCCCGCGGCCCCACGCGCTCGAGCCCGAGCACTACGGGCTGACGGCGGCGGATCTCGACCAGGAATTCTTCACCGGCAGCCACATCGAGTCGGTGCCCAAGCGCATGAAGCTGCGCGACATCCTCGCGCAGCTCCAATACATCTACGGCGGCAACATCGGCGCCGAGTTCGCCCACGTGTCGAACTCGGAGGAGCGCATCTGGCTGCAGGATGAGTTCCAGGAAGGACGCCTGCGCGGGCGCTTCAGTCCCGAGGAAAAGCGCAACATCCTCTGGCAGCTCACCGCGGCCGAGGGCCTCGAGCGCTACCTGCACACCAAGTACGTCGGCCAGAAGCGCTTCTCGCTCGAAGGCGGCGATGCGCTCATCCCGGCGCTCGATGACCTGATCCAGGGCAGCGGTGCCGTCGGGATCGAGGAGGTCGTGATCGGCATGGCGCACCGCGGGCGCCTCAACGTGCTGGTCAACCTGCTCGGCAAGTCGCCCGCCGAGCTCTTTACCGAGTTCGAGGGCCGCTACGAGCCGGGCAAGGTCAAGGGCTCGGGCGACGTCAAGTATCACAAGGGCTTCTCGGCGGACCTGCGCACCGCGGCCGGCAACGTGCACACCGTGCTCGCCTTCAATCCCTCGCACCTTGAAGTGGTGAACCCGGTGGTCGAGGGCTCGGTGCGCGCCCGCCAGGAGCGCTGCGGCGATGAGCGCGGCGGGCGTGTCCTGCCGGTGCTGATCCACGGCGATGCCGCCTTCGCGGGCCAGGGCGTCGTCATGGAGACGCTGCAGCTCTCCCAGGCGCGCGGTTTCTTCACCGGCGGCACTTACCACCTGATCGTCAACAACCAGGTGGGCTTCACGACCTCCGAGCCGCGCGATGCACGCTCGACCATGTACGCGAGCGATGTCGCCAAGATGCTGGAAGTGCCGATCTTCCACGTGAACGCCGACGACCCGGAAGCGGTGGTGTTCGTCTCGCGCCTGGCACTGAAGTACCGCATGCGCTTCCGCAAGGACGTGGTCATCGACCTGGTGTGCTACCGCCGCCACGGCCACAACGAGGCCGACGAGCCGGCGGCGACCCAGCCGGGCATGTACCGCGTGATCCGCCAGCACCCGAGCGCGCGGCGGCTGTATGCCGAGCAGCTGAGCGGCGCGGGCGTGCTGACCGCGGCCGACGCCGAGGGCATGACCGAGCAGTACCGCAACGGGCTCGACGAGGGGCGGCCGCAGGCGCGGGCCTCGCTCGGCATGATCGGCAACAAGTACACGGTCAACTGGACCACCTACGCGCAGGCGGACTGGACCGAGCGGGTGACGACCGGGATCGAGCTTGCGCGCCTGCGGGCACTCGGCGAGCGCATCACCCTGGTGCCGGAGGGCTTCAGCCTCCACCCGCGTGTCGCGCAGCTCATCACCAACCGCAGGAGGATGCTCGCCGGCGAGCTGCCGCTCGACTGGGGCTGCGCCGAGACGCTCGCCTATGCCTCCCTCGTCACCGACGGCTTCGCCGTGCGCATCACCGGCCAGGATTCGGGGCGCGGCACCTTCTTTCACCGGCACGCGGTGCTGCACGACCAGAATACCGATGCCACCTGGATCCCGCTGCAGCATCTGGCGGAGGGCCAGAAGCGCGTGCAGGTGATCGACTCGGTCCTCTCGGAGGAGGCGGTGCTCGGCTTCGAATACGGTTACGCCACCACCGAGCCGGGCTCGCTCACCGTGTGGGAGGCGCAGTACGGCGATTTCGTCAACGGCGCCCAGGTGATCATCGACCAGTTCATCAGCTCGGGCGAGGCGAAGTGGGAGCGCTTCTGCGGACTCGTGCTGCTCCTGCCGCACGGCTACGAAGGCGCCGGCCCCGAGCATTCCTCGGCGCGCCTCGAGCGCTTCCTGCAGCTGTGCGCCGAGAACAACATGCAGGTGTGCGTGCCGTCGACGCCGGCACAGATGTTTCACATGCTGCGCCGCCAGATGCGCCAGGCTTTCCGCAAGCCGCTCATCGTGATGTCGCCGAAGAGCCTGCTGCGCGATGCGCTGTCGTCCTCGCCACTCGAGGATCTGACCCGCGGCAGCTTCGCGCGCGTCATCGGCGAGCTCGACGAGCTCGGCCCCGCCGACGTGCGGCGCGTGGTCTTCTGCAGCGGCAAGGTGTACTTCGATCTGCTCAAGGCACGCCGCAAGGAGGGACTGCGCGACGTGGCGCTGGTGCGCATCGAGCAGCTGTATCCCTTCCCGAGCGATGAGTACGACGCGGTGCTCAACCGCTTCCCCAATGCGCGCGAGGTGGTGTGGTGTCAGGAGGAGCCGCAGAACCAGGGCGCCTGGTACCAGATCCGCCATCGGCTGCAGGAGGCCGCGGGGCGGCGTGCGCTGCTCTACGCCGGGCGCGCGCCCGCGGCGGCGCCGGCGACCGGCATCGCGAAGATTCATGAGCTCGAGCAGCAGGCGCTGGTCGCCGCGGCGCTGCATTCGACCACCACCGAGGAATCGGCGCGCGAAACCACCCGCCTGACGGCCGCCGTGCCGGGTGCGGCGGCCGCGGCGCCGGCCGGCGCGCCCGAAATGAGAAAGCGTTCATGAGCACCGAAATCCGCGTTCCGCAGCTCCCCGAGTCGGTCGCCGATGCGACGCTCGTCGCCTGGCACAAGCAGCCCGGAGACCCGATCCGGCGCGACGAGAACCTCGCCGACCTCGAGACCGACAAGGTGGTGCTCGAAGTGCCGGCCCCCGCCAACGGCGTGGTGCGCGAGATCCGCGTGAAGAGCGGCACGGTGGTGACCAGCGGGCAGGTGCTCGCCGTCATCGACGACGGCGACACGGCGGCCACCATGCCGGTGAAGCTCTCGCCGGCCGCCATGGCGCAGGCGGCGCAGGCCGCCGCCAGTCAGGCGGCCGCCTCGGCGGGCTCGAAGGCCGCGCCGCCCGCGCCGCGCACCGCGACCGCCGCGGAAGCGGAGGCCGGCCGCGAGGGGGGCAAGTTGAGTCCCTCGGTGCGACGCCTGGTCGAGGAGAACCGGCTCGACCCGGCGGCGATTCCCGCCTCGGGTCGGGACGGGCGGCTCACGAAATCCGACGTCGTCGGCTTCCTCGACAAGAAGCCCGCCGCCGCACCGGCGCCGGCTCCTGCGCCGGCACCCGCTGCCGCGCCCGCGGCGGCAGCCGCCGCAGCCGCGCGTCCCGGCACCTCTCCGGGGGCGCGCGCACCGGCGCCCACCGCGCCGCCGCCCGCCGCCGGCAGCCGCGCCGAGCAGCGCGTACCGATGACGCGGCTGCGCGCGCGCATCGCCCAGCGTCTGGTCGAGGCGCAGTCGACCCAGGCGCTGCTCACCTCGTTCAACGAGGTGGACCTGACGGCCGTGAACGAGCTGCGCGCGCGCTACAAGGAGCGCTTCGAGAAGCAGCACGGCGTGAAGCTCGGCTTCATGTCGTTCTTCGTGAAGGCCTGCATCGAGGCGCTGAAGAGATTCCCGGTGGTGAATGCCTCGGTGGACGGCAGCGACATCATCTATCACGAGTATTACGACATCGGCGTCGCGGTCTCGACCGAGCGCGGACTCGTGGTGCCGATCGTGCGCGACGCGGACGTGAAGAGCTTCGCGCAGATCGAGAAGGAGGTGGCCGACTACGCGCGCAAGGCGCGCGACGGCACCATTGCGCTCGCCGACCTGACCGGCGGTACCTTCACGATCACCAACGGAGGGGTGTTCGGCTCCCTCATGTCGACGCCCATCGTCAATGCGCCGCAGAGCGCGATCCTCGGCATGCACAAGATCCAGGAGCGAGCGATGGTGATCGACGGCGCGGTCGTGGTGCGGCCGATGATGTATCTGGCGGTAACCTACGATCACCGCATCATCGACGGGCGCGAGGCGGTGCAGTTCCTGGTCGCGGTGAAGGACGCGCTCGAGGATCCCGGGCGGATGCTCCTCGGGATCTGAGGCGCGCGCGCCTGCCGTCCCGTCAGAAGACCTGGCGGAACACCCAGTAGAGCGCCCCCGCGAGAACGATCGCGGCCGGGAGCGTCAGCACCCAGGCCATGAGCAGATTGCGCAGCGTGCGCAGCTGCAGGCCCGAGCGGTTGGCCGCCATGGCGCCCGCGACTCCCGAGGACAGCACGTGCGTGGTCGAGACCGGCAGTCCGAACATGTCGGCGGCGCCGATGGTCGCCATTGCCACGAGCTCGGCCGAGGCGCCCTGCGCGTAGGTGAGATGGGTCTTGCCGATCTTCTCGCCGATCGTCACGACGATGCGCTTCCAGCCCACCATGGTGCCGAGGCCGAGCGCAATCGCCACCGCCACCTTGACCCACAGCGGGATGAACTTGGTGGCGCCGTCGATCTGCTTCTTGAATCCGGCGAGCTGCCCGCGCGTCGCCGCGCTCAGCTCCCCGGCGTGCGGGTCGCGGGTGTACAGACGGATGGCCTCCGAGGTGAGGTACATGTCGTTGCGTGCGTTGGTGACGCTCGCGCCGGCCATGTGCGCAAAGCTGCCGCTCGCGCGCACCTGCTCGGCGATGCCACCGGTGATCGCGGCGAGCGCGGGCAGCACCTGCGCGTTCCAGCTGTGGGTGCGCACATAGGTCGAAAGCACCGCGCGCGGGTCGGCGGGAGGCGCGCCCGGCGCCGCGCGCTCAAGAGCCTGCTGCGTGTCGGCTGCCATCTGGATGAAGGGCGCCACATCCTTCACCGGCATGGCGCGGTTGAGCGCATAGGCGGTCGGCACCGTACCGATGAGTATCAGCATGATCAGGCCCATGCCCTTCTGTCCGTCGTTCGAGCCGTGGGCGAAGGATACGCCGCCGCAGGTCAGGATGAGGACGCCGCGGATCCACGCGGGGGGCGCGGATTTGCCGCGCGGCTCCTGGTAGAGCTCGCGGTTCTTCACCAGCGCCTTGAGCACCAGCAGCAGCAGCGCCGCGCACACGAAGCCGACGAGCGGCGACAGCAGCAGCGAGTAGCCCACCTTGGTCGCCTGGGTCCAGTCGACGCCGCTCGTGCCGTCACGGCCGTGCATGAGCGCATTCGCCACACCCACCCCGATGATGGAGCCGATCATCGTATGGGAGGAGGAGGCCGGCAGTCCCAGCCACCAGGTGCCGAGGTTCCAGAGGATCGCGGCGATCAGCAGCGCGAATACCATGGCGAAGCCGGCGCTCGAGCCGACCTGCAGGATCAGCTCGACCGGCAGCAGCGTGATGATGCCGAAGGCGACCGCGCCGCTGGAGACCAGCACGCCGAGGAAATTGAGCGTGCCGGAGTACACCACCGCGAGGTGCGGCGGGAGCGAATGGGTATAGATGACGGTCGCGACCGCGTTGGCCGTGTCGTGGAAGCCATTGACGAACTCGAAGCCGAGCGCGATCAGGAGCGCCACGCCGAGCAGGAAGTACGGCAGGATGGTGACCGCATGGGTATTGGCGCCGGTGATGTCGGCGACCAGGCTGTAGCCGGTGTAGCCGACGCCGAACAGCACCAGCACGAGGAACAGCAGCTGGGTGAGCGGGCCCGCCTTGCGGTCGAGCATCGGGCGCGCGGCGGCGGGCTCGATCGGATAGGGAGACTCGGCGGCGGCGGTATTCATCGTGATGACTCGCGGTGTGGCAAAGCCCACGACCCTATGGCGTTGATATTTCTCCTTTATGACGGGGGCTGGAAAAGCCGGCCCGGGTACGAGCGCCTGCGGCGCCGCGTTTGTGCTAATTTGGCGCGCCCCTGGATCCATTAACCTCAGGCATTACAACCACTTCCATGCCAAGCAACGACAAGCCGGCCGCCCCCGGCGCCGATTCCTTCGACGTCATCGTCATCGGCGGAGGCCCGGCCGGATACCCGGCGGCGATCCGCGCCGCGCAGAACCAGCTGCGCGTCGCCTGCATCGATGAGTGGAAGAACAAGGACGGCAGCGCCACCTTCGGCGGGACGTGCCTGAACGCCGGCTGCATTCCTTCCAAGGCGCTGCTCGAGTCGACCGAGCTCTATCACCGCGCGCGCGAGGAGTTCGCGATCCACGGGATCGGCGTCGGCGCGGTGTCGCTCGACCTCACGCAGATGCAAAAGCGCAAGGCCGGGATCGTCAAGGGGATGACCACGGGCATCCTCGCGCTCTTCAAGTCCGCCGGCGTCACGCCGCTGCAGGGCCACGGCAAGCTTCTGCCCGGGCGGCGGGTGCAGTTCACCGCCCACGACGGCACACGGCGCGAGCTCAGCGCGCGCCACGTGGTGCTCGCCTCGGGCTCGACCCCGATCGAGCTGCGCGCGGCGCCCTTCAAGGCGCCGCACATCGTCGACTCCTGGGGCGCGCTCGAGATCGACGCGGTGCCGAAGCGCCTCGGCGTGATCGGTGCCGGTGTCATCGGACTCGAGCTCGGGAGCGTCTGGCGGCGGCTGGGCTCGGAGGTCACGGTGCTCGAGGCCCTGCCGGATTTCCTCGCGATCGCCGACCAGCAGCTCGCCAAGGAAGCGTTACGGCACTTCAGGAAACAGGGGCTCGACGTGCGCCTCGGCGCCAGGGTCACCGGCGCCGCCGTCACGGCAGGCGCGGTCGAGGTCGCCTATACGGATGCCAAAGGCGAGCAGCGCATCACCGTCGACCGCCTCGTGGTCGCGGTCGGCCGGCGGCCGTACACGCAGGATCTGCTCGACGCCGGTACCGGAGTCGAGCTCGATGAGCGCGGCTTCATCAAGGTCGATCACCACTGCCGAACCGGAGCGGAGAACGTCTGGGCGGTGGGCGACTGCGTGCGCGGGCCAATGCTGGCGCACAAGGGCAAGGAAGAGGGCGTCATGGTGTCGGACCTGATCGCCGGGCGCTACGGCGAGCTCAACTACCAGGTGATCCCCTCGGTGATCTACACCGCCCCCGAGATCGCCTGGGTCGGGCAAACCGAGGAGCAGGTCAAGGCGAGCGGACGCGACTACAAGACCGGCGTGTTCCCGTTCCTCGCGAGCGGCCGCGCCCGCGCCATGGAGCAGGCGGCGGGCTTCGCCAAGATCGTCGCCGCGCGCGACGACGATGAGATCCTCGGCGTGCACATCATCGGTCCGATGGCCGGCGAGCTGATCGCCGAGGCGGTGCTCGCGATGGAGTACTCGGCGAGCAGCGAGGATTTGCAGCGTACCATCCACGCGCACCCGACGCTGAGCGAGGCCGTGCACGAGGCGGCGCTCAACGCCGACAAGCGCGCCATCGATTCCATCAACCGCTGAGCCGCCGGCCGGCGCCGACGGCCTCAGGCCGCCTCCCGCCCTTCAGATACGCCGGCGCGCCTCGAGCACGTTCGGTACCGCCGCGAGCCGGCGCAGCACGCGCGCCAGCTGCTCGAGGTCGGCGACCGCGACCCGCAGCGCGAAGTGCGCCATGCCGCTCGCATGATCGGTGCGCGAGTTGACGGCATCGATGCTGAGGCGCTCGGCGGCGAGTACGTCGGTGAGATCGCGCAGCAGTCCGCGGCGGTCGTAGGCGCTCACCACGATCTCCACCTCGAGTGCGTCCTGCACCGTGGCGGTCCATTCGACCTTCAGTACCCGGTCGGGCTTGAGCGCCGCCATGCGCAACAGGCTCGCGCAGTCGCTGCGGTGCACGGTGACGCCGCGGCCGAGCGTCACGTAGCCCGTGACCGGCTGCGGCCGCAGCGGTGCGCAGCAGCGCGCCAGCGTCGTCGGCAGGTCTCCGACCCCCTCGATCTCGATCGGCGCACCCCGGCGGCGCGGGGCGGCGCGCGCCCTGCGTACCGCTGGCGCCGGGACTGCGGTCTGAAAGAGCCGCGTGGCCGCGTGCATCAGCTGCGTCACGGTGATCTCGCCCTCGCCGAGCAGCTGATGAAAATGCTCCACGTCGGGGGCACCGAGCTCGCGCACCAGCGCCGCGACCTGCTCGCCGCGCACCCCGATGCGCGCGAGCTCGCGCTCGGCGATAGCGCGGCCGGCGTTGCGGTTGTCGCCTACGTCCTGCTTGCGGAACCAGGCGCGTACCTTGCCGCGGCTGCGCGGCGAGGCGAGGAAGCCCTGCTCGGGCGCGAGCCAGTCGCGGCTCGGGGCCTCGTGCTTGCCGGTGATGATCTCGACGATCTCGCCGTTGGCGAGCGCGCGGCTCAAGGGCACGATGCGGCCGTTGACCTTGGCGCCGCGGCAGCGGTGGCCGAGCGCGGTGTGCACCTGGTAGGCGAAGTCGAGTGGCGTCGCGCCGCGCGGCAGATCGATCACCTCGCCCTTCGGGGTGAGCGCATAGACGCGGTCCTCGAAGAGCTCGGCGCGCATGCCCTCGACGAAGTCGCGCTCGGCATGCTCGCCCGCATCCTCCTGCGGATCGAGGAGCCGGCGCACCCATTCGATCTTGCGCTGATACTGCGCATCGCGCGGCCCGCCTTCCTTGTAGGTCCAGTGCGCCGCCACGCCGAGCTCGGCGTGCTCGTGCATGTCGCGCGTGCGGATCTGCACCTCGACACTCTTTGCCTGCGGGCCGATGACCGCGGTGTGGATGGACCGATAGCCGTTGCCCTTCGGAGTCGCGATGTAGTCGTCGAACTCCCCGGGGATGTAGGGCCATTGGGAGTGGACCACGCCGAGCGCCGCGTAGCACTCGGGGACCGTACCGACCACGACCCGCACCGCGCGCACGTCGAAGAGCTGCTCGAAGGCGAGCTGCTTGCGCTGCATCTTGCGGTAGATGCTATACATGTGTTTAGGCCGGCCGTAGACCTCGGCGGCGATGCCCGCCGCGTGCAACGCCGCGCGCAGCTCGCGCCCGAGCGTATCGATGTAGCGCTCGCGGTCGGCGCGCCGCTCATTCAGAGCGGCGGCGATGCGCCGATACTCCTCGGGCTCGAGGTAGCGGAAGGCGAGGTCCTCGAGCTCCCACTTGAGCTGCCAGACGCCGAGCCGGTTGGCGAGCGGGGCGTAGATCACCCGCGCCTCGACCGCACGCCGCTCGCGCTCGGCGGCCGGGAGCTCGCGCGCGTGGCGCAGGCCCACCAGCTCCTCCGCGAGGCGCGCCAAGACCAGCCGCGGGTCGCTCACCACCGCGAGCAGCATCTTGCGCAGCGTCTCGGCCTGGCGCGCATCGAGGCCGCGGGCGGGCGACCAGTCGTGGGGCAGTCCCAGGGTGCCGAGGCGCTGCAATGCAACGGCGATGTCGGTGGCCCCCTGGCCCACGATGCCGGCGGCCTCTTCGGGCGTGAGACTCGCGCGCGAGATCACCGGCCGGGCGAGCAGCGCGTTGGCGAGCTCGGTGCTCTCGGTGAGCCCGCCCATGATCTCGGCCGCCTCGGTCGCGAAGGCGAGGTCGGCGGGCGAGCGGACGCTGGCGCGCTCGAGCGCGGCGCGCGCGCCGATGATGGCGTCACGGACCGCGGGCGGGCAGAGTAGGTTGGTCTCCATGGGAGGGCAGCCCCGCCGCAGGCCGTCGGGGTTGGGCGACGGCGTGTCCTCTCGCGGGGTTTGTAGCTATCATACGTAACCTCATGACGAGACACAGCAGTTGGGCCAGCATTCAGCGCCGTAACAGTTTCCTGGCGGCGCGCCGCAGCCAGGGCCGCGGCCGCAAGCCCGGCGCCGGGCAGGAGCTGGTGCGTTACGAGGGCTACGGGCCGGGCGGCGCGGCGGTCGTGGTGGAGTGCGTGACGGACGACCGCGGCCGGGTCGCCGAGCAGGTGCGGCATGTATTTCTCGAGCACGGCGGCGCGCTCGGGGCGGACGGCTCGGTGAGCTATCTCTTTAATACGGTCGGCCTCATGACCTACCCGCCGGGGACCGACGAGGAACGGCTGATGCAGGTCGCGCTCGAGGCGGGCGCCGAGGACGTGGTGCCGGCGGACGACCGTTCCATGGAGGTACTGGCCGATCCGGCCGAGCTCGACACGGTGCGCGCGGTGCTCACGCATCGCGGCTTCGCGCCGATGACCGCCGAAGTCACGCGCCGCGCGGCGACTGCGTTCGGACTCTCGGGGGAGGCCGCCGCGCGCACGGTCCGGATGCTCGAGGCACTGCAGGCGCTCGATGAAGTGCGCGACGTGTACTCGAACGCCCAGATCGAGGAAGAGGCGCTCGAGCGGCGTTGAGGCGGGCGCGGCGCGGCGGCCCAAAAAAAGAACCCCACCGGCGGGGGGTCCACGGGTGGGGCTCAAGAATCACCGCGAGCTCGGTTCGGGAAGCAAGCGCGGTGGCTATCCGGTATCGGCAGCGGCGGCGCATCCTGAAGCCCCATGGGCGAGCGCTGAGTCACAGTTTTGCGGCCCGCCACGGGGCCATGCGTAAGCCCTTGTTTTCAGATAGGCTTGCGCGAATGTCGAGATACCGGACGAGGTCGTGGCGCGCGTTTGATCCGGCAGCTGCCGCGGCCGCGCCACCCCCCGCCGCCGTCGCCGCCACCGTCCGCATCGTGGGTCTCGACCCCGGCTCGCGCCGAACCGGTTTCGGCGTGCTGGAGTGCCGGGGCGGGGAGCTTACGCTGCTCGCGCAGGGGTGCCTGAACGTCAGCACGGCGGCGCCCACGGCGCGCCTGCGCCTCATCTTCGACGGCCTGGCTCGGCTCTTCGGCGAGCATCAGCCGGCGGAGGTCGCGATCGAGCGCGTCTTCGTCAGCCGCAACGTCGACAGTGCGCTCAAGCTCGGCCAGGCGCGCGGCGCGGCGCTGTGCGCGGTGCCGGGCGGCATTCCCGTATTCGAGTATGCACCGCGCGCCATCAAGCTCGCGGTGGTGGGCTCGGGCGCCGCGGAGAAGTTCCAGGTGGCGCACATGGTGCGCGTGCTGCTCGGGGTGGCCGGGCCCCTCTCGGCGGATGCCGCCGACGCGCTCGCGGTCGCGGTGTGCCACGCGCACGCCCGGCGTATCGGGGCGCTCGTGGCGCGGCAGGGCGCGAGCCGCGTGCGGCTGGAGCCGCGATGATCGGGGCGGTGCGGGGCCGGATCGCCTCGAAAACTCCCCCCCAGCTCACGGTCGACGTCGGCGGGCTCGGCTACGAGCTCGAGGCGCCGATGTCGACCTTCTTCCATCTGCCCCCGGTCGGCGCCGAGGTGAGCCTGCTCACGCACCTGGTGGTGCGCGAGGATGCGCACGTGCTGTATGGGTTCGCCACCGAGGAGGAACGGCGGCTGTTCCGCAGCCTGATCCGTGTTTCCGGAGTGGGCCCGAAGATCGCGCTCGCGCTCCTCTCCGGGATGAGCGTTGCGGCCTTCACCCGCTGTGTGCAAAGTGAGGACGTGACGGCGCTGACGCACGTGCCGGGCGTCGGGCGCAAGACCGCCGAGCGGCTCATCGTCGAGATGCGTGACCGTCTCGCGCCGCCGCCCGCGGCCGCCGGCGCCGCGGCGCTGGCAGCCGGCGACAGCCCCGAGGGCGAGGCCTATGGCGCGCTCGTGGCACTCGGGTATCGTCCGCTGGAGGCGACCCGGTTGCTGAAGGCCGTGGAGCCGGGCGAGTACACCACCGAGGAACTGATCCGGCGCGCGCTGCAGGGCGCGGCACGGGAGTAGACCGACTCAAGTGACAGCCGAGCGAATCACCAGCGGCGCGGCGGGCGCGGACGAAGAGGCGGTCGAGCGGGCCATCCGCCCGCGCCGCCTCGAGGAATACGTCGGCCAGACGCCGGTCAAAACCCAGCTCGAGATCTTCATCAGCGCCGCCCGTGGGCGCGGCGAGGCGCTCGATCACGTCCTCATCTTCGGGCCGCCGGGACTGGGCAAGACGACGCTCGCCCACATCATCGCGGCCGAGCTCGGCGTGAACCTGCGCCAGACGTCGGGTCCGGTGCTCGAGCGCCCCGGCGACCTCGCCGCGATCCTCACCAACCTGCAGCCGCGCGACGTATTGTTCGTCGACGAGATCCATCGTCTCTCGCCGGTGGTCGAGGAGGTGCTCTATCCGGGGATGGAGGACTATCAGCTCGACATCATGATCGGCGAGGGACCGGCGGCGCGCTCGATCAAGCTGAACCTTCCGCCCTTCACGCTGGTGGGGGCGACGACACGCGCGGGACTGCTGACCTCGCCGCTGCGCGACCGCTTCGGCATCGTGCAGCGGCTCGAGTTCTACGGCGTCGACGACCTCGAGCGCATCGTGCAGCGCTCGGCGACGATCCTCGAAGTCCCGATCGACCCCGGCGGCGCGCGCCGCATCGCGCAGCGCTCGCGCGGTACGCCTCGCATCGCCAACCGCCTGCTGCGCCGGGTGCGCGACTACGCGCAGGTGCGCGGCGACGGCCGGATCGATGAGCGCCTGGCCGACGCGGCGCTCGATCTTCTCGAAGTCGACGCGCAGGGCTTCGATGCGCTCGATCGCAAGCTCCTGACGGCGATCATCGAGCGCTTCGACGGCGGGCCGGTGGGCATCGACAGCGTCGCGGCGGCCGTGGGCGAGGAGCGCGGCACGCTCGAGGACGTGATCGAGCCGTTCCTCATCCAGCAGGGCTTCCTGGTGCGCACCGCGCGCGGCCGCATGGTGACGCGCCTGACTTACCAGCACTTCGGACTGAAGCCCCCCGCGCGCGCCGTCGCCAACCTGCAGCTGTTCGAGGACCCGCGATGAGCGGCTTCGCCTGGCCCGCGCGCGTCTACTGGGAAGACACCGACGGCGGCGGCATCGTCTATTACGCCAACTACCTGCGCTTCCTCGAGCGCGCCCGTACCGAGTGGCTGCGGCAGCGCGGTTACTCGCAGCAGCGCCTGCAACACGAAGCGGGGATGCTGTTCGCGGTGGTGAGTCTCGGGATCGAGTACCGCGCACCCGCGCGGCTCGACGACGAGCTCGAGGTGAGCTGCGAGCCGCAGCCGCAGGGGCCGGCAACGCTGCGCTTCGCGCAGCGCATCCACCGGCGCGCCGCGGGCGGCGCGCGCGAGCTCCTGGTCGAGGCGAGCGTGCGCGTGGCCTGCCTCGATGCGCGTACGCTGCGACCGCGCCGCCTGCCGGCGTTCCTCACCGCGCCGCACGCCGCCGAGGTACCGATGCATGAATGATCAACTGTCGATCCTGCGCCTGATCGTGCAGGCGAGCGTGCCCGTGCAGGTGGTGATCGGCATCCTGCTGCTCGCCTCGCTCAGCTCCTGGGCGATCATCTTCCGCAAGCGGCGCATCATCGGCCGCGCGCGGCGCGAGGCCGACCGCTTCGAGAGCCGCTTCTGGTCGGGCGACGATCTGGCACAGCTCTATCGCGCGATCGAATCGCACGGCGGTGCCACGGGCATGGCGGGCATCTTCGAGTTCGGCTTCCGCGAGTTCGCGCGGCTGCGTCAGGCGAGTGCCGCACAGGAACAGCTGCTCGAGGGCTCGCGGCGCGCCATGCGCGTCGCGCAGCTCAAGGAGGTCGATCGCCTCGAGCAGAGCCTGGCGACGCTCGCCACCGTCGGCAGCACCAGCCCCTACGTCGGCCTGTTCGGCACGGTGTGGGGCATCATGAGCGCCTTCTCCTCGCTCGGAAACATCCAGCAGGCGACGCTGGCGCAGGTCGCGCCCGGTATCTCCGAGGCGCTGGTGGCGACCGCCTTCGGGCTGTTCGCGGCCATTCCCGCCGTGGTCGCCTATAACCGCTTCGCCGACCAGGTGACGCGCCTCGAGATCCGCTTCGACGCCTTCATCGAGGAGTTCTCCACCATCCTGCAGCGCTACGCGGCCCGCGGCGCGCTCACGCCGGTGGCCGAGAAGGCCCCGGCGCCGGGCAAGGAGCGCTGACATGGCCCAGACCTCACGCGGCCGGCGGTTGATGGGCGAGATCAACGTCGTTCCTTACATCGATGTCATGTTGGTGCTGCTCATCATCTTCATGATCACGGCGCCGCTGCTGACCCAGGGGGTCAAAGTATCGCTGCCGAAGGCGGGTGCGGAACCTCTCGAGGTGCAGCAACTCAAACCGCTCGTGTTGTCGATCGACCGCCAGGGGCGGCTATATCTCAACATCGGCGGCGACCCGCGCGCGCCCCTCGACGCCCGGACCGTGGCGGCGCGCGCCGCAGCGGCGTTGCGCGGCAACCCGGAGCGCGCGGTGCTGGTCAAGGCCGATGCGGCCATCGCCTACGGGCGCGTGGTCGAGGCGATGGTGATCCTGCAGCAGGCGGGCGCCCGGCAGGTGGGCCTGGTCACCGAGCCGCTGACGCAGCCGCCGCGGCGGTCCGGCTGAGCCACATTGCACGGCGATGGTGCAGCGTGCGAGTGACCGTTGGATCTCGATTTCGCTGTCGGTGCTGCTGCATGGCGCGCTGGCGGCGGCACTGGTGTACGGCTGGGTGATGTTCCGCGGGGAGCGCCGCGCGAGCCCGACGCCGCCCATCGAGGCGCGTGTGATCGATGCGCGCACGCTCCAGGGAACGGAGCAGCCCGCGCCGCAGCCGGCGGCGGCGCCGCAACCGGCACCGGCCGAGGACATGGGTCCGCCGCCGCCCACGCCCGAGGAGCGCGCGCAACGGCAGGCCGAGGAGCAGAAGGCGGCGGAGCAGCGCGCGGCGGCGGAGAAGGCCGCGGTCGAGAAGGCGGCGGCGGAGCAGGCGGCGGCGGCAAAGGCCGCAGCGGAAAAGGCCGCAGCGGAAAAAGCCGCGGCGGCGAAGGCGGCGGCACAGAAGGCCGCGGCGGATAAGGCCGCGGCGGCCAAGGCGGCCGCCGCGCGTGCCCGCCAGGACGAGCAGGACCGTCTCGATCGTGAGGCGGACCTGAAACGCAGCCTCGCGGCCGAGGAGCGAGCCGATGCGGCGCGCAACGGCGCGGCGATGGCGACCTGGGCATCGCAGATCGCGGCGAAGATCACGCGCAACTGGCTGCGCCCGCCGACGGCCAGAGCCGGGATAGACTGTATGCTGAACGTGACGCAGGTGTCGGGAGGCGAGGTGACGCACGTGAGTATCGGGGAATGCAACGGCGACCAGGCGGTGCGCCAGTCGATTCAGGATGCGGTGTACCGCGCCTCACCGCTGCCGCCGCCGCCGGACCCCTCGCTGTTCGATACCAACCTCAAGATCGAATTCAAGCCGGACTGATGCCGATGCACTGCAAGCCGAAGCGGCTCACCTTCAGAGGCTGGCTCACGCTCGCCGCCGTGCTGGCGATCGGTGGCGGCGCGGCGCCCCGGGCGCATGCGGCGCTGCAGATCGAGATCACCTCGGGGGTGCGCGATCCCATCCCGATCGCGATCGTGCCGTTCGCGCCGGCGAGCCCGGCGGACGGCGGCCTCGACGTCGCCGGCGTGGTGCAGCACGACCTCGAGGGCAGCGGCCGCTTTCGCGCGCTGCCGCGCGAGCGCATGCCGGCGATGCCGACGCGCGCCGAGGCCATCACGGCGGCCGACTGGAAGGGCGTGGGAAGCGATTACGTCGCGGTCGGGCGGCTCGCGGTGCTCGAGAACGGCACGCTGGCGGTCGACTTCGACCTGGTCAACACCCTCACCGGTGTGCGGCTGGCGACGCAGCGGTTCACCGGTCCGGCCGGCGCCTTGCGCAACGCCGCGCACCGCGTGAGCGATGCCATCTACCAGAAGATCCTCGGCGTGCGCGGCGCCTTCGCCACGCGCATTGCCTACGTTTCCATCGACGGCACGCCGCCGGCGCAGCGCTACCAGCTGATCGTGGCCGACGCGGACGGCGAGAACGCCCACCTGATCCTCGACTCGCGCTTTCCGATCATGTCCCCGGCCTGGTCGCCGGACGGCCAGTGGCTCGCCTACGTGTCCTTCGAGAGCAAGCTCTCGGGGGTGTACGTGCAGCGGGTGCGCACCGGTGAGCGCAGCCTGGTGTCGGCGCGCGCGGGCATCAACGGGGCCCCGGCCTGGTCCCCCGACGGCAGGAAGCTCGCGCTCACCCTCGGGGGCAGCAACGGCAATCCCGACATCTACGTCCTCGACCTCACCACCCAGGGACTGACCCGCATCACCGACGATCCGGCGATCGACACCGAACCCGAATGGGCGCCCGACGGACGCTCGCTGTATTTCACGTCCGACCGCGCCGGCTCGCCGCAGATCTACCAGATCAGCGCAAGCGGCGGCCGGCCCAAGCGCATCACCTTCGAGGGCAACTACAACGCCCGCCCGCGGATTTCGGCCGACGGCACGACACTCGCCATGGTGACGCTCGATGGCGGCGGCTACCGCATCGCGGTGCAGGATCTGGCGAGCGGGGCGGTGCGGGTGCTTTCCCATGGTCATCTCGACGAATCGCCGAGCTTCGCGCCGAATGGCGCTACACTTCTTTACTCGCAGCGCGAGGCGAGCCGCGGGACGCTGGCGACGATCTCGGTGGACGGGCTGACGGGGCTGCGCCTCAAGGCGCAACAGGCCGCGGTGTGCGATCCGGCCTGGGGGCCGTTTGGAACGTGAATGTGGGATATTCGGGAATAGTGTGGAGAAGCGGAATGGCAGAGCAACGCTCGATCAATAGCATCCTGGCGCTCCTCGTCGCGGCGCTCGCCCTGACACTGGGGGCCTGCGGCAGCAAGCCGGTGAAACCCGCGCCGTCCACGGCGCAGACCGAGTCGAACGCCGGGGCGCAGAGTGAAGGCGCCAACGCCGCCAATGCGGCGGGCGGCGGGGTTGCCGGCAACCAGGATGAGACGGCAGGCCCGCAGGCGGGACTGCTCGCAACCCGCATCGTGTACTTCGATTTCGACAGTGCGGTCATCCAGGGCGCGGGCGTGGACGTGGTGGCTGCGCACGCCAAATACCTCGCGGCCAACCCGCAGGCGCGCGTGCGCCTCGAGGGCAACACGGATGAGCGCGGCTCGCGGGAATACAACATCGGGCTCGGCGACCGGCGCGCCCAGGCGGTACGGCGCGCGCTGCTGCTGCAGGGCGTCGCCGAGGGGCAGCTCACTACCGTCAGCTACGGCGAGGAGCGGCCGGCGGACCCGGGGCACGATGAGGCGGCGTGGGCCAAGAACCGCCGTGTCGAGATCGTCTACCTGACGCCGGCGGGCCAGCCGGCGGTGCCGGCGAAGCCCTGAGAGTCTGTGGGCAAAGCTGTGCACCCGGTGCCCGTCCGCGCTCTGACAGCGCTCGCCGTGTTGCTCGCCGCCGTGCTCGGCAGTGGCTGCGCGACGACACCGGAGGAGGATCCGGTGCAGATCAAGCTGAGCGAGCTCGACGCGCGCGTCGCCAAGCTCGAGCGCATCATCGCCAACCAGAGCCTGGTCGAGCTCGCGCAGAACCAGGAGGCCGCACAGGCCGAGCTGCGCGCGCTGCGCGGTGAGATCGAGCAGATGCAGCACGACAACGCGGCGCTGCGCAAGCAGCAGCACGATCTGTACGCCGACCTCGACAGCCGCGTGAGGGCGTTGAGCGCCGCCCCGGGCGGCGCCGCCGCGGCGCCGGCGGGTGGTGCGGCGGCGGCGGGCAGTGCGGCGGCAGCGGGCGCCACCGGGAACACGCCTCCGACGCCCCTCGCGGGCGCGGTGCCCCCAGGCGGGCCGGGTGGCGGCGCGGAGCCGTCCTCGACCGAGCAGGCGATCTACAACCAGTCCTTCGATGCGCTCAAGGCCGGCAGCTACTCGATCGCCATCACCGGCTTCAGGGATTTCCTGAGCAACTACCCGCAGAGCCCACTGGCCGAGAATGCGCAGTACTGGCTCGGCGAGGCCCACTACGTCAACCACGACTACGATTCCGCCGCCGAGGCGTTTCGCGCGGTACTGAGGAAGTGGCCGGATGGGCGCAAGGCGGCCGATGCGCTCCTCAAGCTCGGCTTCACGCAGCTCGAGCAGAAGCAGTTCGGCGCCGCGCGCGCCACGCTCACCGCCGTGACACAGAAGTATCCGGGCACGGACGACGCGAGACTCGCGACCGAGAAGCTGCGGCGCATTGGCGCGCAGTAGCGCGCTTGCGGCGGCGGGAAACGCCATGAGCGCGTTGCGCCTGAAGATCACCGAGATCTTTCACTCGTTGCAGGGCGAGGCCGACACGGTGGGCATCCCGACCGTGTTCGTGCGCCTCACGGGCTGTCCGCTGCGCTGCCAGTATTGCGATACGGCTTACGCGTTCCAGGGCGGCGAGTGGTGGGAGCCCGAGGCGATCCTCGCGCGCATCCGCGAGTTCGCGACTCCTTATGTGTGCGTCACGGGCGGGGAGCCGCTCGCGCAGAAGGCCTGCCTGCCGCTGCTCACGCTGCTGTGCGATGCGGGGCTGCGCGTCTCGCTCGAGACGAGCGGCGCCATGGCGCTCGCCGGTGTCGACGCACGCGTCAAGCGTGTGGTCGACGTCAAGACGCCGGGCTCGGGCGAGGAGCACCGCAACCGCTATGCGGAGCTCACGACCCTGCGGGCGCAGGATCTGGTCAAGTTCGTCATTTGCGGCCGTGCCGACTACGAGTGGAGCCGAGCGAGGCTCCCCGGGCTCGGCATCCCCGCCGACTGCACGGTGCTCTTTTCGCCGAGTCATGAGCAGCTGCCGGCGCACGAGCTCGCCGACTGGATCCTGGAAGACCGTCTGCCGGTACGTTTCCAGATCCAGTTGCATAAGTACCTCTGGGGCAACGTGCCGGGCAAATGATGAGCACACCCGCGCCGCCGGCCGCCGTCGTGCTGCTCTCCGGGGGCCTCGACTCCGCCACCGCGCTCGCCATCGCGCGCGAGCGCGGATTCCGCTGCCATGCGCTCTCGGTCGATTATGGGCAGCGGCACGCCGCCGAGCTCGCCGCGGCCCGGCGCGTGGCGCGCAGCCTCGGCGCCGACGAGCACCGCATCATGCGTGTCGATCTCGCCGGCATCGGCGGCTCGGCGCTCACCGATCGCTCGATCGCGGTGCCCGAGGAGCCGACGAGCGGTATCCCGGTGACCTACGTGCCGGCGCGCAACACGGTGATGCTCGCGCTCGCGCTCGCCTGGGCCGAAGTCCTCGGGGCGCGAGCGATCTTCATCGGCGTCAACGTGCTCGACTCGAGCGGCTATCCCGATTGCCGCCCGGAGTTCATCGCCGCGTTTGCCAGGCTCGCCGATCTCGCGACCAAGGCGGGGGTGGAGGGACATGAATGCCGCATCGAGGCGCCGCTGATCTCGCTCAGCAAGGCGGAAATCATCCGCGCGGGCACCCGGCTCGGCGTCGACTACGCAGAGACGGTTTCCTGCTACCAGGCGGATGAGACGGGGAGGGCCTGCGGGCGCTGCGATGCCTGCCGGTTGCGGCGCGCGGGCTTCGCCGCGGCGGGGCTGGCGGATCCAACGCGCTATCGGTCCGCGTAAGCGTTCAGCTGTCTTTCAGAAGGCCCGGCAGGGCACCGCGGAAGGAGGATTTGAGCTCCGCGCGGTGCAGCAATGCGAGCTGCAGCAGCAAGCGCTCGCCCTTGCTGGTCAGGCGCACTTCCACCTTGCGGCGATCCGTCTTGCCGGTGCGCCGCCGCACGAGCCCGCGCCGTTCGCAACGCGAAACCAAGGCCACCACCCCGTGCGGGTGGGCCTGCAGCCGCTCGGCGAGCTCACCGACACCGGCGTACTCGCGTCCCGGGTAGCCCTTGATGTGCAGCAGCAGCAGGTACTGCAGCGGAGTGATACCGTGGGACCGGGCGGCGTGCTCGGAAAATCTCTGGAAGCGCCGCATGCGGTAGCGAAACTCCGACATTTCATCGAAGGTGGCCTTCGATATCGCGGCGCGCGGCGGTCGGGCCATCGTGTCATCACGGAAATGGGCAGCGGCGCGGACTATATCACGGAGGCCGCACCCGCCAGGGACCTCGGGGGAAGGGCGGGCCGGCTGGGCAACCACGGCCACGATCATGGGCAACACCTGCGGGACACTCGCGTCGCGTTCGGTACCCGCATGGATCACGCGATCGTCTACGACTCGCCCAACGGGTCGGGCTTCAGCTTCGATCTCGTCTACGCGCTCGGGCTACCGGCCCCTGTAGTATCATGCGCGCCCCCCGCGCGGCGGGCATTGTGGGCGACGCTGGGGCGTTAGCTCAGTCGGTAGAGCATCGGACTTTTAATCCGCTGGTCGACGGTTCGATTCCGTCACGCCCCATATAATCAATTTCTTACATGGTTCAGTTGATGCGCCTTAGAGACGCGCGCAGGAATCTGATGCGGAACGATCACTGCGCCCGTGATGCCTGCGACTTATTCCTTCAATAGTGTTGCTCTCGGTGAGCGCACGCGCGAAGTGCTGATCGCCGTAAGGCACGGTGGTACTTGGGCAACGTGCCGCCGAAGACTCCGGCGTTGGTCGCGTTCTGCGTACTGGATGTATGCCTGCCCAGGCAGGCCCTGGAAGTTGAAAGAATCGAAGATCGAACCGTTGCTTGCCAGGGTGAAGAGCCCGGCCCGGTCGGTAGGGATCGAGTAGGTGGCGCCCAGATTCCATGACTCCTCGAGTAACTCGGCGTTGTTCTCGAAACGGTCGATCAGGTAGAGGTTGGCCGCCTTGGTGGGATCGCCCATGCCGGTCGCGGGGTTGGTCAGGTAGGCGAGCAGGGCCCCGGGCGTGGTGAATGGATTGCTCGAGCCCGCAAGCCCGGCAAAGTTGCCGATTGCCAGGTTGGCAAAGTACGGCGAGGCGGAGCCGAGCGTGTTGACACTCGAGAGAATATTGTTGAAACCGATGCCCGCCTGGAAGCCCTTCAACACGATGTACGAATAGTCGGCCGTCAAGCTCAGGCCCTTGACCAGGTTCGGCTTCAGGACGAAGCCGAATGTCTTCGAGGTGGAAGTGGCGGGCTTGAGGTTCGGGTTGTTGCCGTCCTCGCCGTTGAATGGCAGGGCGCTGTAATTCGGGCCGAACACACCCGGGATCACCGTGCCCGCCACCTGACGGGTGTCGGTCGGACCGACCTCCGAGAACAGGTTCGGAACGAGGAAGGACTTGGCGTAGTCGCCGCGGAAGACGAGCTGCCGGTCGAACGGCTCCCAGCGAAACCCGAACTTAGGCACCGTGGAGCTGCCGGCGTCGCTGTAGTGCTCGGAGCGCACGGCGCCGGTCAGGTCGAACTCTCGCACCACCGGCACGCTCCACTGGTCGCTCGTGAGCGGCAGACGTACCTCCGCGAATCCGCCGCTGATGGTGCGGGCCGCCGCGAAAGGGTCTGCAAAGGTGCCGCCGATCCACAGCTGCGAATCGACCCCGTAGGCGCCGGTCACGGGATCGGTGACGCGCCCATTCGGGTCGGCGTGCCCCGAGAGTGCTTCGCGCCGCACGGTTGCTCCGAAGGCGAGGCCGACGTCGCCCGCGGGCAGTCCCGGCAGGCGTCCGACGATCTGACCGTCCCAGGATTCGAGTTGGCTGATCGCACGGATCACCTCGGTGCCGTACAGGTTCGCGAGTGAGCCGGGATTGACGCCGGCGGCGGTGGCGAAGGGATTCAGTGCCGGCGCGAGTACCTGCGGGCCGCTCATCGAGAAGCCGCTGTACTCCATGCTGTAAGGGCCACCGGGCAGCGGCTGGCCCGCGGCGTTGTAGCCGCCGGCAATCGCGAGAGCGAGGTTGGGCTTGTAAATGAGATTGGTCTGGTCCTGCTCGAGATCGCTCTCGCTGTAGACCAATGCCGACTCCCAGGTCCACGCCGAGGTGAACTCGCCGCGCAATCCCGCGGTGATGCGCGCCGCGGTGGTCGTGTCGTAGAAGTCGTGGGCGTCGGGCAGATAGCTGAACGTCACACCTGGGAACGCGGTGGTCAGGGGATTAAAAGGCGCCCCGGCCGGTACGGAGATGCCCGTGGTGCTCACCGGAGCCCACTGTGTCCAGGATCGATCCTGCGAGAGCATCACGTCGCCAAACAGCGTGACCTTGCCGCGGTCGGCGATCGGAAAGTCGAAGGTGCTGACCAGGGAAGCGAGATTCTGCCGCAGCAGGAGGGTCTGATAGGGTGAGATGTCGAACGCGCCGGAGACCGCCGACGGGGAGGTCGGCAGGTAGGTCCCATTAGCGACGAGTGACGCCAGCGACCCCGCCGTCGCGTTCGTCCCGGTCGGGTTCCTGGCGCTCGGGGAATCGAGGCCGGGGTTCAGAATGTCGTTGGCGCCATTGACCGTCCCAGGCAGGGCCGAGGTCTTGCCATAAAGCGGACTGCTGAAAGAACGGTCGGATTGGAACAGGGGATCGGTGTGCGTGAAGTTCACGATCGTGGTGATATTGCCCTGCCCGATCGGCAGGCCGCCGACGGCGAACGCGTTCCACTCTCCGTAGTCGGTCCCGTCCGCGTCGCGTGCGCCCGCGGTCAGACCCTTGTAGTCAGACTTCAACACGAAG